>NZ_JBWKPM010000002.1:0-316046 GCF_059418245.1 Roseateles sp. GW821-FHT09B06 | reverse complement strand
CGCCGCCTGGGCTTCAAGACGCCGAGCGAAGTCTTTGCTCGGTCCTAGCGGTGTTGCACTTCAAAGTTGACTTCAAGGTTGCGTCACCTGGCGGCCCTTATTGGTCCTCATTGGCCCGCATGGCCGCGCTGAGCGCTACGCCCTGCCATCGTCGGAAGGTCAATCCCGGGACGCTGTCCCCCGTCGCCATGTCGGATACCTCAGCGTCCGCTGGACTTTGACATGGTGGGAAGGCCGACGATGCCTGCACCCTATTGATTGGAACCGCCATGCTGAGCTACCGCATCGAAGACATGACTTGTGGCCATTGCGCCAGCACCATCGCCCGGGCCGTGCGAGCCGCCGACGCCTGGGCAGGCCTGGAGATCGACCTCCACGCCAAGCTGATCCACATCCGGCCCGGCGAAGCAAGCGCGGCCGAGCTGATCGAGGCGATCTCGGAGGCCGGATACCACCCGACACCGGTGACGGCGGCTCAACGCACCGATGCGTCCGGCCGCAGCGGCGGTGGCTGCTGCTGCAACAGCGGCGGGAACTCAGCCGCCGCGGACGGCAGGCCGAGCACTTCCCAGGGTCAGACCAATGCGTGTGGCGCCTTGGCCGGATGACGCGAAAGGCTCGCCGCCATGCATGCGCGCAATGGCCGCAACGATGGACAGGCCCAGGCCATGGTTGACGCTGGCCCGGGCCCGTGCGGGGTCCGCCCGATAGAAGCGGTCAAACAGCCGAGGCAGGTGGGTCGGAGCAATGGCAGGACCTTCATTGATGACGGCCAAGGACACGGCGTCATCGGGTAATGCCGACAGCTCCACTTGAATCGTCGAGCCCGCCGTCGCGTAGCGCGTTGCATTGCCCAGCAGGTTGGACAGCGCACGCTTCAGCAAGGGCGCATCGAACTCGCCAGCGGCGTCGCCACGGATCCGGAGCCGCAGCCCGGCCTCTGCGATCGCCGCTTCGTGATACTCCGCCACGTCGTGCGCCAGGGCCGCCAGGCTCTGCACGACTTCCCGGCGCGCCGCCGTACCGCTGTTTGCATGCGAGAGGAACAGCATGTCGTTGACGATGCCGGCCATGCGGCGCAAGTCCTCCAGGTTCGATCCCAGCAGGTCGAGCGTCGCTTCCGGCAAGCCTGGCTGGCGCATGGCCACTTCGATGCTGGTGATCAAGGTGGCCAGCGGCGTGCGTAGTTCATGAGCCACATCGGCGTTGAACCCCTCCAACTGCTCGTAGGCCCGGTTCAGGCGGGCCAGCAGCGCGTTGAACTGCTGGACGAGGGGCTGCAGCTCGCGCGGCTGCAGCGAGCCGTCCAGCCGTTGATGCAGGTTCTCGGCGGCCAGGCCCTTGGTCTGCATGACCAGAGAGCGGACCGGTCTCAGGCCCAGGCTGACCAGGACGAAGCTGCCGGCCGAAACCAGCAGGGCACCGACCATTGACGCCCCCATCAACGCGGCCGCCAGACGCTGCAGAAACTGGTCGTCCGCGGCGGTATCCAGCGCCATGCGGGCGGACAGCGTGCCGCTCGCCGGCTCCCAATGCGGATAGGCAAAGGAGACCCACTTGAGTCTGCTGGCCCCGTCCGGGCGCGATGCGTTGTCGTAGAGCGTCCGTCCGTCTGGCCGCAGCAGGGTCAGGACCATGTCTCGATGCCCGAGGAAGAAGTCATCGAGCTTGTGCAGCAGATTGGGCAGATCACGGTCGCTGTGCGCCTCGGCAAGGACATGCTCGACCAGCTCGCGCTTGTGCTGCAGCGACTCGTTCTGGCGGGCATCGAGATCCGCGGCGGCAAACAGATAGACGGCCATGGAGACCAGGCCCAGCCCCGCGAAGGTCTGGGCGGCCAGCCATATGGACAGGCGCTCGCCCAGCGCGAGGGACGGGATCTTCATCGTGCCCGCTCCTCCAGCACATAGCCCATGCCACGCATGGTATGCAGCAGCGGGTGCTCGAACGGCACATCCAGCTTGCCGCGCAGGCGGCGGATGGCGACTTCGACCACATTGGTTTCGCTGTCGAAATTCATGTCCCAGACCTGCGAGGCGAGTTCCGTCCGGGTCACGACCTCACCTTGCCGCCTCAGCAGCAGGGCCAACAGGCTGAACTCCTTGGCCGTCAGGTCCAGGCGCTGTCCGGCCCGCAAGGCCTTGCGGCGCAGCAGATCCATTTCAAGATCGCCGAGGCGCAGCACCGTCTGCTCGCCGGCACTTCTGGGTCCGGCGCGCCGCAGCAGCACCTGGATGCGGGCCAGCAATTCCGAGAACGCGAAGGGCTTGATCAGGTAGTCGTCCGCCCCGGCCTGCAAGCCTTGCACCCGGTCGTCGACGCCCACCCGCGCGGTCAGCATCAGGACCGGCGTCTGCCTGGTGCGGCGCAGTGCGGCCAGCAGGCTCAGGCCGTCGATCCCCGGCAGCATGCTGTCCAGCAGCACCAGCTCATGGTCGCCCTCGATTGCCAGGTGCAGCCCGTCGATGCCATTCGGTGCGACCTCCACGGTATAGCCAGCCTCGCTCAGGCCCTTGCGCAGATAGTCCGCGAGCTTGGCTTCATCTTCGACGACAAGGAGCTTCATGGCGCGATTCTGGAGGCTTTCGGCCTCGGGTCGGATGACGAATTTGTCATGTGCCCGAGCCGTGGCCTTCGATGACAGATTCGTCATGCGCAGGACGGACTCTCGTCCCGGGCGGATTCCTACAGTGGCTGCCATGGCGTCGCAACACGACGCCGGACCAGCACCGCCGAATCACGGCAGCTGGCTTGAGCGCAAACCACAAGGAGTTCATATGTCGCGCATCAGTACCGCCATCGCAGCCACGGCCATCCTGGCTGCGATCTCCATGCCCGCCATGGCCGGCCAGGGCTTCACACCGGCCAACACCGAAGCCGGCGGCGCCTACCATGCGATGCCCGCGGGCAAGACGCGCGCGGAGGTCCTGGCGGAACTGCAACAGGCTCGCCAGGCCGGCGCGCTGGCCAAGGTCGACAGCGAGGCCGGCTACGCTCCCGAAGCCGAGACGGCCGCCCGTGCCGCCGAAAAGCTGGTCGGCCACAACGGCGCGCTGCAGTTCGACGCCCCCGCCGCGGGGGGCGGCCGTACCCGTGCCGAGGTGCTGGAGGAGCTGCGCCGCGCGCGCGAAGACGGCTCGCTGCGCCGCATGAACAGCAATCGCGGGTACTAGTTCGGCGCCCCTCCGAGCCGATTGAATTAAACTGGACTGATGAGCAAATTCCTGCGCATGGTGTTGACGTGGATGCTTGCAGTGGCGCTGCCGCTGCAGGGCTACGCCGTCCATGCCATGGCCGCCTGCGGGCCGGCTCATCATCGCCCGGCGGCCGCAATGGCCGAAATGCCGAGCCATCATCACGATGGCGCTGCGGCCGCGCACCATGCCACTGCAACGGACCAAGCCGAGGCCGCGGACGACCAGGTGGCGTCAGATGGCAAGTCCGCCCAGGCAAGCAAGTGCAGCGTCTGCGCATCTTGCTGCAACGCGGCCGCGCTCGCGGTCGCTACTTTCAAGCTGGATCTCGTGCCGGCCATGCCGGTGACCGTGGCCACCGTGCCGGTCGTGCATGACCGCATGCTGCCCGGCGGACTTGAACGTCCGCCTCGACTCCTGCTCGCCTGATCGGCGCACCCCGCTTCGCGCCTAGCGAAGCCGGAACGCGCCCGACCAGCACCCTTGCCGCGGCCTTGCGCCGACGGCCATGGGTCGATCCATCAGAAGCGAGTTCTACATGTCACAGACTATCAAGCGCCTTGGCGCAGCCGCTGCATGTGCGGTCGTGGTGGGCTTGATGCCGGCCGTCGCGACGGTTGCGCATGCCCAAAGCAGCGCCAGGGCCGACAAGCCCCAGGCCCGCCCGAATCCCTTGGACGCCAAGGCGGATGTGCCGGGCGTCATCTACCGTTCGGCCCTGCAGGGCTACCGGCCCTATGCGGACACCGAGCCGGGTTCCTGGACCGAGACCAACGAGCGGGTTGGCCGCATCGGCGGTTGGCGCGTCTATGCCAGGGAGGCGAGCGAGCCGCAGGCTCCGGCCTCGGCCGCCAGCGCGCCCAAGGAGCCTGTCAAGCAGGCGCCCGCCGCCGGGCATGGCGCTCACAAGATGCATTGAGGAGCCCTTATGCGAACCTATGGAACGACACGCGCGGCGGCGCTGGGCCGGCTGCACAGGCTGGCCCTGGCGGCCTCGCCCTTGCTGCTCGCCGGGTGCGCCAGCCTGAGCGCCGATGGCGGGCTGCAGCCGGTACAGCAGGCTGCCCAGCAGCATCTTGGCAAGACGGTTCAGATCCTGAAGTCCGATGCCGATGAAGACGAGATCGCCGGGCGGCTCGCCGAACTGCTGAGCCGGCCGCTCGATGCCGACAGCGCGGTCCAGATCGCGCTGCTGAACAACCGGGGCCTGCAGGCCAGCTTCCAGGAACTGGGCATTGCCCAGGCCGAGATGGTGCAGGCCAGCCGGATGCCCAATCCGGGCTTCAGTATCGCCCGCATGAAGCGCGGCGAAGAGCGCGAGATCGAGCGCAGCTTCTCTTTCGACCTCGCGCATCTGATCGCCTTGCCGATGACGCGGCAACTCGAATCGCGGCGCTTTGCCGCCACCCAGCGCGCGGTGTCGATGCAGATGCTGTCGCTGGCCGCCGAGACCCGCAAGGCCTTCTACGCGGCGGTCGCGGCCGAGCAGACCGCGCGCTATATGAAGGACGTGCGCGCCACCGCCGACGCCGGCGCGGAACTGGCCAAGCGGCTGGCCCTGGCCGGCAACTGGTCGAAGCTGCAGCAGGCGCGCGAGCATGGCTTCTTCGCCGAGACCACGCTGAACGCCGCGCGTGCCGAACAGGCCCGCGTGTCGAGCCGCGAGCGCCTGATCCGCCAGCTGGGCCTGTGGGGCACGCAGACCCAGTTCCACCTGCCGGACCGGCTGCCGGATCTGCCGAGCGAACCGGCCGACCGCCCGGACATCGAGCAGCTGGCGATGGCCCAGCGCCTGGACGTCCAGGCGGCCAGGCTGCAGGCCGAAGCGACGGCGAAGAACCTCGGCCTGAGCAAGGTGACGCGCTTCATCAATGTGCTGGAGTTCAGCTACCAGCGCAATTCCTCCAACGAGGCGCCGCGCCAGACCGGCTACGAGATCGGCTTCGAGATCCCGCTGTTCGACTGGGGCGGTGCCCGCATGGCGCGCGCCGAGGCGGTCTATATGCAGAGCGTGCAGCGCGCGGCGCAGACCGCCGTCGAGGCTCGTTCCGAGGTGCGCGAGGCCTACCAGGGCTACCGCAGCGCCTATGACATCGCCCGCCACTACCGCGACGACATCGTGCCGACCGCCAAGCGCGTCTCGGAAGAGAACCTGCTTCGCTACAACGGCATGTTCATCAGCGTGTTCGAGCTGCTGGCCGACGCGCGGGCCCAGATCGCCGGCGTCAATGCCTCGATCGAGGCGCTGCGCGACTTCTGGATGGCGCAGTCCGATCTCGACATGGCCCTGGTCGGTAAACCCAGCCTCAGCGGTCCCGGCGCGTCCGCATCGGTGGCTGCCAGCACCGCCGCCGGCCACTGAACCAGGAGAAGAACAAATGGTTTCTCGACGTGATTTTTTCCGCGGCGCCGGCGCCGTGACCGCCGCCGTATCGGCGGCTTCCGTCAGCCGTGTGGCCATGGCCGCGCTGCCCGAGCCCGTGCTGCAGGCCAAGCCCGACACGATGGCGCCGCTGCTGCCCAACAGCGGGCGCCCGTACAACCCGGTCGTGACGCTCAATGGCTGGACCCTGCCCTGGCGCATGAACCAGGGCGTCAAGGAGTTCCACCTGGTGGCCGAGCCGGTCGTGCGCGAACTCGCGCCCGGCATGAAGGCCCATCTGTGGGGCTACAACGGCCAGTCGCCCGGCCCGACGATCGAGGTGGTCGAGGGCGACCGCGTGCGCGTCTTCGTCACCAACAAGCTGCCCGAGCACACCAGCATCCACTGGCATGGCCAGCGCCTGCCCAATGGCATGGACGGCGTCTCGGGACTGACGCAGAAGGCGATCCAGCCCGGCAAGACCTATGTCTACGAGTTCGTCGCACGCCGCCCCGGCACCTTCATGTACCACCCGCATGCCGACGAGATGACGCAGATGGCGATGGGCATGATGGGCTTCTGGGTCACGCACCCGAAGGCCAAGCACCCGCTGATCGACGAGGTCCAGCGCGACTTCTGCTTCCTGCTCAATGCCTTCGACATCGATCCGGGCACCGCCACGCCCAAGATCATGACGATGACGGACTTCAACCTGTGGTGCTGGAACAGCCGCGTCTTCCCGGGCATCGATACCTTGAACGTGCGCAAGAACGACAAGGTGCGCATCCGCATCGGCAATCTGACGATGACCAACCACCCGATCCACCTGCATGGCCATGAGTTCCTGGTCACCGGCACCGATGGCGGCCCGACGCCCAAGAGCACGCGCTGGTACGAGGTCACGACCGATGTCGCGGTCGGGCAGATGCGTCAGATCGAGTTCCTGGCGGACGAGGAAGGCGACTGGGCCTTCCACTGCCACAAGAGCCATCACACGATGAACGCGATGGGGCACGACGTGCCGACGATGATCGGCGTCGACCACCGCGAGGTGGTCAAGCAGATCACGAAGCTGGTGCCCGACTACATGGTGATGGGCGAGCGCGGCATGGCCGACATGGCCGAGATGGAAATGCCGCTGCCCGACAACACGATCCCGATGATGACCGGCCAGGGGCCGTTCGGCGGGGTCGAGATGGGCGGCATGTTCTCGGTCCTGAAGGTACGCCGCAACCAGAAGGCCGGCGACTACAGCGATCCGGGCTGGTACCAGCATCCGAAGGGCGAGGTCGCGTTCGAGTGGACCGGTGCGCTGCCCGAGCCCGCGCGCTTCGCCGCCGAGGGCGGGCAATCGATGGCACGCCAGAAGCCCGGACCCACCGCAGAAGTCAAGGTCCGCAAGACCTCCGGGCATTCCGGGCACTGAGCCCCATTCATCCCATTTCCTATTTCCCCTTAGAAAGACTCCTATGAAGCTCAGCAAAACACAGGTGCTTGGTGCCGTCTTCACCGGCCTGATGGCTCTCAGCGTTGGCGCTCACGCCCATGGCAACGAGGATCACAAGAGGTCCAGCCCGGTGAAGAAGGAGCAGCAGGACTGGGGCATCGCCGCCGAGGCTCCGGCCGCCAAGCGAACCATCGAGATCAGGATGTCCGATGCCATGCGCTTCTCGCCCGACAAGATCGAGGTCAGGCAGGGCGAGACCGTGAGGTTCGTGATCAGGAACGATGGCCAGGTGATGCACGAGTTCGTGCTCGGCACCAAGAAGGTTCTCGACGAGCATGCCGCCCTGATGATGAAGTTCCCGGACATGGAGCATGACGAGCCTTACATGGCACATGTGAAGCCCGGTGCCAGCGGCGAGATCACCTGGACCTTCAACCGCGCCGGCGACTTCGACTTTGCCTGCCTGATCGCGGGCCATTACCAGGCGGGCATGGTGGGGAAGGTCAAGGTGGTCGGTAGCGCGGGCACCAAGAGCGTCAAGAGCGCGCAGGCTGGCAAGGCGGACGGACATGGCGACCACAAGCATTGAGCACCGGCGTCGCCTGATGGTGGGCAGCGCCTTGCTGCTCGCACTCCCAGCCTGGGGCCGAACAGATACGCCGGGACGGCACAAGCCCATGGTGCAGATCTGGAAAAGTCCCGCCTGCGGCTGCTGCAAGGACTGGATCGTGCACCTGGAGGCCAGTGGCTTCGCAACCCAAGTCAGCGACGTCGGCAATGCCGCCGCGCGCAAGCGCCTGGGAGTTCGGGACAAGCACGGTTCTTGTCACACGGCCCTGGTCGGTGGCTATGCCATCGAAGGGCATGTACCGGCCAAGGACATCCATCGCCTGCTGCGGGAGCGCCCCGCCGGCATCGGACTTGCCGTGCCCTTCATGCCCGTCGGTTCGCCGGGCATGGATGGCCCCGAGTATGGCGACCGCAAGGACCCCTACGACGTGCTGCTGCTGGCCAAGGATGGCAGCGCACGTGTTTTTCAAAGTTACCGTTGAAGGAGAAGACTCCCATGAAAGCACTGAAGCAACTCGGCCTGGCCGCGCTGATCGGCCTGACCTCGACCCTGTCCCTGACCGCCGTCGCGCAAGGCATGGACCACGGCAAGATGGGGGGCTCCGCCGCCAGCGCCACCGTCGACATGACCGACGGCGAAATCCGCAAGGTCGACAAGGACAACAAGAAGCTGACGATCAAGCACGGCGACATCAAGAACCTGGACATGCCGGGCATGACCATGGTCTTCCAGGTCAAGGATCCTGCGATGGTCGACCAGGTCAAGGTGGGCGACAAGATCCGTTTCAAGGTCGAGAAGGCCGGCAGCGGGTTCGTGGTGGCCGAACTGCAGCCGGCCGGAAAGTAAGCCGCCTGGGTCGATCCGCCGGATGCGAGCGCGACCGGTTGATCCGGACCACGTTGCGCGACGGTCCGGCAGCGCGGCATCTGCGCATGACTGCATCGAGCCGAGCAGCGAGCGCATCGACATGGGCATGATCCGACGACCAACATTCCGGCGGCGCTTGGCCGCCATGATGTTGTTCCCTTGGAACTTCGGCTTGGTCGCGGGTATCGCGAATGCTGGTGCCCTTGGCCTGCGCATGGCAATCCCGATGCCGTCTCGCAGGGCCACCATCTCACGCCAGAGATCGAAATCGGCATCCTCAACCGGCAATGCCTGGATCGCCGCCCGGCCGATCGGCAAGCCTTGCAGTGCCAGGTGTACCCGTGGCAACTCGCTCGCAACGCCTCAGGGCAAACCATCGCGTGGAAGTTCGCTCGACAGGATGCCGACCATAAGCCGGCTCGGCATTACGTTCCGTAATCTACGTGTTGATGAACTAGCGGCCGGTCTCTATATCGATCCGCGAGATCCGGGCCTCAGCGCCCGTGCGGCCAGGTCGACCTGGCCTTGGGCGCCTTGACGCTCTTGCCGCGCGCGGCCCAGAGCTTGTAGGCGCTGGAGGTGAGCTCGCGCTTCATCAGCTGCACCAGCTGGCCCTGGCCCAGGCCATGTTCCATCAGCACCTTGTTGTAGGGCGGCAAATCGTCCCAGGCGGTCTGGAGGACGGCGGCGATCTGCTCACGGCTGAGTTGCGGTACGGTCTTGGCCATCTTCTTGTTCAATGCCCTTCGAAATCGACCAGCGTGAACAGCGGCAGGCCGCTGTCGCGCAGGCGCTTGGAACCGCCCAGCTCGGGCAGGTCGACGATGGCCGCGCCTTCCACCACCGTGGCGCCCAGGCGCTGCAGCAGCTTGGCGCCGGCCATCATGGTGCCGCCGGTGGCGATCAGATCATCGATCAGCACGACGCGGTCGCCGGGGCGCACCGCATCGGTGTGCATCTCCACCGTGGCGCTGCCGTACTCCAGCTCGTAGGTCTCCGCCACCGTGGTGAAGGGCAGCTTGCCCTTCTTGCGGATCGGGATGAAGCCGATGTTCAGCTCGTAGGCCAGCACCGAACCGATGATGAAGCCGCGCGCATCCAGACCGGCTATTGCCGAGGGCTTCCGGTCGAAGTAGCGGTGCACGAACTGGTCGATCAGCACGCGGAACACGCGCGGGTTGGCCAGCAGCGGCGTGATGTCGCGGAACTGCACGCCCGGGCTGGGCCAGTCGGGCACGGTGCGGATGTGGCTCTTGATGTAGTCGGCGGGGCTTTGCTGCATGGCCCGGCGATTATCTCAGGCCAGGCACCCTGCATCCACCGCGCGCAGCGCGTAGGGGGTGAGCGTCAAGCGCAGCACACCATGCGGGCGCGGCCGCCCTGCTTGGCCTGGTAGAGCGCGCCGTCGGCGGCCTGGATCAGGGTCTGCGGCGGCTGCTGCGCGTCGCCGACGCGCGTCGCCACGCCGATGCTCAGGCTGATGCTGTGCCGCACCGGCGAGGCCGCATGCTCGATGCCGGCCAGGCGCACGCTGTCCAGGCAGCGCTGCGCTACCACCTGGGCGCCGGCCAGATCGGTGTCGACCAGTAGCACCGCGAACTCCTCGCCGCCGTAGCGGCACACCGGCTCGCCGCCGCGGCCCACGCAGCTGCGCAGCAGGGTGGCGACGCGGCGCAGGCAGTCATCGCCGGCGACATGGCCGTAATGGTCGTTGTACTGCTTGAAATGGTCGATATCGACCAGCAGCATTGCCAGCGGCTTGCCCGCGCGGGCGCTGCGCTGCCATTCGATCTGCAGCGCCTGGTCGAACAGGCGTCGGTTGCCCACGCCGGTCAGCCCGTCTGTGGTGGACTGGCGCGCCAGCAGCTCGTTGGCCTGGCGCAGGCGCATCTCCTGGCGCTTGCGCTCGCTGAAGTCGGTGATGATGCCGACGAACAGGTGGGTGGTGTCGGTCTTGACCTCGGCCACCGCCAGATGCACGGCCAGCTCGTGGCCGTCGCGGTGGCGCGCGCCGAATTCCTGGCCGCCCTGGGCGCGCACCAGCTCCAGCGGGTCGGCCGGCAGCTGGTTGACCAGCATGCTGAGGTGGCTGCCGCGCAGCTCGGCGGCGGTGAAGCCGAACAGGCGCGCGCAGGCCGGGTTGACCTCCAGCATGTGGCCGGCGGTGTCCAACGTGACGATGCCGTTGCTGGCGGCGTTGATCAGGGCCTGCAGATGGGCCTGGCTGGCGGCCAGGCGCTGCTGCTCGTGCACCAGGTCGCTGACCTCCAGGCGCACGCCGACCATGCCGCCGGAGGGCGTGCGGCGCTCGAAGATGCGCAGCCACATCTCGTCGTGCACCCGCTGCAGCAGCGGCGTCGCCTGCTGGCCGCGCGCGGCCTTGCGCTCGGCCAGCCAGGCCTCCTCGCGGCCGATCGCCTCGGGCACGCCGCGCACGGACAGCGAGGCGCGCACCAGCTCCTCGAAGCTGGCGCCGCGCTGGAACTCGCGCAGCTTGTGCGGGTAGAGCTCCACGAGGCGCTTGTTGTAGGCCACCAGCCGGTCGTCGGCATCGAAGATCTCGACGCTGGCGGGCAGGGCGTCGATCGCCTCCTCCAGGGTCAGCTGGGCCCGCTCGGCGCGCTTGCGCTCATGGCCGATGGCCGACAGGGCAAGGCCTGCCACCAGGGCGCTGAGCCCGAGGCTGACGACGCTGAGCCAGGGCATCCAGGCGCGGTCCAGCAGGCCGCCGAGGCTGCTCAGCAGCACGGCAACCTGCAGGATCAGGACCAGGCCGAAAGCCAGCGGCGGCCAGGTTCGCGCGAGGGTGGGGCGTTGCATCGTGCCTGCTCGGTTTGAAGCGAGCGATGCTACCCAGCCCCGGCGCTTCGCGCCAGCTCATATCGGGGCCCCCTGTGGAGGGATTGCCGGGCAGGCGGACCTATCAGCCGCCGCGCGTGACGGGCATCTCCACCTCGCCCGGCAGCTTCATGTGGCGCGCCAGCTCCAGCTTGGCCAGGGAGTTGCGGTGCACCTCGTCCGGGCCGTCGGCCAGGCGCAGGGTGCGCTGGTGCGCCCACATCATCGCCAGCGGCGTGTCCTGCGAGACCCCCATGCCGCCGTGCACCTGGATGGCCCAGTCGATGATCTTCAGCGCCATCGAGGGCGCGACGATCTTGATCATCGCGATCTCGGCCTTGGCGACCTTGTTGCCCACCGTGTCCATCATGTAGGCGGCCTTCAAGGTCAAGAGGCGCGCCTGCTCGATGCTGCAGCGCGCCTCGGCGATGCGCTCCTGCGTCACGGTCTGCTGCGCGACCGTTTTGCCGAAGGCGGTGCGGGCCAGCGCGCGCTCGCACATCAGCTCCAGCGCGCGTTCGGCGGCGCCGATCGAGCGCATGCAGTGGTGGATGCGGCCGGGGCCGAGGCGCCCCTGGGCGATCTCGAAGCCGCGGCCCTCGCCGAGCAGGATGTTCTCGGCCGGCACGCGCACGTTCTTCAGCTCGACCTCCATATGGCCGTGCGGCGCATCGTCGTAGCCGAACACCGAGAGAAAGCGCTTGACCGTGATGCCCGGCGCGTCGGCCGGCACGACGATCATCGACTGCTGCGAATGGCGGCCGGCCTCGGGGTTGGTCTTGCCCATCACGATATAGACGGCGCAGCGCGGATCGCCGGCGCCGCTGGACCACCACTTGGTGCCGTTGATCACATAGTCATCGCCGTCGCGCTCGATGCGGCATTCGATATTGGTCGCGTCGCTGGAGGCCACGGCCGGCTCGGTCATCAGGAAGGCCGAGCGGATCTCGCCGCGCAAGAGCGGCTCCAGCCAGCGCGTCTTCAGCGCTTCCGAACCGTAGCGCTCGATGGTCTCCATATTGCCGGTGTCCGGTGCCGAGCAGTTGAAGACCTCGGGCGCCCAGTGCACGCGGCCCATGATCTCGCACAGCGGCGCGTACTCCAGGTTCGACAGCCCTTCCGGTGCCCGCGTCGACTTGGGCAGGAACAGGTTCCACAGGCCGGCCTGGCGCGCCAGCGGCTTCAGCTCCTCGATCACCGTGGTCGGGATCCAGGCATTGCCCCGCTGGCGATTGGCCTCGATCTCGGCGTGGAAGCGATGCTCGTTGGGGTAGATATGCTGGTCCATGAAGGCCAGCAGGCGCGCACGCATCTCCTGGACCTTGGGGCTGTAGTCGAAGTTCATCTGGGGGCCTCTTTATTGGTTCGCTGCCGTGCGTCCAGTGTCGCGCAAGGGCGCCGGCCCGCCTGTCGCGCAGGCGGCAGGATGGCTGTCTCCCAGGCATCATCAGGTCCGCAGCAGTTTTTCCTCGGCCAGCGCCAGCGCCTCCGGCATGCCCGACAACACCAGGGTGTCGCCGCCGGCCAGGGCCAGATCGGCATCGCCCGGCACCACGGCGCCGTTGGCGCGCCGCACCGAGACCACGGCCACGCCGATGGCATGCAGGGCCAGGTGCGCGAGCGGCTGCCGGGTATGCGGGCTGGCCTGCGGCAGGGTGACCGAGCGCAGCCGGGCCTGCTCGCGCTCCTCGGTGGTGTCGTCGTCGGCGCCGTGGAAATAGCCGCGCAGCAGGCCGTAGCGCGCGTCGCGCGCGTCGCGGGTGATGCGGATCACCCGACGCATCGGCACGCCCACCAGGGCCAGCGCATGGCTGGCCAGCATCAGCGAGCCCTCGATGGCCTCGGGCACCACCTCGGTGGCGCCGGCGGCGCGCAGCTTCTCGAGGTCGGTGTCGTCGATGGTGCGCACCACCACCGGCACATGGGCCGCATGGGCCCGCACCAGCTGCAGGATCTTCAGCGCCGAGGGCGTGTCGTGGTAGCTGACCACCACCGCGCTGGCGCGGGCCAGACCGGCCGCCATCAGGCTCTGCAGGCGCGCCGCGTCGCCGAACACCACGCTCTGGCCGGCCGCCGCGGCCTGGCGCACGCGGTCCGGGTCCAGGTCCAGCGCCATATAGGGAATGGCCTCGGCCTCCAGCAGGCGCGCCAGGTTCTGGCCGCTGCGGCCGTAGCCGCAGATGATCACATGGGCGTCGGCCTTGATCGACTTCTTGGCGATGGTGGTCAGCTGCACCGACTGCAGCAGCCAGTCGCTGGCCGAGAGCTTCATCACGATGCGGTTGCTGTACATGAAGAGGATGGGCGTGGCTAGCATCGACAGCACCATGCCCGCCAGCACCGGGCTGACCCATTGCGGCGCGATCAGCGCATGCTGGGCGCCCAGGGTCAGCAGCACGAAGCCGAACTCGCCGGCCTGCGCCAGGTACAGGCCGGTGCGCAGCGCCACGCCGGTGGGCGCGCGCAGCAGCTTGGCCAGGCCGGCGATCAGCACGAACTTGGCGGCGGTGGGTGCCAGGGTCAGGGCCAGCACCAGCGGCCATTGCTCCCATACCGGGCGCCAGTCCAGCTTCATGCCGATGGTGATGAAGAACAGGCCCAGCAGCACGTCGTGGAAGGGACGGATGTCGGTTTCCACCTGGTGCTTGTATTCGGTCTCGGCGATCAGCATGCCGGCGACGAAGGCGCCCAGCGCCAGCGACAGGCCGGCATGCTCGGTCAGCCAGGCCAGGCCCAGCGTGACGAGCAGCAGGTTCAGCATGAACAGCTCCTCGCTCCTGCGCCGCGCGACGAGCGTGAGCCACCAGCGCATCGCCTGCTGCCCGCCCAGCAGCAGCACGCCCAGCACCACGGCCGCCTTCAGCCCGGCCCAGCCCAGCGATTCCAGCATCTCCCCGCCGCTGCTGTGCAGCGCCGGGATCATCACCAGCAGCGGCACGACGGCCAGATCCTGGAACAGCAGCACGCCCAGCACGCGGCGGCCATGTTCGCTTTCCAGCTCCAGGCGTTCGGCCATCAGCTTGACGACGATGGCGGTCGAGCTCATCGCCATCGAGGCGCCCAGCACCAGCGCGCCCTGCCAGGACAGCTCCCAGCGCATGCCCATGAGCGCCAGGCCGCGATCCAGCAGCACATGGCCGGCCAGCGCGCCCAGAATGGTCAGCAGCACCTGCAGCAGCCCCAGGCCGAACACCATGGCCCGCATGCTGCGCAGCTTGGGCAGGTTGAATTCCAGCCCGATCACGAACATCAGGAACACCACGCCGAACTCGGCCAGGTAGCGGATGCTGGCGCCGTTCCCGTCCGGCCCGCCGAGCGCCAGCGCGTGGGGGCCGATCAGCACGCCCACCGCCAGATAGCCCAGCATCGGCGGCAGCTTCAGGGAGCGGCAGATCACCACCCCCAGTACCGCGGCGACGAGATACAGCAGGGCGAGGTCCAGCGAGGTGATCATGTAACGATATTACCGGGCGGCCGCCGCGCGACCGACCCGGGATTGACCATCCCCGCCGCTTCGGGCCGACCCGTAGGGGATATGGCGAAAAAGCTTGTCGCGGCGCAAACTCCGCGGGCGCTATGCGCGGCTCGCATGGCCACATGCGCACTCGGCTTTGGAAATCCTGGCGCGGCCCGTCCAGTTCGCGCTACCGTTCGCGCCACCGAAAAGTTACGGAGCATTGCATGCCCAACCTGTCCTTTGTCTCGCCCACGCGCAACAGTCCCTGGGGCACCTACCTGTCCCAGATCGACGCCGTAGAGCCGTACCTCGGCAACCTGGCACGCTGGGTCGAGACGCTGCGCCGACCCAAGCGCGCCCTGATCGTCGACATCCCCATCGAGCTGGACAACGGCACGATCGCCCACTATGAGGGCTACCGCGTCCAGCACAGCCTGACCCGCGGCCCCGGCAAGGGCGGCGTGCGCTACCACCCCGACGTCACGCTGGAAGAAGTGATGGCCCTGTCGGCCTGGATGACGATCAAGAACGCCGCGGTCAACCTGCCCTACGGCGGCGCCAAGGGCGGCATCCGGCTGGATCCCAAGACCCTGTCGATGAAGGAGCTGGAGAAGGTCACGCGCCGCTACACCAGCGAGATCGGCATCATCATCGGCCCGCAGCAGGACATTCCGGCCCCGGACGTCAACACCAACGGCCAGATCATGGCCTGGATGATGGACACCTACTCGATGAACACCGGGGCCACGGCCACCGGTGTCGTCACCGGCAAACCGATCCCGCTGGGCGGCTCGCTGGGCCGCGTGGCCGCCACCGGCCGCGGCGTGTTCGTGATCGGCCGCGAGGCGATGCGTCGCCTGAACGTGCCGATGGAAGGCGCCAGGGTCGCGGTGCAGGGCTTCGGCAATGTCGGCTCGATCGCCGCCAAGCTGTTCTGCGCCAACGGCGCCAAGGTGGTGGCCGTGCAGGACCATACCGGCACCATCCTGAACGAGCAGGGCGTCGACATGGGCGCGCTGCTGGACCATGTGGCCCAGACCGGCGGCGTGAGCGGCTTCAAGGGCGCCGACGTGATCGCCAACGAGAATTTCTGGGACGTCAAGACCGATGTGCTGATCCCGGCCGCGCTGGAAGGCCAGATCACCGCCGAGCGCGCCCAGCGCCTCTCGACGCGCATCGTGCTGGAAGGCGCCAACGGCCCGACCACGCCCGACGGCGACCAGGTGCTGGCCGACCGCGGCATCATCGTCGTGCCCGATGTGATCGCCAATTCGGGCGGCGTGACGGTGTCCTACTTCGAATGGGTGCAGGATTTCTCGAGCTTCTTCTGGACCGAGGACGAGATCAATGTCCGCCTGGACAAGATCATCACCGGCGCCTTCAAGGGCATCTGGGAGACCAGCGAGCAGCACAAGATCACGCTGCGTACCGCGGCGTTCACGGTGGCCTGCACGCGGGTGCTGCAGGCGCGCGAGGAGCGCGGTCTGTATCCTTGAGCCCCCCTACGCGCTGTGCGCGCCCCCTCAAGGGGGCACGCCCGCAGGACCGGCAAAGCCGGATCCTCGGGCGTCGCTGGACAGGGCCCTCGCGGGCCCTTTCTCGTGGGTGCTGTTTGTCCAAGACTACTCGCTGGGGCGGGCGTGCCCAGCTCGTCGGCAGATCCTGCAGCACCTGCCGTGCGTCCAGCGAGCGGATCGGCACCGCCAGGTCGGCCGGGATGCGCTGGCGCGCCCGCAGCGCCATGTAGCGCAGCGCGCTGACGCGCAGGAAGGACGCGAAATTGCCCACCGCGTCACGGGCCTGGACCAGCTCGTCGTAGAGCTTCTCGATCAGCTGGGTCACGCCCATGCCGTCGCGCGCGCCGATCTCTTCCAGCCCCTCCGTTCTCCAGCCGGATGCTGCTGACCACGCCATGCCCGCGGTCAGCACATGGTCGCCGGCCCGCTTGCCGGGGCAGACCGCGTCGACCCGGTGGCCGACCGCCTGCAGCGCCTGGAAGGGCACCATGATCTCGTAGTCCTCGACATAGTCGCCGGCCAGCGGCAACAGTTTCTTGGCATTGCCCATGCTCGTCTCCTTGGGGTGGCGGCGCTCCTTGCGGCGCCTGCCCCATTGTGGAAAGACGCCGCGTCCTGCGGGTAACAGCCGGGTACGACGGCCGCTACACTGGCCGGATGACGCCAGAACAGCTTCCCCCCTTCGACCCGCAGCGCGTGCTGGCCATGGCACGCCACACCCTGGAGATCGAGGCCAAGGCCCTGACCGGCCTGGTGCCGCGCCAGGGCGAGGCCTTCGTGGCCGCGGTGCAGGCCATGCTGGCCTGCAGCGGCCGCGTGGCCGTGATGGGCATGGGCAAGAGCGGCCATGTGGGCCGCAAGATCGCCGCCACCCTGGCTTCCACCGGCACGCCGGCGCTGTTCGTCCATCCCGCCGAGGCCAGCCATGGTGACCTGGGCATGGTGACGGTCAAGGACGTGGTGCTGGCCCTGTCGAATTCCGGCGAGAGCGACGAGCTCAACGCCATCCTGCCGGTGCTCAAGCGCCTGGGCGTGACCATCGTCGCGATGACCGGCGGCGCCGGCTCCAGCCTGGCCCGCCATGCCAGCATCGTGCTGGACAGCAAGGTCGACCAGGAGGCCTGCCCGCTGAACCTGGCCCCGACCGCCAGCACCACGGCCCAGTTGGCCCTGGGCGACGCGCTGGCCGTGGCCCTGCTGGATGCGCGCGGTTTCAAGGAAGAGGACTTCGCGCGCTCGCATCCCGGCGGCGCCCTGGGTCGCAAGCTGCTGACCCATGTGCGCGACCTGATGCGCAGCGGCGCCGCGCTGCCGCGCGTGGCGCCCGCGGCGCCGTTCACCGAAATGATGCGCGAGATGTCGGCCAAGGGCCTCGGCGCGGCCATCGTCGTCGACGCCGACGACAAGGTGCTGGGCATCTTCACCGACGGCGACCTGCGCCGCCTGATCGAGCGCGGCGAGGATCTGCGCGCGCTGCAGGCCGGCGCGGTGGCCTCCAGGAACCCGCGCACCGTGGCCGCCGACGCGCTGGCCGTCGATGCCGCCGACCTGATGGAGGCCGCCCGCATCACGCTGGTGCTGGTCGTCGATGCCGAGCAGCGCCTGGTCGGCGCGATCAGCATCAACGACCTGATGCAGGCCAAGGTGATCTGATGACGACCGCCCTGCGCCTCACGCCTGCCCTGCGCTTCGATCCCGAGACCCTGCTGAAGGCCCAGGGCCCCGGCCTCGGCCTGAAGGCTGCGATCTTCGATGTCGACGGCGTGCTGACCGACGGCCGCATCTACATCTCCGAGCGCGGCGAGGACTTCAAGGCCTTCTCCACGCTGGACGGCCATGGCCTGAAGCTGCTGGACCAGGGCGGCATCACGCCCATCATCATCACCGGCCGCGATTCGCCGGCGCTGCGCCGCCGCGTCGCCGATCTCGGCCTCAGGCACGCGGTCTACGGTGCCAAGGACAAGCTCGCCGTGGCCCAGCCGCTGCTGGACCAGCTGGGCCTCGCCTGGCCCGAGGTCGCCGCCATGGGCGACGACTGGCCCGACCTGCCCCTGCTGCTGCGCGCCGGTTTCGCCTGCGCACCGGCCCAGGCCCATGCCGAGGTCCGGGCCGTGGCCCACTACATCACCCGGGCCGACGGCGGCCATGGCGCGGCGCGCGAATGCTGCGATCTGCTGCTCAGCGCGGCCGGACGCTACGAGGCCCTGCTGAATGGCCACCTGTCCACGCTGGACGGGGGCACGCCCTGATGGCCGCGACGCTGGCGCCGCTGAAGGCCCCCGCCCAGCGCCGCCTGCCGCAATCCTGGCTGTGGCGGCTGCAGAGCCTGCTGTCCACCTACCTGCCCCTGCTGCTGATGGCCTTCCTGGCCGCGGGCACCTGGTGGCTGGTGAAGAACACGCCGGGCCTGGACGGCCCCACCGAGAAGCCGGTGCCGCGCCATGTGCCCGACTACCGCATGCTGGGCTTCGAGCTGCAGCGCTTCGACACGGCGGGCGCGCTGCGCTTTCGCGTCGAGGGCAGCGAGATGCGCCATTTCCCGGACACCGACACCGTCGAGATCGACGCCGTGCGCATCCGCGCCTTCGGCGCCGACGGCAGCATGACCCTGGCCACCGCCAAGCGCGCGCTCGGCAATGGCGACGGCAGCGAGCTGCAGCTGCTGGGCGATGTGACCGTGCGGCGCTTCGAGAAGGGCAAGGACGGCCAGCTGTCCGAGGCGCCGCGGCTGCAGGTGGAGGGCGAGTTCCTGCACGCCTTCCTGAACCAGGAGATCCTGCGGTCGCACCTGCCGGTGCGGCTGCGCTATGCCGGCGGCGACATCAATGCCCGCAACTTCGTCTACAACCACCTGAGTGGCAAGGTGGAGTTCGGCGGTCGCGCCTCGGCGCGTTTCGAGCCCCTGCCCAAGCGCTGAAGTGAAGGACCACCCCCTACGCGCTGCGCGCGCCCCCTTCGAGGGGGCGGCACCGACCGCCCGGCAAAGCCGGATCGGCGGCGCCCATCCGGCAACGCGTCCGTTTCACGCGACCGGGGTGCCGCCTCGCCGTATCGCCGTATCGCCGTATAGGGCCTTGCCATGAGTGAATCGAACTCCCCGCTGGTCTATATCACCGGTGCCTCCAGCGGCATCGGCCAGGCCCTGGCGCTGCGCTACTACCAGGCGGGCTACCGCCTGGCGCTGGTGGCGCGGCGCAGCGCCGAGCTGCAGGCCTGGGCCGCGGCGCAAGGCCTGAGCCCGGCGCGCTACGCGGTCTACGGGGCCGACGTGCGCGACGTGGCCGCCATCACCGGCGCCGGCCGCGCCTGCATCGCCGCCCAGGGCCTGCCCGACGTGGTGATCGCCAATGCCGGCATCAGCATCGGCATGGACACGGCCATCCTCGAGGACATCGAGGTGATGCGCAGCATCTACGAGACCAACAACATCGGCCTGGCCGCCACCTTCCAGCCCTTCGTCGCGCCGATGTGCGCGCGGCGCAGCGGCGCCCTGGTGGGCATCGGCAGCGTGGCCGGCATCCGCGGCCTGCCCGGCCACGCCGCCTACTGCTCCAGCAAGGCGGCGGTGATCAGCTACTGCGAAAGCCTGCGCGGCGAATGCCGGCCGCATGGCGTCAAGGTCGTGACGATCTCGCCCGGCTATATCGACACGCCGCTGACGCGCGAGAACCGCTACAGCATGCCCTTCCTGATGCAGCCGGCCGACTTCGCCGCGCGCGCCTTCGAGGCCATCGCGGCCGGCGCCAGCTACCGCGTCATCCCCTGGCAGATGGGCGTGGTGGCCAAGCTGCTGCGCGCCCTGCCCAACGCGCTGTTCGACAAGCTGCTGGCCGGCCGGCCGCGCAAGCATCGCCAGGGGCATTGAGCGCCGCCCGCCCTGGTCTACACTGCGGCCCTCATCTGCCGGCCGATCGCGCTTGGCCCAAGGAGGTTCTCATGATCAAGGTACTGCACCCCTGCTAGGGACCCCGCGTCCCGCAAAGCCGCCGCGTCCGCACCGGGCGCCGCCTTCCAACGCCTGATCGAGACCTGCCCGCGCCGCGCCGCCGCGCGGGCGGCCACCCATAGATGAAACCTGCCCTCGGCACCCTGCTGTGCCTGTGCCTGGCCATGCCGGCCCAGGCCTCCAACAATCCCCAGGCCCTGCGCCTGGCGCCGGAAGACGCCGCGCCGCTGCGCATCGACGGCGCGCTCGACGAGCCCGCCTGGGCGCGCGCGCCGGTGCACGACGCCTTCGTGCAGTTCCTGCCCGAGGACGGCCGGCCGGCGCGCTGGCGCACCACCGTGCAGGTACTGGCCACGGCCGATGCGCTGGTGTTCGGCATCCGTGCCCATGACGACGCGCCGGAGCGCATCCGCGCACCGCTGACGCGGCGCGACATGGTGCGCCGCGACCAGGACTTCGTCTCCGTCGTGCTCGACCCGGTGGGCCTGCGCCGCTCGGCCCAGTTCGTGCGCATCAATGCCGCCGGTGTCGTGGCCGACGGCGTCTTCACGGCCGACGATGATGCCGAGGACTTCGCGCCCGACTTCGACGTGCAGGCCGCCACGCGGCGCCTGGCCGACGGCTATAGCGTCGAGCTGCGCTGGCCGCTGGCGGCGCTGCGCTATCCGCATGCCCACGGCGCGCCCTGGCGCCTGATGGTCACGCGCAGCGTGCCGCGCGAGGCCAGCCACCTGTTCGTCAGCGCGCCGCTGAGCCAGGATGCGCTCAACTTCATCGCCGAGCTGCAGCCGCTGGAAGGGCTGGGCGATCTGGTCGAGACGGTGCGCGAGCGCGGCTTCGTGAGCCTGCGGCCCGAGCTGACCTGGCGCCGCGGCAGCCGCCCCGAGCTGGGCAGCGAGCTGAAATGGCGGCCGCGCGCCGACTGGGTGCTGGATGCGACCCTGAACCCGGATTTCTCCCAGGTCGAGCTGGACCAGCCGCAGCTGGCCGGCAACACGCGATTCGCGCTGTCGGTGCCGGAGAAGCGTCCGTTCTTCCTGGAAAGCACCGACATCGCCGGCCCCAGCCAGCCCGATGGCGACGGCTCGCCGCGCGCCCTGGCCGCCTTCCATTCGCGCGCCATCACTGACCCGGACTGGGGCCTGCGCGCCACCTGGCGCGGTGCGCAGAGCCAGGCCACCCTGATGAGCCTGCGCGATGCCGGCGGCGGCCAGGTCTTGCGCGCCCATGCCTATGGCACCAACAGCTATCTGCAGCCGGCCGATTCGGGCGCCAGCTTCGCGCGCGGCCGCATGCATCTGGGCGACTGGAGCCTGGGCGGGCTGGTCTCGGCGCGCGAGTACGGCGGCGGGCGCGGCAACCGCGTGCTGGGCGGCGAGGCCGCCTGGCAGCTCGGCGCGCAGGACCTGCTGCGCGGCCATCTGCTGCTCTCGCGCACCAGCGCCGGCTTCGATGGCGAGGGCCGGGCCATCGCGCAGCGCGTCGAGACGGGCCACAACCTCTGGCTCAGTTGGCACCGCCGCAACGAGGCCTGGAACAATACCGTCCACTACGAGCAGATCAGCGCGCGCTTCGCCAACGACAACGGCTTCGTGCCGCAGTCCGGCATCCGCCGCCTCACGCTGCAGGCGAACCGCCGCCTCGGCGGGCAAGACCTGGCCCTGCTGCAGAGCTACGAGACCGAGCTGCAGCTGAAGCTGCTGCAGACCGAGACCCTGGCCGATGCCGCGCATGGCGTCGCGCGCGGCGAGTTGCTGGAGCGGCGCGTGCAGCCGGGCTTCTGGTTCACCTCGGCGCGCAACAGCGAGTTCTGGGGCCATCTGGGCCTGGACGAGCAGCGCGCGCGGCAGGGCGGCGCGCTGCATCGGCTGCGCTACCTGAACCTGGGCTTCGGTGCCAATCCGGCGCCCTGGCTGACCTGGCTGGGCGCCGAGCTGGAGTGGGGGCGACGCCTGGACGTGGAGGCCGACCGCGTGGGCCGCGGCGCCTGGCTGCTGGTCGAGGCCAAGCTGCGCGGCGAGCTGCCGCGCGGCTGGTGGCTGGAGTTCGAGCAGCTGGCCGAGCAGGGCTTCGTGCACGGGCCGGAGAACCGTCGCGCCTTCCGCGACCTGGCGCTACAGAGCCTGCTGGTGCTGCATGCGAGCGCGCGCGATTCGCTGCGCCTGATCAGCCAGAACTCGCGCTACCGGCGGCGTCTGGAGCCGGCGCTGGGGCTCGATCCGGCCGACGAGCGCGGCCGCCATGTCTCGCTGGTGGCACAGCACCGCCGGGGCCTGAACCAGATCTTCAGTCTC
Source organism: Roseateles sp. GW821-FHT09B06 (assembly GCF_059418245.1). Lineage (NCBI taxonomy): Bacteria > Pseudomonadati > Pseudomonadota > Betaproteobacteria > Burkholderiales > Sphaerotilaceae > Roseateles > Roseateles sp. GW821-FHT09B06. Next base: position 293,553 of record NZ_JBWKPM010000002.1, on the reverse strand, counting down.
GGCCTGAGCCGCGTGCGTGCCTGGCCGCAGGGCACGCGCGAGACCGAGCTGTTCGCGAAGCTGGTGCTCGGCTACGAGTGAGCCGGCGGGCCGGGCCAAAAACAAGGCGCTTTGCGCGTTGATTCGTGATCTCCCGGCCTGGCCTTGATCGCCTCTGCGAGGACCGGGTTAGGCCGGGACGCGGGTGTGCGCAATGGCTCCGTGTCCCCCGGGCCGCAAGCGGCCCTCCTCCTTTACCTGCGCAATTGCGCACACCCGCATCCCGGCTTCCCCGCCGCTGGGCTCTCGCGGAGAGAACCAAACGCAACGCCAGGCCGGCGTCTTTCAGCATCACCAAACAACACGCAAAGCGCCAAAAACAAAGGGCGCCCGAGGGCGCCCTTTGTTGATGTGCTGAGAGCTTAGTAGCCGCCGCGGTTGCCACCGCCGAAGCCGCCGCCGCCCGAGCGGCCACCGCCGCCGTAGCCGCCGCCGCCGCCCGAACGGCCGCCACCACCACCGCCGTAACCACCGCCGCCGCCGCCGAAGCCGCCGCCGCCCGAACGGCCACCGCCGCCGAAGCCGCCGCCGCCCGAACGACCGCCACCGAAGCCGCCCGGACGCTCTTCACGGGGACGAGCCTCGTTGACGACGATCGCGCGACCTTCCAGAGGCTGACCGTTCATGCCGTTGACGGCGGCTTGCGCCTCGGCGTCCGAACCCATTTCCACGAAGCCGAAGCCCTTGGAACGGCCGGTTTCGCGGTCCATCATGACCTTGGCGGAGGTCACGGTGCCAAATTGACCGAATGCTTCTTGCAGCGATTCGTCACGCACGCTGTAGGCCAGATTGCCCACATAAAGCTTGTTTCCCATGGGGAAGCCCTTTCAATACCAGATAACCATGTGGAGCTTCAACCCATCGTGAACCATTCAAGCGAAGGCGCGGCGTCCAGACACAGGTATACGATTATGGGTGATGGGTCCAGCGATGCGCAAAGCGCCCCCGCCGAGTGTTGTTTTTCGGCTTCGCGAGATAACCCGGGAATCGGGGCCGGCCGCGGCGCGGGCCAGCCGGGGCGGACCTGGCCCCGGCTGGCTATCATCGCGGCCAGCTTCCGATGTCGCCATGCCGCCCAAACTCTCGCTCCAGGCCCTGAATCGCGTGCTTTCCAGCCTGGATGCGGCCCGCAACGGGCCGGCGCTCTATGCGCTGCTGAGCACCTTCTGCATGGCCGGGCTGCTGTTGGCCATGGCCGAATCCGCCCTGGCCCGTAGCGAGACGCCCTGGGGTGCCGCCTGGGCGGGGCTCGCCCTGGCTGTCGCCTTTTATGGGGTCAACGCCACCGGTCTGCTGCTGATGGATCAGGCGCTGGGCCGGCCGCTGCGCGATGTGCAGGACGCTTTTCGTGACGCTTTGCTGAGCGCACACCGGGTGCTGCTGTGCCTGCTGGTGGTGCTGGCGCTGCTGGCCCTGCAGGTCGGCCTGCTGCTCGCCCTGCTGTGGGCGGCGCGCGCACCCTGGATCGGCGCGCCGCTGTTCGCGCTGACGGTGCCGCTGGGGGTGCTGCTGCTGGGCCTGTCGGGGCTGGCCATCGCGGTGCTGGCCGGGCCGCTGACCGGGCCTGCGATGTGGGCCGGCCGGGGGCTGCGCGACACCCTGGCCCTGCTGGGCCGGCAGTTGCGCCGCGGCCTGCCCGAGGCGGTGCTGCTGATGGCGGCCGTGCTGCTGCTGACCGCCCTGGTCAGCGCGGCGGTCAGCTTCGTGGTGGTGGGCGGCGGGCGGGCGCTGGCGCTGCTGGCGGTCTGGGGCGCGGGCATCGAGCTGCCGCCACAGCAGCTGATGGCCGGGCTGTTCGGCTACGGCCTGCGCAGCCTGGGCGCCGCCGGTGCGCCGGGGGCCGGCACGCCCCTGGGCATCGCGGCCCTGGTGGGCGGCGGCGTGGTGTTCGCGCTGGCCCTGGTGCTGCCGGGCCTGGTCTATCTGCGCGGCTGCTGTGCCGTGTATCTGGTGCTGAGCGACGCGCCGAGCGAGCCCCGGTGAGCGCCGTCCGCATCGCCTGTCTGGTGCCGTCGATCAGCGAGCTGCTGGCGGCGCTGGGCCTGGCGCCGCAGATGGTGGCGCGCACCGGTTTCTGCATCCACCCGGCCGCCGCGATGGCGCCGATCCCGAAGGTGGGCGGCACCAAGGACGTCAACCTGGCCAAGCTGCGCCGCCTGGCGCCCAGCCATGTGATCGTCAATGTGGACGAGAACCGGCTGGATACCGTCGAGGCGCTGCGCGAGTTCGTGCCGCACATCGTCGTCACCCATCCCAATGCGCCGGCCGACAACCTGGCCCTGCTGGCGCAGATGGTCGAGGCCTTCGGCGCGCTGCCCGGCGTGGCCGAGCGTGCCGCCGCGCTGGGGCGCGAGCTGCGCCTGGAGCTGGCGCGCTGCGCCGACCATGCCTGGCCGGGCGAGCGCGTGCTCTACCTGATCTGGCGCGAGCCCTGGATGACGGTGGCGCGCGACACCTATATCGCCCGCATGCTGGCCCAGGTGGGCTGGCAGAGCTGGCCGGCGGTCGAGGGCGGTGCGCAGGGCGCGGGGCGCTATCCGGCGTTGGCCGGCGACGAGCCCTGGCTGCGCGGGATCGATCGCGTGCTGCTCAGCTCCGAGCCCTATCGTTTCGAGGCGAGCCATCTGCCGCTGGCCCGGGCCCTGTGTCCGCAGGCCCGGGTGCAGCTGGTCGACGGCGAGCTGCTCAGCTGGTACGGCCCTCGGGCGGCCCAGGGTCTGGCCTATTTGCGCGCCCTGGCCGGCACCCCACAATGAGCCCATGGATCTGTACAAGCCCCTGATCGCCCTGCTGGCGATCGTCAACCCCATCGGGGTCGTGCCCTTCTTCATCCACTTCACGCAGAGCTTCACGCGCCAGCAGCGCCAGCGCACCATCCGCGTCAGCGCCTTCACGGCCTTTCTGGTGATCGGCATCAGCGCGCTGGCCGGCCTCAAGGTGATCGAGTTCTTCGGCATCTCGCTGGCCAGCTTCCAGGTCGGCGGCGGCACGCTGCTGCTGATCAGCTCGCTGCAGATGCTCAATGCCCAGCCGGCCGAGGCGCGCAAGGAGGACGTGTCCGAGGGCGCCAGCAAGGCCGACGCCGGCGCCAGCATCGCCGTCGTGCCGCTGACCATCCCGCTGCTGACCGGCCCGGCCACGATCTCGACGATGGTGATCTATGCCGAGAAGACCCGTCATTGGTGGGAGCTCGCCGTGCTGGTGGGCTACGGCGTGGTGGTCGGTCTGGTGACCTGGGCCGTGTTCTCGGCCTCCGGCCGCATCGCCCGCGTGCTGGGCCAGACCGGCATCAACATCATGACCCGGCTGATGGGCCTGATCCTGGCCGCGCTGGCGGTGGAACTGCTGGCCGACGGCCTGACCAAGCTGTTCCCGATCCTGGCCTCGCACATGGCGCGATGAATCCGCCCGCACTGCTGCTGCTGGAGGACGATCCGGCGATCGCGCAGACGGTGCAGTTCGCGCTGCAGCGCGAGGGCTTCGCGGTCCAGGTCTGCGGCTGGCTGGCCGAGGCGCGCGAGCGCCTGGCGCGCGGCGGCATCGACGCGGCCATTCTCGACATCGGCCTGCCGGACGGCAGCGGCCTGGACCTGTGCCGCGAGCTGCGTGCCGGGCCGCAGGCGCGGCTGCCGATCCTGATGCTGAGCGCGCGCAGCGAGGAGATGGACAAGGTGCTGGGCCTGGAGCTGGGTGCGGACGACTACCTGGCCAAGCCCTTCAGCCCGCGCGAGCTGGTGGCGCGGCTGCGCGCGCTGCTGCGGCGCGCGCAGGTGCCGCCGCCGGTCGCCGCCACGCCGGCGTTCCAGATCGAGGGCGAGGGTTCGCGCGTGCGCTTCCATGGCGAACTGCTGCACCTGACGCGGCGCGAGCTGGGCCTGCTGCTGAGGCTGCTGGCCGCGCCGCAGCGCATCCACAGCCGCGAGGCCCTGCTGGACGCGGTCTGGGGCCAGGATGCCGACAGCGCCGACCGCACGGTGGACACCCATATCAAGACCCTGCGCGCCAAGCTGCGCGCGGTGCGGCCCGAGCCGGACCCGATCCGCACGCACCGCGGCCTGGGCTACTCCCTGGAATGACGGGGGCCATGCCTTGCGTCTCGGCCTGCGCCTGTTCTTCGCCTTCTTCCTGATTGCCGGGCTGTCGTCCTTCCTGCTGCTGCGCGTGGTGCTGACCGAGGTCAAGCCCAGCGTGCGCGAGGTGATGGAGGACATCATGGTGGACACGGCCAATCTGCTGGCCGAGCTGGCGCTGGACGACCTGGCCGCCCTGCACGAGGGCGGCGGCGGAGCCGACCTGAGCGGCAGCCGCTTCGCGCAGCGCGTGCAGGACTACGCGCGCCGGCCGGTCGATGCGCGGATCTGGGGGCTGCGCAAGCAGCGCCTGGACTTCCGCATCTATGTCACCGATGCGCAGGGCCGGGTCGTGCTGGACACCGGGCCCGGCGCCGCGGTCGGGGCCGACTACTCGCGCTGGCGCGACGTGGCCCTGACCCTGCGCGGCGAGTACGGCGCGCGCGCCAGCCGCGAGAGCCACCGGGACGACCGCAGCACCGTGCTCTATGTGGCGGCGCCGGTGCGCCGGGGCGCACAGGTGCTGGGCGTCGTCACCGTGGCCAAGCCGGTGGCCACGATCCAGCCCTTCATCGACCGGGCCGAGCGCCGCATCCTGATCGCCGGCCTGGCCCTGCTGGCCCTGTCGCTGGCGGTGGGCGTGGCCGTCACGCTGTGGCTGGTGTTCAGCGTGCGGCGGCTGCGCCTCTATGCGCTGCGGGTGCAGGCCGGACGGCGCGAGCCGCCGCCGCAGGTGCCCGGCGAGCTGGGCGAGCTGGCCCAGGCGATGGACGCGATGCGCGGCCGGCTGGACGGGCGCGAGCATATCGAGCACACCGTGCGCGCGCTGACCCATGAGCTGAAGAGCCCGCTGGCCGCGCTGCGCGGTGCCGGCGAGCTGCTGCAGGACGAGCTGGCGCCGGCCGATCGCCAGCGCTTCGCCGGCCAGGTGGTGGCGCAGAGCGAGCGCCTGACCGAGCTGGTCGAGCGCCTGCTGGAGCTGTCCAAGCTGGAGCTGCAGCAAGGCCCGGCGCATCCGACCATCGTGGCGCTGGACGCGGCGGTCGACGCGGCGCTGGCGCGCCTGACCGACCGGCTGCAGCAGCAGGTCCTGAGCCCGCGCTGGCTGCGGCGCGAGAGCCTGGCCGTGCGGGCCGATCCCGAGCTGCTGGCCCTGGCGCTGGGCAATCTGCTGGGCAATGCGCTGGACTTCGCGCCGCCCGGCTCGGCGCTGGAGCTGGTGCTGCGCGCCCAGGACGGCCGTGCGCTGTTCGAGCTGCGCGACCATGGCCCCGGCGTGCCCGAGGCCGCCCGGGCCCAGCTGGGCGAGCGCTTCTTCTCCACCGCGCGGCCCGGCAGCCTGCGCAAGGGCTCGGGCCTGGGCCTGGCCATCGTGCGCCGCGTGGCCGAGCTGCATGGCGGCGCGCTGGACTTCGAGGCGGCCGACCCCGGCCTGCGGGTGCGGCTGGCGCTGCCATTGACCTGAGGTCGGGCCCGACTTCACCCCCGCCTCACAAACTTCGTTCCCGCCTCACCGGCGCCTTCCAGACTGGGGGCCTGTTCACCCAGGGAGGAGACCGAGATGGGATCGCGAGCGCTGTTGTGGAAGTTGATCATCCTGGCCGGCGTCAGCCTGCTGCTGTCCGCGCTGCTGCTGCGCATCGGCTTTCTGGTCGACGAGCGTCAGGGCCGTCAGCGCGAGGCCTTCGCGAGCGTGGTGCAGGCCCAGGCCGGCGCCCAGACCCTGCTGGGGCCGCTGCTGCTGCGCTGGTGCAGCGAGGAATGGGAGGCCGTCGGCGGCGAGGGCAAGGAGCGCCGGACGACGAGCGAGAAGCGCCGTTTCATGCTCGCCGCCGTGCCGGGCCAGCTGAGCCTGTCCGGCGCCCTGAACCAGGAGCCGCGCTATCGGGGCATCTTCAAGGTCAACGGCTATGCCGGCCGCCTGCAGATCGATGCGGCCTGGCCCTCGCTGGAGGCGCTGCAGCCGCGTGCCGAGCATGCCGGCTCACGGCTGCAATGCGAGGCACCGCTGGTGATGCTGGCCACCAGCGACGCGCGCGGTCTGCGCGCGGTCGAGCTGCAGCATGACGGCAAAGCGCTGGCCGTGCGGCCCGGCACCCGGCACGAGGCCTATGCGCGTGGCCTGCATGCGCCGCTGCCCGCGCGACCGCTGGACCAGCCGCTGCGCCTGATCCTGAGCCTGGAGCTGGCCGGCACCCAGCAGTTCGCCCTGGTGCCGGCGGCCGTGGCCACCCAGATGAAGCTGCGCTCCGACTGGCCGCACCCCAGTTTCGGCGGGCGTTTCCTGCCGAGCGGCCGCGAGGTCGGCGCGGCCGGCTTCGCCGCGCAATGGCAGGTGTCCGAGCTGGCCAGCACGGCGGCGGCCGATGTGCTGGCGCAGCGGCCGGCGCATGAGCTGGACACCCTGGACTTTTCGATGCTGGATCCCGTGAACCCCTATGTGATGAGCGACCGGGCGATCAAGTACGGCCTGATGTTCATCCTGCTGACCTTTGTCTGCGTGGGCCTGGTGGAGCTGCTGGCCGGCGCCCGCGTGCATCCGGTGCAGTACCTGCTGGTGGGCCTGGGCCTGAGCCTGTTCTTCCTGCTGCTGCTGAGCCTGTCGGAACACCTGGGCTTCGGGCTTTCCTATCTGCTCGCGGCCGGCGCGGCGGTGGCCCTGCTGGCCTGCTACGGCGCGGCCATGCTGGGTGGCTGGTGGCGCGGCGCGGGCTTCGGTGCGCTGATCGCCGGACTCTACGCGGCGCTGTATGCGCTCTTGAACATGGAGCAGAGTTCGCTGGTGATCGGCGCGTTGCTGCTGTTCGCCGTGCTGGCAGCTGTCATGACGCTGACAAGACGCATCGACTGGTATGCGCTGGGCGCAACAGGCCCGGCGTCGTCTCGGTAGCAATGCCCTTGTACGCGGCCCGCGCCTGGGCCAGCATCGCGGCATGAGTTCGAGCTTTGACTACATCATCGTCGGCGCCGGCACCGCCGGCTGCCTGCTGGCCAACCGCCTGAGCGCCGACCCGACGAAGAGAGTGCTGCTGCTGGAGGCCGGCCGGCATGACGACTACCACTGGATCCACATCCCGGTCGGCTATCTCTACTGCATCGGCAATCCGCGCACCGACTGGCTCTACCAGACCGAGCCGGCCGCGGGCCTGAACGGACGCTCGCTGCGCTATCCGCGCGGCAAGGTGCTGGGCGGCAGCTCCAGCATCAACGGCATGATCTATATGCGCGGCCAGTCGCGCGACTACGAGGGCTGGGCCGAGGCCACCGGCGACGAGGCCTGGCGCTGGGGCCAGGTCTTGCCATTCTTCAGGCAACACGAGAACCATTGGCGGCTCGACGGCAATGGCGCCGGCGCCTCGGCCGAGTTCAAGGCCGCGCATGGCCATGGCGGCGAATGGCGGGTCGAGCGGCAGCGCCTGCGCTGGGACATCCTCGACGCCTTCGCGGCGGCGGCGCAGCAGGCCGGCATTCCGGCCACCGAGGACTTCAACGCCGGCAACAACGAGGGCGTCGGCTACTTCGAGGTGAACCAGCGCGCCGGCCTGCGCTGGAACACGGCCAAGGCCTTTCTGCGGCCCACCTGCCTGGGGCGGCCCAACTTCGAGCTCTGGACCGGCGCGCAGGTGCAGCGCCTGCAGCTGGAGCGCGGCGATGACGGCGGCCTGCAATGCCGCGGCGCGCAGGTGCGCACGCCGCAGGGCATCGAGAGCGTGACGCTGAACCCCGGCGGCGAGCTGCTGCTGGCGGCCGGCGCGATCGGCACGCCGCAGATCCTGCAGCTCTCGGGCCTGGGGCCGGCGGCGCTGCTGCGCCAGCATGGCATCGAGCCGCTGCAGGACCTGGCCGGCGTCGGCGCCAATCTGCAGGACCATCTGCAGATCCGCGCGGTCTTCAAGGTGCAGGGCGCGAAGACGCTCAACACCCTGGCCAGCGGCTGGTGGGGCAAGGCCAAGATCGGCCTGGAGTACGCGCTCAAGCGCAGCGGGCCGATGAGCATGGCGCCCTCGCAGCTGGGCGCCTTCGCGAAGAGCGGGCCGGACAAGGCCTGGCCCGACCTGCAGTACCACGTGCAGCCGCTGTCGCTCGATGCCTTCGGCGAGCCGCTGCACGGCTTCAATGCCTTCACGGCCAGCGTCTGCAACCTGAATCCGAGCAGCCGCGGCACGGTGGCGATCCGCTCGGCCGACGCGGCCGATGCGCCGGCGATCGCACCCAACTACCTCAGCACAGACGAGGACCGCCGCATCGCCGCCGAGAGCCTGCGCCTGACCCGGCGCATCGTGGCCCAGCCGGCGCTGGCGGCCTACCGGCCCGAGGAGTACAAGCCCGGCCCGCAGTACCAGAGCGACGCGGAGCTGGCGCGCCTGGCCGGCGACATCGCCACCACCATCTTCCATCCGGTGGGCACCTGCAGGATGGGGCGGGCCGACGATGCCATGGCCGTGGTCGACAGCCGCCTGCGCGTGCGCGGCCCGGGTGGCTTCATTCGGGGGCTGCGCGTGGTGGATGCCAGCGTGATGCCGACGATCACCAGCGGCAACACCAACTCGCCGACCCTGATGATCGCCGAGAAGGCGGCCGCCTGGATCCGCGCCGGCGACTGATCATCGGCCCGCGAAGCGCTGCTCCAGGTAGGCCAGCAGGGTGCGGATCGTCTGCGCCTCGCCGCCCACCGGGCGGCCGGGGCGCGGCGTGTCGTTCCAGGCGAACAGGTCGATATGCAGCCAGTCCTGGTTCTCGGGCACGAAGTGCTCGAGGAACAGCGCCGCGTTGATCGCGCCGGCCAGCGCACTCTTGCCGGTGTTGACGATATCGCCGATCTGGCTTTCGATGCCGCCCTTGTAGGGTGCCCACAGCGGCATGTGCCACAGCGGGTCGTCCAGCTTCATGCCCAGATCGACGATGTCGCGCGCGGTGTCGAAATGCTTGCTGAACAGCGCCGGCAGCTGCGCGCCCAGGGCCACGCGGGCCGCGCCGGTCAGGGTCGCCAGGTCGATGAGCAGCGCGGGCCTGCCCTCGCTGGCATAGGCCAGCGCATCGCTGAGGATCACGCGGCCCTCGGCATCGGTGTTGCCGATCTCGATGTGCAGGCCCTTGCGCGTCGGGATCACGTCGCCGGGACGGTAGGCATTGCCGGCGATCGAGTTCTCCACCGCCGGGATCAGCACCTGCAGGCGCACCGGCAGCTTGCAGGCCATGATCAGCGAGGCCAGGCCCAGCGCGTTGGCAGCGCCGCCCATGTCCTTCTTCATCTGGCGCATGCCCTCCGGGCTCTTGATATCCAGACCCCCGGTGTCGAAGCACACGCCCTTGCCGACGATGCTCAGCAGCGGGTCCTTGGGCTTGCCCCAGTTCAGCTCGATCAGGCGCGGCGCGCGGCTGGAGGCGCGGCCCACGGCATGCACCGCCGGGAAGCCCTTCTTCAAGAGCGCATCGCCGACGAGGACCGAGAACTTGGCGCCATGCTGCTCGGCCACCAGCTGCGCGGCCTGGGCCAGTTCCTGCGGGCCCATATGCTCGGCCGGGGTGTTGACCAGGTCGCGGGTGGCGGCCATCGCGGTGGCCAGGGCCAGGCCGCGCTGGGCCGCCGGGCTGTCGGCCAGCACCAGGGTGGCGGGGACGCGCTTGGACTTCTTGTAGAGGTCGAACTGGTAGCCGCCGATCTCCCAGGACAGGGCCGCCGCCTCGGCATCCAGGCTCAGGCCCTGATCCTCGGCCAGGGCATAGACGCCTTCGGGCAGGGCCTGCGGCAGGGCCGCCAGCGCGAAGGGCGCGTTGGCCTGGGCCACGCCGGCGAACACCTGGCCCAGCTTGCCGTCGGCGCCGGGTACCAGCGCATGGGTGTCCGGCGCGCCGGTGAAGCCCAGCGTGGCCAGCCAATGGCGGGTGGGCGCGGGGAGCTTGGGGGCGAGGGCCTGGAAGGCGGCACGGTCGACCACGGTGATGGCGATGGCGCCGGCCGGCGCCTTGTTCTTGAGTTGAACCGTCATGGCTGTCCTGGTGGGGATGTAAGCCCGGGATTGTCTCAGCAGCTGCTCTGCAGCCGGGCGAGCAGCGCCTGTGCCGCGGGGCCGGCAGGGGTCGCCGGGGCTTGCTCCAGGCTGGTCAGCAGGCGCTGGGCGGTGGCCAGCTGGGGCATCACCGGGCCGATGAAGCGCAATTCCCGACCCCGGCCGACCAGCAGGGTGGGGAAGGTCTCGACCTCCAGATCGTCCACCAGTTCGGCGTCGTCCTCGATATCCACCCAGACGAAGCGCCAGCCCGGATGCTGCTCGCGCAGCGCGGCGAACACCTGGTGGTAGTCCTCGCAGACCCGGCACCAGGCGGCGCACAGGCAGGCGACCAGAACGGTGGACTTGTCTTCGTGATGCGGCATGGTCCGGCGACTGTAGCGACAAAAGCGCGGGCCGGCGGCAGGCAAAGATTTGTTGCACAAAGCTGTCAACCCGGCACCGAAAGCCGGCGTTAGACGCTCACTGTGGCCTCGTTGGGCACCAGAATGAGGCAAAAAGACGCCATGAAAAGTCAGCATCGCACCGAACCGCAACCCCGCCGCCTGCCGCTGCCGGACTGGAATTCCGACAGCAAGGGACGCAAGCACGAGGCCTTCGAGACCGGCAGCCTGGGCTGCGACCGCCGCAGCTTGGCGCGTGCGCTGCGCTTTGACAGGAAGCGTTGAATTTAGGCCCACCCCCTACGGCCTTCGGCCGCCAAGGCCAGAGGCCTTGGCCGTCGCTAGGCACAAACAGTCCGCAGGGACTGTTTGTGTCCGGGCTCCGCCCCCTCCAGGGGGCGCATCCGCAGGACCGGCAAAGCCGGATCCTCGGATGCCACTTGGAAATGCACCACGGCGGTGCCTAGCCCAAAGGCGCCAGCAGCAGTTTCAGATCTTCTTCGGTGAACTTGGCCGCCTCGGCCGGGTCGCTGCCCAGAATCCCGTCGGCCAGCGCCCGCTTGCGGCGCTGCAGTTCCAGCATCCGTTCCTCGATGCTGCCCTCCACCACCAGGCTGTAGACCAGCACCGGCTTGTCCTGCCCGATGCGGTGGGCGCGCGCGCTGGCCTGGTCCTGCACGGCCGGGTTCCACCAGGGATCCAGATGGATCACGGTGTCGGCCGCCGTCAGGTTCAGTCCCACGCCGCCCGCCTTCAGGCTCACCAGCATCAGCGGGACCTCCTCGGCCTGGAAGCGCCGCACGATCTCGCCGCGCGCGGCCGGCGCGGTGGCCCCGGTCAGGCTGACGAAGTCCAGCCCGCACCCGGCCAGGGCCTCGCCGACCAGGCCCAGCAGCCGGGCGAACTGCGAAAACACCAGCACCCGCCGCCCTTCGGCGAGCAGCTCGGGCAGCATGTCCAGCAGCAACTCCAGCTTGGCGCTTTCGGCGCCTTCGGGTGAGTTCGGCAGCAAGCGCGGGTCGCAGCAGACCTGGCGCAGCTTCAGCAGGGCGTCCAGCACCGTGATCTGGGCGGCGCCGAAGCCCTGCTTGGCCAGCGCGCGGCGCACCTGGATGTCGGCCGCCACCCGCACGCTCTCGTACAGCTCGCGCTGCCGGCCCTCCAGGCTCACGCGGCGCAGCGCCTCGGTCAGCGGCGGCAGCTCGGCCGCCACCTCGTTCTTGCGCCGGCGCAGGATGAAGGGCCGCACGCGCTGGGCCAGCAGCTCGGCGCGCAGGCTCTCGCCGCCCTCCTCGATGGGTTTGCGCCAGCGGCGCTGGAAGCTGCGTGCGTCGCCCAGGAAGCCGGGCATCAGGAGATCGAACTGGGCCCACAGCTCCCCGAGGTGGTTTTCCAGCGGCGTGCCGGTCAGCGCCAGCCGGTGGCGCGCGCGCAGCCGGCGCAGGGCCTGGGCGGCGCGGCCGGCGGCGTTCTTGACCCATTGCGCCTCGTCCAGGATCAGCAGGTGCCAGGCCTGGGCCTGCAGCGCCGCGCCATCGCGCCAGACCAGCGGGTAGCTGGTCAGCACCAGGTCGAACTCGGCCAGGCGGGCGAACTGCTCGTGCCGCTGCGGCCCGTGCAATGTGAGCACCCGCAAACCGGGAGCGATACGGCGAGCCTCGGCGGCCCAGTTGAACAGCAGCGAGGTCGGCAACACGGCCAGGGCCGGCCGGTCGAGCCGGCCCGCCTCTTTTTCGAGCAGGACATGGGCCAGCGCCTGGGCCGTCTTGCCGAGGCCCATGTCGTCGGCCAGGATGCCGGCCAGGCCCTGGGCACGCAGGTATTGCAGCCAGGCCAGGCCCTTGAGCTGGTAGTCGCGCAGCCTCAGGGCCAGCCCCGCCGGCGGGGCGACGGGCGGCGGGCTGCCGGCGGCCAGCAGCCGCTCGGCCAGCCGGCGCAGGCCGGCGTCACCCTGGATCTGCCAGCCGCGCTGTTCCAGGCCGGCCAGGCGCGGCCCGTCCCAGTCGCTCAGCAGCAGCGGATCCTGCGGCTCGCGCTGCGTCAGCAGGTCCACCATCGCGCCGACCACGGCCTTCAGCAGCGCGGCCGGCACCTGGATGCGCCGCCCGCCCGGCGCGCGCAGCGGGATCAGCGCCGCGTCGTCGATCCCGGCCAGGGCCTCAGCGCTGGTCCAGCGCGCGTCGCGGCGCAGCAGCTCGGCGATCAGCGGCGCCAGGTCCAGGTTCTCGCCGTCCACCTCGACGCCCAGGCTGACCAGCCAGGCGCCCTGGCGGTTCGGCAGGCTGAGCGGTTCGATCCCGACCCGCCAGCCCTCGCCGCTGAGCGGCCGGTGCGCAAAGCCGGGCTTCACCTCGACCAGCCAGCCCCGGGCCTGCAGCAGCGGCACCTGCTCGACCCAGAAATCGCCGAAGAACTCCTCCTGCGCCAGGGTCCAGAGCTGCTCGTGGCCGCGGGCGGCGGCCGGGCTGCGCCATTGCAGGCGGTCCGGGTCCAGCGGCAGCAGTTCGGTGGCCCAGAGCTGGTCGCGCGCCTCGGCCTCGGCGCTGGGGTCGCGCGCCAGCAGGCGCTCGCCCTGGCTGAAGGTGGCGGCCGGCCGGCTGTTCAGCAGCGAACGCGGCGCCGGGATGTCGACCAGGCTGCCGTCGGCCAGGCGGTAGGTCCAGTCGACGCGGGCCACCGTGACCTGCTCGCCGCGCGGCCCGATCGCGCCGCGCGGCGCCAGGCCCAGCAGGCCGTCGCCGCGGCTCAGGGTCTGCAGGATCAGGCGGGGACGGAAGACGGCCACCGCGCCGACGGGTTCTTCGGCGGCTGGCGGCTTGGTCTCGACGGCCGGCGCGGGATCGTCGCCCTGCGCCACCAGCAGGTCCATCAGCCGGGCCGCGTCGGCCTCGGGCAGGCGCGGCAGGGCCTGCAGCTCGGCGCGGCCGGCGCGCCGGCGCAGGGCCTGGACCCAGGTCTGCAGCAGGGCCTCGCGGCGCGGCGCATCGGCCTCCTGCACCAGGCGTAGCATCAGCGCGGCCGCGTGCTCGCAGAAATGGCGGGTCTTGCAGCTGCACAGCGCGCTGTAATGCGGTCGGCCCTGGGCGTCCGGCACGCCCTGCAGCACCAGCTCATGCTCACCCAGCCGCGCGCTGGCGCCGCCGGTATCGGCGCGCACCGCCTGCAGCCGGTCCCGCAAGGCCGCGCCGCGCTTCAGGCGTGCGGGCGTGAACAGGCGGCGCAGCTCGCCGTCCTCCGGCGGCCACAGGCGAGGGGATGGGGCCGATGACATGGCGGCCATTGTCCCCGCTGCTGATATCAGAAAAACTTTTGCATCATCCAGGAAAAAACGGCTTCACTGATTTCAGGCCGCTGGCTATCGTGCCCGTCCATGCCCAATCGTTCTCTCCCCTCGCGCCGCCTCCGGCTTGTCGGCCTCCCGGTCGTGACCCTGCTGCTGGCCGGCCTGGCCCTGGCCTGGCTGGACCGGCCGCTGGATGTCGAGCGCCTGACCGCCGAGCATGCGCTGCCCGCAATCCCGGCCGCCCTGCCGCCCGCCCGGCCGCCGGCAGGGCTGGACTTCCGGGTGATCGAGACCGCGCGTTCCAAGGGCACGCTGGAGGCCCTGATCGTCGGCGGCGGCCGCTGGTCCGGCCTGCGCCGGCCGGTGCACATGGCCGTGCTGGTGCGCCATCCGCAGGCCGCCTTCCTGTTCGACCTGGGCCTGGGCGCGCGGGTGGACGAGCAGTTCGCCGTCAACAACTTCTTTCATCGCGAGGTGTTCGGCTACGGCGCGGTGCGGCCGGTGGCGGCCCAACTGGCCGCGGCGGGCCTGCCGACTCCCGACTTCGCCGTTCCGTCGCACCTGCACTGGGACCATGTCAGCGGACTGCCCGATTTCCCCGCTCTGCCGCTGCTGACGCCCGAGGCCGGGCGCGTCGAGGCCGCCGCCGGCCATGCGCCCTACTTCCTGCGCAGCCAGTTCGAGGCGCACCGCCACTGGCGCGCGCTGCGTTTCGAGGGAGGTCCCTATCTCGGCTTTGCGGCTCACCACGACCTGTTCGGCGACGGCTCGGCCGTGCTGGTGCCGCTGGGCGGCCACACCACCGGCCAGGTGGGCCTGTTCCTGAGCCTGCCCTCGGGGGCGCGCTACCTGTTCAGCGGCGATGTCAGCTGGACGCTGGACGGCATCGTCCGCCCGGCCGACCGCGGCTGGCTGGCGCGGCGCGTGCTGCATCTGGATCACGACGAGGCCGCGAATCAGGCCACCCTGGTGCAACTGCACCGGCTGATGAAGGCGCATCCGGCGCTGCAGATCGTGCCGGCCCATGACGAAACCCTGCTGCCCCGCCTGCCGCGACTGGAGCCGCGCCCATGAACAGTCTCAACCTGCGCAATCTGCGCTATTTCAGCGCCGCCTTCGAGGAACGCAGCGCGCTCGCGGCGGCGCGCCTGTGCCATGTGTCGCAGCCGGCCATCTCGGCCGCGCTGGCGCAGCTGGAGGCCGAGCTGGGCCAGCGCCTCTTCATCCGCCAGCAGCGCGGCCTGGCGCCCACGCCGGCGGCCCAGCGCCTGTATCCGATGGCGCAGCGCCTGCTCGCGGACGCGCGCGCCATCCGGGCCAGCTTCCGGCCCGGCGGCAGCCGTCCGCAGCTGGCCCTGCAGCTGCTGCCCTCGCTGAGCATCGCGCTGGCGGGCGCCTTCCTGACGGCGCTGCGCGAAGGCATCGCGCACCTGGAGCTGACCCTGGCGGACCCCGGCCAGCCCGCCGACGCCTGGCTCACCGCTCGCGGCTGCGCGCCGGCCGGCCTGGATGGCTTCCTGCCGCTGTGGGAGGAGGGCTATGCGCTGCTGCTGCCGGCCGACCACCCGCTGGCCGTGCAGCAACACCTGACCCTCGCCGATCTGCACGAACAGGACTTCATCGAGCGCAGCCATTGCGAGCTGGCCGCGGCCTGGCAGCAGGCGCTCGGTCTGGCCGAGGTGCAGCCGCGCGTGCGCGCCCGGGTGCACAGCGAGGAATGGGCGCTGGGCCTGGTGGCCGCCGGCGTCGGCCTGACGATCGCGCCGCTGCACGCGGCGCGCGAGCAAGCGGGCATCGCGGTGCGCCGCGACGTGCCGGCCCTGCAGGCCCAGGGCCGCGAGATCGGCCTGGCCTACCAGGCGCCGGCCGCGGGCGTGCTGGCCGAGGCCCTGCGCCTCAGCGAGGGCTGGCGCGCGCCGCGCGTCCTGGCCGCGTGAGCGGCAGCAGCAGCGCCCCCAGCACCAGCACCGCCACCCCCACCAGCGCTCCCGCCCTCACATAGACCAGGCTGGCCCACAGCAGGTAGAGGCTGCAGGCGGTGAACAGCAGGGGCAGCAGCGGGTACAGCGGCACCTTGAAGGGCCGCGGCACGCTGGGCTCGCGCCGGCGCAGCACGATCAGCGCGGCGCCCGACAGGCTCAGAAAGCCCCAGTAGACGGGCGAGAGATAGTCCACCATGGTGGCGAAGCCGCCGCGCGTGGCGGCGCCGAAGGCCACCAGGGCCAGGGCCACCGCGCTGGTGGCCAGCACCGCGGCCGTCGGCGTGCCGCGCGCGGCATTCCAGCGGCTCAGCGGTCCGCCGCGCCGCAGATCGCGCGCCGCCGCATAGGTGCTGCGCGGCCCGGCAATCAGGATCGCGTTCATCACCGACAGCGCGGTCAGCGTGACGATGCCGACGATCAGCAGCTCGCCGCCGCGCCCGAAGGCCGCGCGCATCAGGTCGGCCGCCGGCGCCGCGCTGCCCGCCAGGCCCGCCAGTCCGAGGCCTTGCAGATAGGCCCAGATGGCCAGCAGGTACAGGCCGGTCACGAGGGCCAGGCCGATCGGCAGGGCGCGGCTGATGCCCTTGCGCTCGTCGCGCATCTCGGCCGACAGGGTGGCCGCGTCGCTCCAGCCGCCATAGGCCAGAAAGACGAAGATCATCGCCGTGCCCCAGTCGCTGGCCGCCGGCGCCGGCGCCGCGGCGGGCGGGGGCACCGCGATCCCGGCCGCGCCCAGCAGCGCGAGGCCGCCCAGCACCACCGCCATCAGCGACAGCTGGGTGGCCAGGCCCACCTGCACGCCGGCCAGATTCAGCCCGGTCAGCAGCAGGATCAGCCCCGCCGCCAGCCAGGCGCTGGCCTGCGGCCCCAGCCAGGGACTCAGGTCCACCGCCTGGGCCAGGTAGTCGCCGAACACAAAGGCCAGCAGGGCCATCGAGCCGGTGTGGATGACCGCGAAGCGCGACCAGGCGAACAGGAAGCCGAGGCGCTGGCCATAGGCGCGGCGCAGGAAATGGTAGTCGCCGCCGGCGTCGGGAAAGGCCGCGGCCAGCTCGGCGAAGCACAGCGCGCCGACCAGGGACAGCAGGCCGCCCAGCGCCCAGGCGGCGTAGAGCTGCGCCTCGCTGGCCAGCGCGGCGGCGGCCAGCGGCGCGGTCTTGAAGATGCCGGCGCCGATCACCATGCCGACGCAGACGGCGACGGCATGGCGCACATCGAGCCGGCGTTGCGGTTGGGCGGGTGCGGACATGGCGCGCGATCCTACCTGGCTGCATGGCAGACTGCCGCCCCATGAAGTCCTTGCTGCGTGCCCTGTCCCTGTTCCTGCTGGCGGCCCTCGTCGCCCTGCTGCTGGGCGTGGCGCTGGTCCTGCAGACCGCGCCGCTGGTGCCGCGTCCCGCCGCGATCTCGCCGGCCGACGTGGCACGGGCGCGCGACTTCCTGCGCCGCAACGATCCGCGCCAGGCACCGCCGGGCAGCCTGCGCGCGGCCCAGATCAGCGAGCCCGAGCTGGCCCTGCTGCTCGACTACCTGGCGAGCCGCTATCCGGCCCTGGCGGCCCGGCTGCAGCTGCAGGCCGGCCAGGCCCGGTTCAGTGCCAGCCTGGCGCTGGGCGGCCCCTTCTGGCTGAACGCCCGGGCGCGCCTGGTGCAGAACGGCGGCCTGCCCGAGGTGCGGGAGCTGCGCCTGGGTCGCCTGCCGCTGCCGGACTGGCTGGCGACCTGGGCCCGCGAGCGCGCGCTGGAACGGCTGGCCAGCCGCCAGGAGGCCCGACTGCTGCGCCGCATGATCAAGCATGTGGCGCTGCACGAGGGCCGGGTCCAGGTGCTCTACGAATGGCAGCCCGAGAGCTACCGCCGCATGCTGGATTCGCTGCTGCCCGCAGCCGAGCTGGAGCGCCTGCGCACCTACCAGGAGCGCCTGCTCGAACTGGCCCGGTCGCGCCGCGGCCAGGACCTGGTTTCGCTGGCCGAGGTGCTGCCGCCGCTGTTCGCGCTGGCGCAGCAGCGCAGCGACGCCGGGCAGGACGCGGCGCTGGAGAACCGCGCGCTGCTGCTGGTGCTGGCGGCCCAGGCCAGCGGCCGCGGCCTCGGCGCCCTGCTGCCGGCCGCGCGCGCCTGGCCGCGGCCGGCGCTGGAGTTCGGCCTGCACGGCCGCCCCGATTTTCCGATGCACTGGCTGATCTCGGCCGCGCTGGCGGCCCAGGCCGGCGGCCCGCTGGCCGATGCGGTGGGCATCTACAAGGAGATCGCCGACACCCGCGACGGCAGCGGCTTCAGCTTCAACGACATCGCCGCCGACCGCGCCGGCAGCCGCCTGGGCCAGCTCGCCGTGCGCGAGCCGCGGCGCCTGCAGCAGCGCCTGGCGGCCGGCGTGGCCGAGCCGGAGCTGCTGCCCGACGTGTCGGACCTGCCCGAGTTCCTCAGCGCGGCCGAGTTCCGCCGCCGCTACGGCGACACCGGCAGTGCCGCGTACCGGGCGATGATGGGCGAGATCGAGGCCCGGCTCGACGCGCAGGCCTTGTTGCGCTAGGCCGCGGCGCTCCCGCATACTCGGGCCGGTGAGCCCAACCTCGCTCGACGAACACCCGCTGCGCGACACCATGGCCAGCTATCTGGCCCTGGTCGACCATATTCCGCAAAGCGTCTTCATCAAGAGCGCGCAGGGTGTCTACCTGGCGGCCAACCAGCGCTATGCGGCGTCCTTCGGGCGCAGCCCGGCCGAGGTGCTGGGCCTGGACGACTACGCGCTCCACCCGCGCGAGCTGGCCGACAAGTACCGTGCCGACGATGCCCGCGTGATGGCGGGCGGCCGCTCCGAGGCCTATGACGAGCGCCATCTGCAGCAGGGTCGCGAGACCCTGGTCCATACGATCAAGACCCCGATCCTCGACGCCGCGGGCCATGCCGTCGGCATCTGCGGCATCTTCTGGGAGGTGGCCGAGCAGCGCGAGATGGAGCGCCGGCTGAAGGACAGCGAGGCCAAGCTGCGCGCCATCTACGACCAGGCGCAGGAAGGCATCCTGGTGGCCAGCCTGGACGCGGGCCGGCTGCTGATGGTCAATCCGGCCGGCTGCCGCATGCTGGGCTACGAGGCCGCCGAGCTGCTGGCCCTGCCGCCGGCCGAGCTGCATCCGCCCGAGGCGCGCACCCGCGTGCTCAAGCTGATGGCGCGGCTGGAGCTGGGCGACTACAGCATGGCCCAGGAACTGGCCTTCCGGCGCAAGGACGGCGAGGTCTTCTATGCCGATGTCAGCCCGACCCTGGTGACCCTGGCCGAGGGGCCCTGCCTGCTGGCGGTGCTGCGCGACGTCACCGAGAAGCGCCGGGCGCTGGAGCAGCTGGCGCATAGCGAGGCCCTGCTGGCCGAGGCGCAGGCGCTGGCGCATCTGGGCAACTGGAACCTCGACCTGCAGACCGGCCGGTCCAGCTGGTCGGACGAGGAATACCGCCTGTTCGGCTTCGCGCCCGGCTCGGTGCAGCCCAGCCAGGCCCTGTTCCGGCAGGTGGTGCATCCCGAGGACTACGAGCGCGTCGAGGCCCAGCTCGCCGCGCTGCGGGCGAGCGGCCGCGACGGCCATTACCACACCGAGTTCCGCGTGCTGCGGCCCGATGGCGAGCGGGTGCTGGAGGAGGTGGGCGAGCTCAAGTTCGACGAGCAGGGCCGGCCGCTGCGCATGTTCGGCACCACGCTGGACGTGACCGAGCAGCGCCGGGTGGCGCGCGCGCTGGCCGAAAGCGAGCAGCGCTTTCGGCTGCAGATCGAGCTGGCCCCGGAGGCCATCGTCGTGTTCGATCTCGACCGGGGCCGCTTCGTCGAGGTCAACGAGAACGCGCTGCGCCTGTTCGGCCTGGCGCGCGAGGAGCTGGTGCGACGCAGCCCGGCCGAGCTCAGCCCGCCGCGCCAACCCGACGGCCGGCCCAGCGACCTGTCCGCGATGGGCTGGATGCTGCAGGCGCTGGACGGCGGCCAGCCGGTGTTCGAGTGGGTGCATCGCCATGCCAGCGGGCGCGACATTCCCTGCGAGGTGCGGCTGGTGCGCATGCCCGCCAGCGGCCAGCGCCTGGTGCGCGGCTCGGTCACCGACATCAGCGACCGCAAGCTGGCCGAGACCAAGCTGCGCCAGCTCAACGAGGAGCTGGAGCAGCGCGTGCAGCGGCGCACCGCCGAGCTGCTGCGCGCCAAGCTGGAGGCGGAACGTGCCAATGCGGCCAAGAGCGATTTCCTCTCGCGCATGAGCCATGAGCTGCGCACGCCGCTGAACGCCATCCTGGGCTTCGGCCAGCTGCTGGCCATGCAGTCGCGCGAGCCGGCCGGCAAGGGCTATGTCGGCGAGATCCTGAAGGCCGGCGGGCACCTGCTGCAGCTGATCAACGAGGTGCTGGACCTGGCGCGCATCGAGTCCGGCAAGTTCAGCGTCGCGCGCGAGGTGGTGGCGCCCGCGGCCGTGCTGGCAGACTGCCTCTCGCTGCTGCAGACGCAGGCGCGCGCGCGCGACATCGAGCCCCGCATCGAGCCCGGCGCGGCGCTGCAGCAGCATGTCTGGGCCGACCCGGTGCGGCTCAAGCAGGTGCTGCTGAACCTGCTGGGCAATGCCATCAAGTACAACCGCCAGGGCGGCGAGGTCCGGGTGCGGGGGCGCGTGATCGACGACCGCCATGGGCCGAGCCTGCGCCTGACCGTGGCCGACAGCGGACCCGGGCTCAGCGAGGCGCAATGCGCCCGGCTGTTCGTGCCCTTCGAGCGCCTGGACGCCGATCGCGCCGCGATCGAGGGTACCGGCATCGGCCTGGCGATCGTCAAGCGCCTGGTGGAGCTGATGGAGGGGCGCGTCGGCGTGGACAGCCGGCCGGGCGAGGGCAGCGAGTTCTGGGTCGAACTGCCGCTGGCGCCGGCCGCCGTGCGCCCGCCGGCGGCGCAGGCGCAGTCGGCGGCCGAGACCGCCGCCAGCGCCGCACCCGAGGGGCGCCTGACGCTGCTGTGCATCGAGGACAACCCCGCGAATCTGCTGCTGGTGGAGGGCATCCTGGCCCTGCGGCCCGAGGTCGAGCTGCTCCAGGCCAGCGATCCGGCGCAAGGCCTGACCCTGGCGCGCCGCCATCTGCCGGCCCTGGTGCTGCTGGACATCAACCTGCCGGGCATGGACGGCTACGAGGTGCTGCGGCGCCTGCGCGTCGATCCGGCCACCTGCGCGCTGCCGGTGGTGGCGGTCAGCGCCAATGCCAAGCCGGCCGACCTGGCGCGCGGCCGCGCCGCCGGCTTCGACGACTACCTGACCAAGCCGCTGGACGTGGTGCGCCTGCTCGCCCTGGTGGACGCGCTGCCGCGCCAGGCATGCTGAACGCATAAGCAAAGCAGAAGTTCTTGGTTCTCCTGCATGAGGCGGATGCCTAGAGTGGCGGCTAGCCCCTACAGCCGTCCCTGAACAGAGAAACAATGAACACCGTACGCCGCACCCTGCTTGCCCTCGCGCTTGGCGCAGCCGCCCTGGCCGCCCAGGCCCAGACCACGCTGCTGAACGTCTCCTACGACCCGACGCGCGAGCTCTACCAGGATTTCAACAGCGCCTTCGTCAAGCAGTGGAAGGCCAAGACCGGCGAGACCCTGGCGATCAAGCAGTCGCACGGCGGCTCCGGCAAGCAGGCCCGTTCGGTGATCGACGGCCTGGAGGCCGATGTCGTGACCCTGGCCCTGGCCTATGACATCGACGCGCTGCACGACGCCGCCAAGCTGATCCCGGTGGACTGGCAGAAGCGCCTGCCCAGCAACGCCAGCCCCTACACCTCGACCATCGTGTTCCTGGTGCGCAAGGGCAATCCCAAGGGCATCAGGAACTGGCCCGACCTGGCGCGCAGCGGCGTCGACGTGATCACGCCCAACCCCAAGACCTCGGGCGGCGCGCGCTGGAACTACCTGGCCGCCTGGGCTTATGCGCTGAAGCAGCCGGGCGGCAATGCCGATTCGGCCAAGGCCTTCGTCAAGCGCATCTACTCGAACACCAAGGTGCTGGACTCCGGCGCGCGCGGCTCCACCACGACCTTTGTCGAACGCGGCATCGGCGACGTGCTGATCGCCTGGGAGAACGAGGCCTACCTGGCCGTCAAGGAACTCGGTCCGGACAAGTTCGAGATCGTCACGCCCAGCCTGTCGATCCTGGCCGAGCCGCCGGTCGCGGTGGTCGACAAGACGGTCGACAAGAAGGGCACGCGAAAGGCAGCCCAGGCCTATCTGGACTACCTCTACAGCCCCGAGGGCCAGGAGATCGCCGCCAGGCATTACTACCGTCCGCGCGACGCCAAGGTCGCGGCCAGGTACGCGAAGGCCTTCGCGCCGGTCCAGCTGGTGACGATCGACGAGCTGTTCGGCGGCTGGCGCACGGCGCAGAAGGCCCATTTCGACGACGGCGGCGTGTTCGACCAGATCTACACGCCCGGCCGCTGAACGGTCCCCACTTTCCTCTACGGCCAGACCATGTCCCTGCTCCTGATCGCCGCCAGCCCCAGCGCCTCCTCGCGTTCCAGCAGCCTGCTGGCCGCGGCCGGCGAACGCCTCAAGCACCTGGGCCTGACGACCCGCAGCCTGAACCTGCGCGAACTGCCCGCCGAGGCGCTGCTGCAGGCCCGGGTCGAGGCGCAGGGCCTGCGCGACGCGGTCCAGCAGGTGCGCGAGGCCCGCGTGGTGGTGCTGGCCACGCCGATCTACAAGGCCGCCTACAGCGGCCTGCTGAAG
The DNA here is from genome assembly GCF_059418245.1 of Roseateles sp. GW821-FHT09B06. Lineage (NCBI taxonomy): Bacteria > Pseudomonadati > Pseudomonadota > Betaproteobacteria > Burkholderiales > Sphaerotilaceae > Roseateles > Roseateles sp. GW821-FHT09B06. The sequence continues at coordinate 271,056 of NZ_JBWKPM010000002.1, read as the reverse complement.
GTCTTCCTCGACCTGCTGCCGCAGGATGGCTTCAAGGGCAAGCTGGTCTGGCCGCTGGCCACCGCCGGCAGCCCGGCCCATCTGCTGGCGCTGGACTACGCGCTGCGGCCGGTGGTCGCCGCCCTGGGTGCGCAGGACGTGGTGAGCCCGGTGTTCGCCGCCGACACCCAGCTGCCGCGCTGCCAGGCCGGCGGCGGCTACCTGCTCAGCGACGAGATCCTGCGCCGCCTCAGCGATGGCGCGGCCCAGGTGTTCGAGCGCCTGGCGTCGCCGGTGCAACTGGCCGCCGCCGAGCGATGTAGCGTCGCCTGAATTTCATTTCCCCGGTTGTCTCCTCGATAGAACTGCCGAAGCCTGGCAACCCATGCGCTTCGCGGGCTATCGCTTCGCTCTCTGAGCCGCCCCGTCGTGAGGCGCGACCGAGTCTTCGGTCGCGTCCGGGGGCTCCTTTTTCCCGAAGGATGGATCTCGATGACGATGAAGAACCTGTCGCGCCGCCTCCTGCTGGCCGCCGCCGCCCTGAGCCTGACGCTGCCGGCGCTGGCGCAACCCAGGGCCGAGCCGCAGACCTTGCGGATCGGCTACCAGAAGTACGGCACCCTGACCCTCCTGAAGGCCAAGGGCGAGCTGGAGAAGCGCCTGGGCCGCCAGGGCATCGCGGTCAGGTGGACCGAGTTCCCGGCCGGCCCGCAGCTGCTGGAGGGCCTGAACGTCGGCTCGATCGACTTCGGCACCGTCGGCGAGGCGCCGCCGATCTTCGCGCAGGCGGCCGGCGCCGACCTGGTCTATGTGGCCAACCAGCCGCCGGCGCCGACCGCCGAGGCCATCGTCGTGCCCAGGGAGTCGGCGATCAGGAGCGTGGCCGAGCTGAAGGGCAGGAAGATCGCGCTGAACAAGGGCTCCAACGTGCACTACCTGCTGGTCAAGGTGCTGGAGAAGGCCGGCCTGAAATACGGCGACGTGCAGGTGGTGTTCCTGCCGCCGGCCGATGCGCGCGCCGCCTTCGAGCGCGGCGCGGTCGAGGCCTGGGTGATCTGGGACCCCTTCCTGGCCGCGGCCGAGAAGCAGCTCGGCGCGCGCGTGCTGGCCGACGGCCGCGGCGCGGTGGCCAACCACCAGTTCTATCTGGCCGCGCGACCCTATGCCGACCGGAACCCGCAGGTGGTGCAGGCCATCGTCGAGGAGCTGGCCCGGCTGGACCGCTGGGCCGAGGGCAACCACAAGGAGGTCGCGCAGTTCCTGGCGCCGCAGATCGGCCTGGACCTGGGAGTCACCGAGCTGGCCGCCGGCCGCTTCGGCTATGGCATCCAGCCGATCAGCGCGGCCGTCGCCGCCGAGCAGCAGAAGATCGCCGACGTCTTCTTCGATCTGAAGCTGATCCCCAAGGCCATCAAGATCGCCGACGCGCTGCCGCGTCAACTCAAGACCGCCTCGACCCAGTAACCGCCATGAAGATCCTCTGGTTCATTCCCACCCACGGCGACTCGCGCTACCTCGGCACCTCGCTGGGCGCGCGCAGCGCCGACTTCGCCTACTTCAAGCAGATCGCGATCGCGGCCGACTCCCTGGGCTACGAGGGCGTGCTGCTGCCCACCGGCCGCAGCTGCGAGGATTCCTGGGTCGTGGCGGCCAGCCTGATCGACGCGACCCGGCGGCTGAAGTTCCTGGTTGCGCTGCGGCCTGGCCTGGTCGCGCCGGTGCAGTCGGCGCGCATGGCCGCGACCCTGGACCGCCTCAGCGGCGGGCGCCTGCTGGTGAACCTGGTGACCGGCGGCGATGCCGAGGAGCTGGCCGGCGACGGCCAGTTCCTGCCGCATGCCGAGCGCTACCGGCAGTCGACCGAGTTCCTCGAGATCTGGCGCGAGGCGCTGGCCGCCAGCCACGAGGGCCGCGCCTTCGACTACGCGGGCGCGCACCTGAAGGTGGCCGGCGGCAAGCTGCTCTACCCGCCGATCGGCAAGCCCTACCCGCCGGTGTTCTTCGGCGGCTCGTCGGAAGAGGCGCACGACCTGGCCGCGGCCCAGGTCGACACCTATCTCACCTGGGGCGAGCCGCCGGCCGCCGTGGCCGCCAAGATCGCCGACGTGCGCGCGCGCGCCGCCGGCCAGGGCCGCGAACTGGAATACGGCATCCGCCTGCATGTGATCGTGCGCGAAACCGAGGGCGAGGCCTGGCGCGCCGCGGCCGAGCTGGTGCAGCACCTGGACGAGAACGTGGTGGCCGCCGCGCAGGCCAAATTCGCCGGCATGGACTCGGTGGGCCAGCGCCGCATGGCCGAGCTGCACAAGGGCCGATTCAACAAGGCCGATGTACGCGAGGGCCTGGAGATCGCGCCGAATCTCTGGGCCGGCGTCGGCCTGGTGCGCGGCGGCGCCGGCACCGCCCTGGTCGGCAATCCGCAGCAGGTGGCCGAGCGCATCAAGGAATACGCGGCCCTGGGCCTGAACTACTTTGTGCTCTCGGGCTATCCGCATCTGGAGGAGGCGCACCGCTTCGCCGAGCTGGTGTTCCCGCTGCTGCCGCTGGACCTGCGCGAGCGCCTCAACGGCCCCGGGCTGACCGGCCCCTTCGGCGAGATCGTCGCCAACAACTACGTGCCGCACCAGGCGGCGGCATTATGAGCCAGGCCGCCCGGGCCGTCCTGGTCGACCATGTGCAGCTGCCGATGCCGCCCGGTGGCGCCGGCGCGGCGCGGCGCTTCTACCAGGAGCTGCTGGGCCTGGAGGAATGGCGCCATCCCGCGCTGGACCGCCCCGGCGTGCTGCGCTTCTCGCTGAGCGCCAGCCAGCGCCTGGACCTCAGCGAGGGCCTGTACACCGGCGTGGCGCCGCAGGCCCATCTGGCCCTGAGCCTGCAGGACCTGACCCCGCTGCTGCGGCGCCTGCGCGCGGCCGCCCATCCGGTGGACGAATCCGCGCTGGAACCGGGCCGCGCCTACACCGAAGACCCGTTCGGCAACCGCCTGGAACTGCTGCAGCAGCAGGGCGGTGCCCTCGCCCGCAAGGATCACCATGTCACGGAACTCCGTCTGGCGCTCTAGTCCCGCGGCCCTGCTGCCCTGGCTGCTGCCGCTCTTCATCCTCGCCGCCTGGCAGGCCAGCGCCCAGCTGGGCTGGCTCTCGACGCGCGTGCTGCCCGAGCCCTGGGCCGTGGCCAAGGCGGCCTGGGGCCTGGCCGCCTCCGGCGAGCTGTGGACCCATGTGAAGGTCAGCAGCGGCCGTGCCCTGCTCGGCTTCGCGATCGGTGGCGGCCTGGGCCTGGCGCTGGGCCTCCTGACCGGCTCGCTGCGCTGGGCCGAGACCGTCCTGGATTCGACCCTGCAGATGCTGCGCAACATCCCGCCGCTGGCGCTGATCCCGCTGGTGATCTTGTGGTTCGGCATCGACGAGACCGCCAAGCTGTTCCTGGTGGCGCTGGGCGTGTTCTTCCCGATCTACCTGAACACCTTCCACGGCATCCGCTCGGTCGATGCCGGGCTGATCGAGATGGCGCGCTCCTACGGCCTGTCGGGCTGGCGCCTCTACGCGCAGGTGATCCTGCCCGGCGCCACCGCGTCGATCCTGGTCGGGCTGCGCTTCTCGCTGGGCCTGATGTGGGTGCTGCTGATCGTCGCCGAGACCATCTCGGCCCAGGCCGGCATCGGCTACATGACGATGAACGCCCGCGAGTTCCTGCAGACCGATGTGGTGCTGGTGGGCATTCTTCTCTACGCCCTGCTGGGCAAGCTGGCCGACCTGCTGGCGCGCGGCCTTGAACGCGCCTGGCTGCGCTGGCACCCGGGGTATCAGGAATCATGAGCTTCATGCACGAGATCGATGTGCTGAGCGCGGCCGCGCTGGGCCGCGAAGCCCTGCTGCGCAATGTGGCGCCGACTCTGACACCAGCGGCGCGGGGCGGCGCCGGCCTGGCCCTGCACGGGCTGGCCAAGCGCTATGGCGAACGCGAGGTGCTGAGGGCGCTGGACCTGCAGATCGTGCCCGGCGAGTTCGTCGCCATTGTCGGCCGCAGCGGCTGCGGCAAGAGCACCCTGCTGCGCCTGCTGGCCGGGCTGGAGCCGGCCAGCGCCGGCCGCATCGAAGGCCTGGCGGCCGACGACACCCGCTTCATGTTCCAGGAGGCGCGCCTGCTGCCCTGGGCCCGCGTGCTGGACAACGTGGCCCTCGGCCTGGAACGAGCCCCTAGGGCGCCGCTGGCGACGCTCGCCCCCCGAGGGGGCGAGAAAACCTTGGGGCGGCCCGGCGGTTTCCTCGGCGCCGACGCCCGCGAACGCGCCGCCGAGGCCCTGGCCCAGGTCGGGCTGGCCGAACGCGGCGGCGACTGGCCGGCCCGCCTGTCCGGCGGCCAGCGTCAGCGCGTGGCGCTGGCCCGCGCGCTGGTGCATGCGCCGCGCCTCTTGCTGCTGGACGAACCGCTGGGCGCGCTGGATGCGCTGACTCGCATCGAGATGCAGGCCCTGATCGAGCGCCTGTGGCGGCGCCATGGCTTCACCGCCGTGCTGGTGACGCATGACGTGGCCGAGGCCGTGGCCCTGGCCGACCGCGTGCTGCTGATCGAGGACGGCGGCGTGGCGCTGGACTGGCGCGTGCCGCTGCCGCGCCCGCGCGTGCACGGCCCCGAGTTCGCGGCGCTGGAGCAGCGGCTGCTGGAGCGGGTGCTGCAGAAAAAGCCCGACCGGGCCCCGGAGGTCCCGGCCGATCCGGCGGCGGCCGGGGCCTTGCGCTGGGCCTGGTAGTTCCCGCCTCAGGCGCCGCAGCGTGCGGCGAACTGCCGGTAGGCGAGCCGCTGGCTGGCGGGCTCGAGGGCGTAGTGCTCGGCGAGCCGTTGGCCGGCGCCCTCGATGCGGTGATGCCGGCGCCGCGCGCTGACCTGGGTGGCGACCGGGGGCCTCGCCGCATCCTAGACAGGCCGCCATGCCATCATGGCGGCCGCCGACCGCTCCCTCATGACCCGCCCCACCTGCCCCCGCTGCCTGCTGCCGCTGAGCACCTGCCTGTGCGCGCTGGTCCGTCCGGTCGCCAACGCCACCGAGCTGCTGATCCTGCAGCACCCGCTGGAACAGGGCCAGGCCAAGAACACCGCGCGCCTGCTGCACCTGTGCCTGGCGCACAGCCGTCTGCTGGTGGGCGAGCGCTTCGAGCCGGCCTTGCTGGCGCCGCTGCTGGAGGACGCCGTGCTGCTCTACCCGGGCGAGTCCGGCGCGCCGCTGCCGGCGCGGCCGCGCCGCTTGGTGGTGCTGGACGGCACTTGGCGCAAGAGCCGCAAGCTGCTGGCGCTGAACCCGCAGCTGCAGGCCCTGCCGCGCCTGGGCTGGCAGGCGCCGCCGCCCTCGCGCTACCGGGTGCGCAAGGCGCAGCAGGCGCACCAGCTCTCGACGCTGGAAGCTGCCGCGCTGGCCCTGGAGCAGCTGGACGGGCGGACCGCGCCCTACGAACCGCTCTGGCAGGCCTTCGAGGGCCTGATGTCCGCGCTTTCCCGACACGCGAATCGGGGGGCGGGCGATCCCGTGGTGGTGGGGGACTGAGGCTTTCGCCGCGCGGCGTCCAGCCCCAGAATTAGGGGTCTCGCCGCGTACCCCGCGCGCTCATCCATCGGGAATAGTCATGCGCCATTCAGCCCGACTCGGTTCCTTCGTTTCCGGCCTGGCCCTGTACAGCGCGGCCATGCTGCTGGCCGGTTCGCTGGCCGCTCGCGGCCTGCCGAGCGAGCTGCTGAGCAGCCTGGGCGAGCCCGAGAGCCTGTCGCAGCTGTTGGGCGAGGCCCTGATCTACGCCCTGCCGATGTTCCTGCTGGCCATCGGCTGGAGCTATGTGACGGTGCGGCCCACGCGGCGCGGCCGCCGGCCGACCACCGGCTGGTGCGTGGCCGGCCTGGCCCTGGCATGGCTGGCCTGGGTCTTCTACGGCGCCTTCGATGCCGCCGCCGGCGGCGGCAGCAGCGAGGCATCGCTCGCCGTCAAGCTGCTGTCGCCGCTGGAGCCGCCGCTATGGGGCGGGCTGACCGGTCCGGCGGTGTTGCTGGGGGTGTTGGTGGCCGGGTCGCTGATCAACAAGCGCCAGGCCGCCATGCCGCCCAGGAAGCGGCGACATTCCCGCTCGATGACCGAGACGGCGCGACCGGATTGAGCCGGATCGATCACATCTTCTCCTTCTTCTTCAGCGCAGCACCCAGCCGCTGGCCGCGATCTGCTCGGCCACATGGTCGAGGAAGCAGGCGATGCGCGCGGCCAGCTGGGTGTTGCGGTAGTAGACCGCGTGGATCGGCTGCAGCACCTCGACCGTGTCCTTCACCAGCAGCTGCACCAGGTCGCCGCGCCGGCGGTCGCCCTCGGTCATGAAGTCCGACAGGCAGACGATGCCCTGACCGGCCAGCGCCAGCTGGCGCAGGGTCTCGCCGTTCGAGGCCAGCAGCCCCGGCGTGATGTGCAGGCCGTCGCCGGCGGGGTGGCGCAGCGGCCAGTCGTTCAGGCTGTCCAGATGGCTGAAGCCCAGCAGGCTGTGGCCGGCCAATTCCTCGACGCCGCGCGGCCGGCCGCGCGCCTTCAGGTAGGCCGGGCTGGCCAGCACGCGCAGGCGGCTGCCGCCCAGCGGCCGCGCATGCAGGGTGGAATCGCGCAGGGCGCCGATCCGGAACGCCACGTCGGTGCGCTGCTCCAGCAGATCGATGTTCAGCTCGTCGCTGTCCAGCACCAGCTCCAGCTCGGGGTAGCGCTCGCGCAAGCCGCCCAGCAGCGGCAGCAGCACATGCAGCATGAAGGGCGTCGCGGCGTTGACGCGCAGCCGCCCGGCCGGGCGCTCGCGGCGCGCGGCCAGCTGCTCCTCGGCCTCGTCCACCGCGTCGAGGATCCTGCGCGCGCGCGCCAGCAGTAGCTGGCCCTCCTCGGTCAGCGCCAGGCGGCGCGTCGTGCGGTTCAAGAGGCTGGTGCCGAGCTTGTTCTCCAGCCGGCCCAGCGTGCGGCTGAGCGCCGAGACGGTCTGCTCCAGCCGCGCGGCGGCGGCCGTGATGGAACCGCTGTCCACCACCGCGACAAAGGCCTGCAGCTCGTCCAAGGTGGTCTTCATTTTTGAAGTTTTTTCAAGAATCTTTTAAAGAATAACGGCTTTTTCGGAAAGCCGCGGCCTCGCACACTGGCGCCCATTCGTTCATTCACCCATGGCCCGGAGTGCCTTCATCATGCCCATAGCCCTGCTGGCGCTGACCCTCAGCGCCTTTGCCATCGGGACGACGGAATTCGTCATCGTCGGCCTGATCCCCACCATCGCGGCCGACCTGGCCGTCTCGCTGCCCTCGGCCGGCTTGCTGGTCAGCCTCTACGCGCTGGGCGTCGCCGTCGGCGCCCCGGTGCTGACCGCGCTGACCGGCCGGCTGCCGCGCAAGACCCTGCTGCTGGCCCTGATGGCCCTGTTCACCGCCGGCAACCTGCTGGCCTGGCTGGCGCCCGGCCATGCCAGCCTGATCGCCGCGCGCGTGCTGACCGGCCTGGCGCATGGCGTGTTCTTCTCGATCGGCTCGACCATCGCCACCGGCCTGGTGCCCAAGGACAAGGCCGCCAGCGCGATCGCGACCATGTTCACCGGCCTGACCGTGGCCCTGGTGACCGGCGTGCCGCTGGGCACCTTCATCGGCCAGCATTTCGGCTGGCGCGCCACCTTCCTGGCCGTCGCCGGCCTGGGCCTGGTCGCGCTGGCCGGCAGCGCGCTGTTCGTGCCGCGCAATATCGCGCGCAGCCAGCCCGCCGCGCTGCTGGAACAGGCCAAGGTGCTCGCCCAGCCGCGCCTCTTGCTGGTCTACGCGATGACGGCGCTGGGCTACGGCGGCACCTTCGTCGCCTTCACCTACCTGGCGCCGATGCTGCAGCAGCTGGCCGGCTTCGAGGCCGGCGCGGTGGGCCTGGTGATGCTGGTCTACGGCGTCTCGGTGGCGGTCGGCAATATCTGGGGCGGCCGCCTGGCCGACAGGCGCGGCCCGGTGGGCGCGCTGAAGCTGATCTTCGCGCTGCTGGCCGGCGTGCTGCTGCTGCTGAACTTCACGGCCGCCTCCAAGCCGCTGGTCGTGCTGACCGTCCTGCTGTGGGGGGCCGTGGCCTTCGGCAATGTGGCCGGGCTGCAGGTCTATGTGGTGCAGCTGGCCGAGCGCCATGCGCCGCGCGCGGTGGACGTGGCCTCGGGCCTGAACATCGCCGCCTTCAATGTCGGCATCGCGCTGGGCGCCCTGCTGGGCGGCGAGATCGTCGCGCGCTGGGGCCTGACCCAGCTGCCCTGGATCGGCGCCCTGGTGGTGCTGGGCGCGCTGGCCCTGACCGCCTGGAGCGGCCGGCTCGACGCCCGCAGCGGCCGCCCCCTCACCCGCCGCGCCGGCCCCGCGCCGGTGGGCCACTGAATTTCCGGTTTCGTCACAAGGAGAAGCACATGCTGAACACCATGCCCCCGCTGGGCCTGGGCACCTTCCGTCTGAAGGACCAGGTCGTCGTCGACGCGGTCAGGACCGGCCTCGAACTGGGCTACCGCCTGATCGACACCGCGCAGATCTACGGCAACGAGGCCGAGGTCGGCCGCGCCATCGCCGAGAGCGGCGTCGCGCGCTCCGAGCTGTTCCTGACCACCAAGATCTGGACCGAGCATCTGGCCGGCGACAAGCTGATCCCCAGCCTGAAGGACAGCCTGACCAGGCTGCGCACCGAGGCGGCGGACCTGACCCTGATCCACTGGCCCTCGCCGGGCGGCGCGGTGCCGCTGGCCGACAGCCTGCAGGCGCTGGCCGAGGCGCAGGCCCAGGGCCTGACCGCGCGCATCGGCGTCTCGAACTTCCCGGTGGCGCTGCTGCGCGAGGCCGTGGCCCTGCTGGGCGCGGACCGTGTCTTCACCAACCAGGTCGAACTGCATCCCTATCTGCAGAACCGCGCGGTGGTCGAGTACGCGCGCAGCTTGGGGCTGGGCATCACCTCCTACATGACCCTGGCCTATGGCGAGGCGCTGCAGGACCCGGTGGTGCAGGCCATCGCGGCCGAGCGCGTGGTGACGCCGGCCCAGGTGCTGCTGGCCTGGGCGCTGCAGCAGGGCTTCGCGGTGATCCCGTCCTCGACCAAGCGCGAGAACCTGGAAAGCAATCTGCGCGCCGCCGCGCTGCGCCTGTCGGACGCGGAGATGGCGCGCATCGCGGCGCTGGACAGCGGCCGGCGCCTGGTCAACCCGGAGGGGCTGGCGCCGGCCTGGGACTGAGGCGGGACCGAGGACCACTGTCCCTGCGCGCTGCGCCCGTGAAGCCGGAGTTCCGCCCCGGCCGATCCCATCAGGCCCGCCGGTTCATCCGCCGCTGAGCGCGAGAACGAGGGCCACGAAGTCATCCGGCTGCAGGGCATGCCCAAGGTCCCGCACACCGACGCCGTTCACGAAGATGCGCATGTTCGGCCGCAGCCGCTGCTGCTCGTCGATGACGCGGAAACGCAGCCCGGGATAGCGGCGGTCGAGGTCCGCGCACAGCGCGTCAAGCGTGGCGCCCTCGGCCTCGACATGCGACTTGCGCGTGTACGAGCGCAGCGCCCCGGGGATCAACACCTTCATCGGACCACCGTCTCCTGTTCGCGGCCGCATCTCAGGCGAGCTCGGCCACTTCCACGGCGTAGATCTCCGGGAGGTGCCGGGCGATGTTCGACCAGCTCGCACCTTCGTCTCGCCCGATCCACAACTCGCCGCTGGTGGTTCCCAGGTACAGCGCCGGCGTGGCCTGGGCGTCCACCGTCATCGCCTGGCGCTTCAGGGTCCACCAGGCCTGGCCTTCGGGCAGGCCCCGGTCCAGCCGCTGCCAGGTCTTGCCGGCATTGCGCGTGACATAGGCCGCCGGCCGTCCGGCAGGGCTGGTGCGCGGCCAGACGGTCGTGCCATCCATCGGAAAGACCCAGGCCGTGTCGGCATCGCGCGGGTGCACGACCATCGGAAAACCAACATCGCCCACGCGCTTGGGCATCTTGCGGCCGATGCGCTGCCATATGTCGCCCGATGGGCCGCCCGACCGGTCGAGCCGGTAGATGCCGCAGTGGTTCTGCTGGTACAGCCGATCGGGCTTGCCCAGGCACAGCCGCATGCAATGCGGGTCGTGGAAGGTGACCGTGGCCGCATCGAAGCCCTCGACAACCGCCATCCCCTGGATCAGGGTCGACCAGCTGAGGCCGGCATCGCGCGACTCGTGGACGCCACCGCCCGACATCGCGAAGTAAAGATGCTGCGGATCCCTCGGATCGACGATCACCGAATGCAGCTTCGGCCCGTCCGGCGTGCCGTCCTGCGCCGACCCCATCCATTCGCGGAACCGCGGGTCATCGTTGACGGAGGGCAGCGGGGCCCAGCTGACGCCGCCGTCCTCCGACCGGAACAGGCCCTGCGGCGACGTGCCGGCGTACCAGCTGTCGCGCTCGCTGGCATGCCCTGGCGTCAACCAGAAGGTGTGGTCGACCGAGCGGCCGGGCAGGCCGCCGCTCGCCTGGGCGAAGGCGGGTGGCTGCCGCGCCTCCTTCCAGCTGCGGCCCAGGTTGGTGGAGCGAAAGATCGTTGGGCCGAGGTGGCCGGTCTTGGCCGCGGCCAGCAGCGTGCGGCCGTCACGCGGATCCAGCTGCACATGGCTGATGGTGTGGCCCAGGAAATGCGGGCCATCGGCCGTCCAGGCCTTGCGCCGGGCATCGCCGTGGAAGAGCCAGGCGCCCTTGCGCGTCGCCACGAGGATGACGAGGCGTGCGGCCGATGCGGACTTGCCGCGCGCGGCGGTTTTTCCGGCGGCGGGCGAGGGGGCAGAGGATGTCCGGTTCATGGCGACGACTCCTTGGCGAGGGCGGACGAATGGTGCGCATTCCTCCACGACGATCGGGTGGGGATGATTTCGACAACGGGGGCGAGGGAATTCTCGTCCCGCGCCGACTGCCAGGGAAATCGACCCTAGTTGTCGCAATCGCTGCCGCCGCCGCGTCGACTCGCCAGCGCGCCGAGGATCTTCGCTTGAAACCGGCTGGGGCGACACCCGCAGCGACCCAATCTCGCGCTGGGCGCTGGCGCTCAAGGAGCGCTCGGGCTGGCAGAAGGCGGTGGTGGCCCTGGCCAACAAGAACGCGCGCATCCTCTGGGCGGTGATGACCCGCGGTGAACGCTTCGATCCTCATCACATCAGCGTCAAGCCCGGCGTCACGGTGCCAGTTTGACACCCAGTTCTTCCTTGCACGACGACACACAGAAGATGCACTGACAGGTCAGACCGGCAGCGGGCAAGCTCGACTAACCAGTGGTGGCACGCGGCGCCAGCGCCGCAATCCACGTGAACGGAATGGAGTCCCGCTGAGCGGTTCGTATCTGGGTCCGCAGCGCCGTCCTGGCGGCTGCAACAAGGCCGTCTGTAGAGTGGCAGTCTGTTCTCTGTTCATCCCTTCGTCGGTCGACGTGCGCAATGGCAATCTGTCGGGGTCAGGTCTTGATGAGAAATTCAACACGACGGTGTTGACGCGGCGGGAAGTCCCTGTAAGGGTTAGGCCGCACCTGACGAGCAGTGCCTAGGATTGCATTGCGCACTATTTTCGCCTCCCCGCAGGATGGATTGCGTCGAGTACTACTTCAAAGCCGCCCTGCAGTAGTAGGTGAAGCAGAAAAGTGAGCGGTAGTAGGAGCGCCCACCAAGCTGACAAATCAAGCGGCCAACTAGAGGTGACGAAGTACGCAACGAGCGCTACTTCTAGAAGTGGAACAAGACAAGCTGCTGCTGCTGCTGCATTGCTCTTGACCCCACCTTCCCCGGTGAAGAACTTCATGAGCTTGAAACCACCGGCCATGTAGTACAGGCAAAACAGCATCACCGCTATGCCCCAACCTATTGGGAAGCCGCTCAGCATGAGCCAAGCGCAATACGCGGCACCGAGGCCTAGTGCAATAACGGATAGCGGCAATGTCATGCCGATGAGCGAGATGAAGAGCATGTGACCCTCGCAGTTGGTTTTGGTGCGGCCTAACGTTCGACGTAAGGGGCGGCTTGCGGCTTGCCGCAAGACGTCCCCTTGACGGAGGGGTTAGGCAGCAGGCCGACGCTACTCACCGGCCCACTCCTTGTGATCGGGAAGCATGACCTTCTCCACCCACACTTGAAGACTTTGATAGATGGATGTTCCTGGCCACGGGAGGCGCTCCTGACTCTTGGACCAGGTAAGGTGAACATCAGCCACTCGTCCCGACCCATCAAGCAATTGGAAGAGGGCATCGTCTCCATTCCCTCGGGCAATGAGCTTGGCTGGAAGCCCGTACATGCAATGCCCAGGCGGCACTTCGCGCTCGAGTTGACTTCGAAAGGTCTCGTGGAACTGAGCATCTAGATTTTCGGTTGACCACCAGGGCTCAAGCCATTCCATCTGGAGACCTCCTGATGCCTAACGTGTTATAGGTCGATTGTTAACGATTCTTGCCTAAGATTTGAGCATGCGACCGTACCGACCCGCAACCCGTGCTGAGCGCGATGCTCGTGCCGAGCAGCGGCTGCGCCGCAAAGGAGAAGCGCCGCCTGGTCAGCCTCTGCCGGCCGACAAGGATCGTCGGCAGCCGTTCGACTGGGGCTTCTCCTGTGGGGGTGTCTCTTGGTCCTTGCACTTCGAGCCCAACCCAAGGGATGTGCGGCAGTGGCGCGTCTTCCGGGATGGGCATCCGTGGATGTGCGCCGGCCTGGAGCGGGTGTGGCGTGCCATGCAAAAGGAGATGAGCCCGGTGCTTGGTCGGCGCCATTGGCGTTGAAGGAGGGTTGCCGGCCCCGGGTACAGCCGCGAGGGACGGCCGCACAGCAGCCGTTGGCGAGTTTCCGCTCATGACCGGCACCAACCCATCCGGGTTCGAACGGCAAATGGCTGCAACGCTGCGAAGCGGGTTATGGAGGACGACTGGACGGCAGACGTCGATGCCGAGCGGCCTTGATGGAAGCGGGACTTCACGTCCATTTCACGGTGGGCCCTCATTGCCTTTACCGTTTCCGGTGAGACTCCGATCCGAACTCGATGGAGCGGCCCATGACCCCTTCTCTTCATCGTCGCTTGCCGGCTTGGCGCATTGCGCTCTGGGGCTTCGCCAGCTTGTTGCTGCTTCTGCCTGGCCTGGCCATGCAGTTCACCAGCGAAATTCGGTGGGACCGGCAGGACTTCCTGGTGTTCGGTGGAATGCTGCTGATCGCCTGCGGCGCCTTCGAACTGACGATGCGCCTGACCGCCGGGCGGCGATCGCGCTTGCTCGCCGGCGCGGTCATCGCGACCGCGTTCCTCCTGGTTTGGGCTGAGCTGGCCGTCGGCATCTTTCATTGACGCGGAAGTCCATTGGCGCCCCCACACGGGCGGTCCCAAGCCCTGCGCAGGCCTGGAACGCCCCTCACACGTCGGTCGCCGCCGGTTTGGCTGCTGCGGGGCAGCGGCCAGCGCGGCGGCGAGCCGCTATGGCTCCACCTTGAACACCGACACCACCTCGGCCAGCCGCTGCGACTGCTCGCGCAGCGACTGTGCGGCGGCGGCCGATTCCTCCACCAGCGCCGCGTTCTGCTGGGTCATGTGATCGAGGTTGGTGACGGCCACATTGACCTGGGCGATGCCGTCGCGCTGCTCGGTGGCCGCGGAGGCGATCTCGCCGATCAGGTCGGTGACGCGCTTGACGCTGGACACGATGTCGTTCATCGCCGCGCCGGTCTGCGCCACCAGCTGGGCGCCCGACTCGACGCGCTCGACGCTGGCGCCGATCAGGCCCTTGATCTCCTTGGCGGCCTCGGCGCTGCGCTGCGCCAGCGAACGCACCTCGGAGGCGACGACCGCGAAGCCGCGGCCCTGCTCGCCGGCGCGTGCCGCCTCGACCGCGGCGTTCAGCGCCAGGATGTTGGTCTGGAAGGCGATGCCGTCGATCGTGCCGATGATGTCGCCGATCCTGCGCGAGCTCTCGGTGATCTGGGCCATATTGCCGACCACCTGCTCGACTACCCGGCCGCCGCGCGTGGCCGCCTCGGCGGCCGAGCCGGCCAGCTGGTTGGCCTGGCGCGCGGTGTCGGCCGAATGGCCGACGGTGGCGGTCAGCTCCTCCATCGAGCTGGCGGTCTGCTGCAGGCTCGACGCGGTCTGCTCGGTACGGGCGCTCAGGTCGTGGTTGCCGGTGGCGATCTCGCTGGAGGCGGTGGACACCGATTCGATGCCCCGGCGCACCTCGCCGACCACCTGGCGCAGCTGGCCGGCCATGCGGTCCATCGCGCCGAGCAGCTGGCCGAACTCGTCCTGGCGCGCCACCGTCACGCGGGTGCTGAGATCGCCGGCGGCGATCCGGCCGGCCACCTGCATGGCCTGCGACAGCGGCCGCTGGATCGAGCGCACCAGCCAGACCGCGCCAATCACCAGGCCCAGCACGACGATGACGATCAGCAGCGCGGCGATGCGCACCGTGCTCTTGCGCTGCTCGGCCAGTTCGCCCAGGATGCGCGCCTTCTCGGAGACCTGCAGTTCGGCGAAATCGTTCAGCGACTTCAGATAAATGTCGACCGCGGGGTTGAAGCGCTGGTTCAGCTCCTGGTGGGCCGCCGCGGTGTCGCTGGCGGTCTTCAGTCCGCGGATCTTGGCCAGCGAATCGAGCACGGTCTTGCGCTCGGCGCCGATGCGCTCCATCAGGGCCTTGTCGGCCGCGCTCAGCGCCATGGCCTCGATGGACTTCTGCACCTGCGTGATTTCCCCGGACTTGGCCGGAATCACGTCCTTGTACATCGCGTCTATCGTGGGGTCGCTGCTGGCGGCCGAGGCCTGGACGCGCACCACATTGGTCGTGACCATCGCGGACCAGCGGCGTGCGGCATCGACCTTGGCATCCATCGCCGCGGCGGTGGCGCTGGTCTCTTCCTGCACCTTGCCGCTGCGCGCGGCCGAGAAGCCGATCACGGCGAACAGGGCGACGATGACGGCGATCACCGAGGCCCAGAGGCGGAAGGCCACGCTGTGGCGGCCCAGCGCCTGGGGCGGGGTCATGTTATGCACTACTGTCTCCAAATGAATGAGACTCCCTGGCCGACAGACTAGCCGCGTGGCCGAGCGCGGTTCGGCGGTGAAAGCCCCGACAAGCGCGGCTTTTGTGATTTAAGTCCTGCGCCGGCCCCGGGGCTCCCGGGCTCAGGCTTCGGCCAGGCCGGCCAGATAGTCGCGCATGCGCTCGGCCGCGGCCGGCAGGCCGCCGGGCCGGCAGCAGATCGCGAAGCGGCGCCGCGCCCAGGCGTCGGTCAGGCCGACCATGCGGATGCCGCGCTGCGCCGCATGGGCCGCGCCGACCTGCCGTGGGATCACCGCGATGCCCAGGTTGGCCGAGACGACGCGCAGCGCGGCATCGAAGTTCGAGACGATCACGCGGTAGCGCAGCAGGCCGCCGCCGCCGGCCGCCACCGCCTGCTTCAGCATCTGGTGCACCGCGGTGGCCGGCTGCAGGCCCACATGCTCGAAGTCCAGCGTGTCGGCAAAGGCCAGCTGCCGGTGGCGCGCCAGCGGATGCTCGGCATGCACGGCCAGCGCCAGTTCGTCGCGCCGGTAGGGCCGGGTCTCCAGGCCGGTGAAGTCGGCGCTGTCCCAGCACACGCCCAGCGCCGCGCCGCCCTCGCGCACCAGGCGCACCAGCTCGCGCGAGAAGCGTTCCTCGATGTCCACCTTGATCCGCGCATGGGCCGGTTCGCGCATGAAGGCCGCCACATCGTCCAGCAGGCTCTCGGCGATGGCCGAGGCACTGGCCACCAGGCGCACCTGGCCCTGGGTGCCGCCGGCGAAGGCGGCCATGTCCTGGGCGATGCGGTCCAGCGAGAACAGCATGCTGCGCGCATGCTCCAGCAGGGCTTCGCCGGCCGGCGTGGGCTGCACGCCGCGGCGCCCGCGGGTCAGCAGCGGCGTGCCCAGTTCGGCCTCCAGCGCGGCAATGCGCTTACTGATCGCCGAGGGCTCGATGTGTTCCCGCAGCGCGGCCTGCTTGATGTTCTGGTGCTCGCAGACGGCCACCAGCAGGCGCAGGGTCTTGAGATCGGGGTCGCGCATCTGTGAGATTCCAGATTGGAAATCGAGGCGTTCCAACATACCACTTGTGAAGCATCTTGGAATCTCTAAAGTCGAGCGGCATCAAGGAGACATCAGATGGCAAGCCTGCCTTCCCCGGTGGTGATTCGCGAGGTCGGCCTGCGCGACGGCCTGCAAAGCATTGCCCGCGTGCTGCCCACGGCGCGGAAGATCGAGTGGCTGCGCGGCGAATACGCGGCCGGCGTGCGCGAGATCGAGCTCGGCTCCTTCGTGCCGGCGCGGCTGCTGCCGCAGCTGGCCGATACCGGCGAACTGCTGGCCTATGTGAAGGGTGAGGCCAGGCGCGAGCTGCCGGATCTGTTCGCCTCGGTGCTGGTGCCGAATCTGCGCGGCGCCGAGGCGGCGCTGGAGGGCCGGGCCGATCTGCTGATCCTGCCGCTGTCGGCCAGCGCCCTGCACAGCCAGGCCAATCTGCGCAAGACGCCCGACGAGGTGGTGGCCGAACTCGGGCGCATCCGCGCGGCGCGCGACGCCTCGGGCAGCAAGACCCTGATCGAGGGCGGGGTCGGCACGGCCTTCGGCTGCACCCTGCAGGGCCGGGTCGAGCCGGCCGAGGTGCTGCGCCTGCTGCAGGCCCTGCTGGACGCCGGCGCCGACCGCGTCAGCCTGGCCGACACCGTGGGTTTCGCCGACCCGCGCGCGGTGCGCGAACTCTTCGAGGCGGCCCGCAAGATCGCCGGCGAGCGCTTCTGCTGCGGCCATTTCCACGATACCCGCGGCCTGGCGCTGGCCAATGTCCATGCGGCGCTGGAGGTGGGCGTGACGCGCTTCGACGCCTCGCTGGCCGGCATCGGCGGCTGCCCGCATGCGCCGGGCGCCAGCGGCAATGCGGCGACCGAGGACCTGGCCTTCATGCTGGCCAGCATGGGCGTGGGCGAGACCGGGGTCGACCTGGATGCGCTGCTGGCGCTGCGCCGGCGCGTGGCCGGCTGGCTGGACGGCGAACCCCTGCACGGCAGCCTGTGGCTGGCCGGCCTGCCCAGAACGATGACCGAGACCTGAAATGAACAGCCTGAGCGACGAACGACCCCTGCCGCTGGCCGGCATCCGCGTGCTGGAGTTCACCCATATGGTGATGGGCCCGACCTGCGGCATGATCCTGGCCGACCTCGGTGCCGAGGTGATCAAGGTCGAGCCGCCCGGCGGCGACAAGACGCGCCGCCTGCCGGGCCTGGGGATCGGCTTCTTCCGCAGCTTCAACCGCAACAAGAAGAGCATCGTGCTGGACATCCGCAGCGAGGCCGGCCGCGCCACGGCCCGGGAGCTGATCGCCGGCTGCGACGTGGTGCTGGAGAACTTCCGCCCGGGGCTGATGGCCGAGCTGGGCCTGGACCATGCCAGCCTGGCGGCCGCCAATCCCGGCCTGATCTATGTCTCGCACAAGGGCTTCCTGCCCGGCCCCTACGAGCGGCGTACCGCGCTGGACGAGGTGGTGCAGATGATGGGCGGCCTGTCCTATATGACCGGGCCGAAGGGCCGGCCGCTGCGCGCCGGCACCTCGGTCAACGACATCATGGGCGGCATGTTCGGCGCGATCGGCGTGCTGGCGGCGCTGCGCGAGCGCGAGACCACCGGCCGCGGCCAGGAGGTGCAGAGCGCGCTGTTCGAGAACTGCGTGTTCCTGTCGGCCCAGCACATGCAGCAGTATTCGATGACCGGCGAACCGCCGCCGCCGATGCCCGCGCGCGTCTCGGCCTGGAGCGTCTACGACGTCTTCGACCTGAAGGACGAGGCCCAGCTCTTCGTCGGCGCGGTCAGCGACAAGCAGTTCCAGACCCTGTGCCAGGTGCTGGAGCGGCCCGACCTGGCCGCCGACCCGGCGCTGCAGGGCAATGCCCAGCGCGTCGCCCTGAGGCCGCAGCTGCTGGCGCGCCTGGCCGAGAGCTTCCAGCTGCGCGGGATCGGCGAACTCAGCGCCGCGCTGGAGGCGGCCGGCCTGCCCTACGCGCCCATCATGCGGCCCGAGCAGCTGCTGAACGATCCGCATCTGCGCGCCAGCGGCGGCCTGGCCGCCATGCCCACCGACGAGGGCGGCACGACCGACGTCGTGCTGCTGCCCCTGCTGATGGGCGGGCGCCGGCCCGGCGTGCGCATGCCGCTGCCCAAGGTGGGCGAACATACCGAAGAGATACTGGCCAGCCTGAAGCGCTGAATCCCGACCCGAGGCCGACCAAGAGCCGCAACCGGAGACAAACGATGACGACCCCGACCCGCCGCGCCCTGCTGGGCCTTCTCTGTCTTGCCCTGGCCTGCCCGCTCGCGCGGGCCGATACGGCCATCGACAAGCCGCTGCGCCTGATCCTGCCGGTGGGCGCCGGTTCGGGCGTCGACACCATCATGCGCGCGGTGACGCCGGCGCTCAGCAAGGCCCTGGGCGGCCAGCCGGTCGTGATCGAGAACCTGCCGGGCGCCGGCGGCATCACCGGCACCGCCACCCTGGTGAAGGCCGCGCCCGACGGGCTGACCCTGGGCGTGGTGTCGAACAACCATGTGGTGAATCCCAGCGTCTACAAGAAGATGCCCTTCGACTCGCTGAACGACATCACGCCCATCATGGTGGCGGGGGCGACGCCCTTTGTCGTGGTGGTCAACCCGGCCAAGCTGCCGGCGAAGAACGTCAAGGAGCTGGTGACCCTGCTGAAGGCCAAGCCCGATGTCTACAACTACGCCTCCTCGGGCAACGGCACCATCCTGCATCTGGGCGCCGAGATGTTCGTCGACGAAGCCGGCGTGAGCATGCGCCACATTCCCTACAAGGGCGTCGGCCCGATGGTGGCCGACCTGATCGGTGGCCAGGTGGACCTGGGCGTGTTGTCCCTGCCCTCGATCCAGGGGCATCTGAAAAGCGGCGCCCTGCGCGCGATCGGGGTCGGCTCGACCAGCCGGGTGCCCGCCGCGCCCGAGATTCCGACCATTGCCGAGCAGGGCCTGCCGGAGTACGCGATCGAGGGCTGGTTTGCCGTCATCGGCCCGGCCAAGCTGCCGCCGGCCCAGGTCAAACGCTACCACGCCGCCTTCGCCGCCGCCTTTGCCGCGCCCGAGGTCAGGGAGGCGATGCTCAGGCAGGGCAACATCATCAACCCCGGCACGCCCGAGGCCGCCGCGGCCTATTTCCGCAGCGAGCAGGAGCGCTACGCCCGGCTGGTGAAGAAGGCCGCGATCAGCCTCGATTGAGAACGCGCGGCCTTTTCCGGGTCTTCTTGATTTTCTTAAGAAAGCTTTAACCTCGGCTCGGGATGATGCGCCCGACGCTGGCCGCCGGCCGGCAGGAACACATCCCCATGAAGGCAGACTTCGGCCCGCCCGGCCAGCTGGCGCGGCATATCGCGCTGCTGGCCTTGATCGCCCTGTGCAACCCCTACACCCTGTTTGGGCGCGACCCGGACCGTGGCTACTGGCTGGCGGCCTTCCTGCTGCCGCTGCTGCTGGCCGGCCTGATGGTGTTGGTTTCTGCCCGGCGCTCCGGCCCCTTCGCGCGCCTGAGCTGGCGGCTGCTGGCCCTGGTGCTGGCGCTGCAGTGGATCGACGTCTGACGCGCGGGCGGCCGTCCTCCTAGAATCCCGCCGGGGCACAGGGCCCGACAGGATTCGAAGAATGAAACAGATCGTCGTTGTCAAATGGGGCCAGAAGTTCGGCCCCGACTATGTGAACCGCATGTACGGCATGGTGGCGCGCAATATCACCGGGCCGTTCAAGCTGGTTTGCCTGACCGACGACACCCGCGGCCTGCGCCCCGAGGTGGAGGCGCATCCGCTGCCCGAGCTGGGCTGCGAATGGCCCAAGAACAGCATCGGCAAATGGCGCAAGCTGGTGCTGTGGGGCGACTCGCTGCCGGGCCTGTCCGGCCCGACGCTGTTCATCGACCTGGATTCGGTGATCGTCGACAACATCGACGGCTACTTCGAGTACGGCAATCCCGACGACGTGATCCTGGCGCGCAACTGGGCCAAGCCGCTGCAGCGCCTGGGCCAGACCTCGGTGTTCCGCTTCCCGGTGGGGCGCTACCCGCATATCCTGGCCAATTTCCGCAAGGACCCGCAGGCCGTGGCCGACCGCTGCCATTTCGAGCAGCACTACATCACCGAGGCCGTGCCCGGCGGCATCAAGCTCTGGCCCGAGGGCTGGACGCGGCATTTCCGCCTGCATTGCCTGCCGCCCTTCCCGCTGCGCTATTTCATGCAGGCCCGGCTGCCCAAGGGTGCCAAGATCGTCACCTTCCCCGGCGGCCCGAACCCCAGCGAGGTGATCGACGGCCGCTGGTTCGAGGAGCAGACCCAGCGCCCGTCGCGCTGGCAGCATTTCCTCGACACCTTCAACCCGGCGCGGCGCGTCGAGAAGAGCGCGCGGCGCCACCTGACCCGCTTCGTGCTGCCGGTCGACTGGCTGCAGAAGCATTGGGTGGAGTGAGCGCCGGGGCCCGGCCCCGCGCCCTCATTCGTCCTGGTGCAGCAACGCCAGGAAGCGCTGCGCCGCCGCGCTCAGCGGCCGGCCGCGCCGCACGATGCTGCCGAAGGGTTCCAGTTCGCCGCCCAGCTTGAGCGGCAGCACGCTGAGCATGCCTCTGTCCGCATAGGGCGCCGCCAGCGAGGCCGGCACGACGGCCACCATCGGCGCCTCGGCCAGCAGGAACAGGGTGCTGAGGATGGAAGCCGTCTCGACCAGATCGGCCGGCACGTCCAGCCCCTGCTGGCGAAACTCGCGCTCAAGCAGCTCGCGCATCGGCGAGCCGCGCGGCTGCAGGATCCAGGGCTGATCAGCCAGGGCCGCCAGCGAGCAGCGCCTGGCGCCCGCCAGCGCATGCTGCGGCCCCACCACCACGGCCAGCGGCTCGCCGGCCAGCGCGCGGAACAGATGGTCGCGGTGCGCATGGCCGTCGGCCATGCGGCCGATCACCAGATCCAGCGAGCCCTGCTCGAGCAGGTCCAGCAGGCGGTCGCTGGTCTCGGTGAGGATCTGCACGCGCAGCCGCGGCTGCTCCTGCTTCAGCCGGGCCACCGTGCGGGTCAGCAGGGTCGGCGAGGGCGCCAGGATGCTGCCCACGGCCAATGCGCCGCCCCCCAGCCGCAGGGCCTCCAGATCGCGCGCCAGCGCCGTCATCGCGCCCTGCAGGCCGTCGAAATGGCCGGTCACCGCCAGGCCCGCCGCCGTGGCCTGCAGGCCGCGCCCGGCGCGCTCGAACAGGCGCAGCCCCAGCGCCTCCTCCAGCTCCTTCAGCATATTGGTCGCGGCCGGCTGGGTCATGCCCAGCTGGGCGGCCGCGGCCCGCAGGGTGCCCAGATCGCGCAGCGCCAGCAGCAGGGCCACCTGGCGCAGGCGCAGGCGGTTCAGCAGCAGGGCGGCGGACAGGGTATTGCTCATTGATAAGGCGAGGATATCAATTCATTAGGAATTTTGAGTTTACCGATAAGCGTGAGGCCCCTAGCATCAGCCATAGACCTAGACGACTACGGAGACAAGCCATGGCCCCATCCCTTCCCCGGCGTGCCGCGCTGGCCGTCCTGCTGGCCTGCACCGGCCTGGCCGCGCAGGCCCAGGATTGGCCCAACCGTCCGCTGCGCATCCTGGTCGGCTCCTCGCCCGGCGGCGGCACCGACGCGATGGCCCGCGCGGTGGCCGACAAGCTGGGCCCGGCCCTGGGCGTGCCGGTGGTGATCGAGAACAAGCCCGGCGCCTCCAACACCCTGGCCGCCGATGCCACCGCCAAGTCCACCGACGGCCATACCCTGGTGATGGGGGTCTCCACCGCCCATGCGATCGCGCCCTATCTGTTCAAGCTGGGCTATGACAACGCCAAGGACCTGGTGCCGGTGGCCTATGTCGGCGCGGTGCCCAATGTGCTGGTGGTCAACAACGAGTTGAACATCAACACGGTGGCCGAGCTGGTGGAGCGCGCCAGGAAGCAGCCCGGCAAGCTGAACTACGCCTCCAGCGGCTCGGGCAGCACCCAGCACATCGCGGCCGAGCTGTTCAAGGAGGCCACCGGCACCTTCATCACCCATATCCCCTACCGCGGCAGCGGCCCGGCCCTGGTGGACCTGATGGCCGGCAATGTGCAGCTGAGCTTCGACACCATGGCCTCGGTGCTGCCGCATATCAGGAACGGTAAGGTCAAGGCCCTGGCGGTCGCCTCGGCCCGGCGCAGCCCGCAGCTGCCCAATGTGCCGACCCTGGCCGAAGCCGGCGTCAAGGGCGTGGAGATGAGCGCCTGGTACGGCCTCTACATGCCGGCCGCCGCGCCCAAGGCCCAGCAGGACCGCATCCAGGCCGAGGTGGCCAAGCTGATCGAGCTGCCCGAGACCAAGGCCCGCCTGGCCGCGATCGGCGCCGAGGTCGTGCCGATGACGAAGCTGCAATTCGCGGCGTTTCACGATGCCGAGAACAGGCGTTATGCCGAACTCATCAAGCGCCGCGGCATCAAACCCGACTGATGGCCCACCCCCTGCGGCCTTCGGCCGCCTCGGGCTCCGCGCGGTAAGAAAAGGCGCTTTGCGTGTTGTTTGGTGATGCTGAAATGACGATGGCCTGGGCGCAGGAGGACGGGCAGACCTGCTGCTGCGTGTCCCCCGGCCGCTACGCGGCCTCCTCCTTGACCTCCGCATCAGGCCCGCCCGTCCTCCCGCTTGGCGTTGCGTTTGGTTTTCTCCGCGAGAGCCCAACGGTGGAGAAGCCGGGATGCGGGTGTGCGCAATTGCGCAGGTGAAGGAGGAGGGCCGCTTTCGGCCCGGGGGACACGGAGCAATTGCGCACACCCGCGTCCCGGCGTAACCCGGTCCTCGCAGAGGCGATCAAGGCCAGGCTGGGAGATCACGAATCAACGCGCAAAGAGCCTAAGAAAAAGCCGAGCGCTACGAGAGAAGGATTGCTGTGACGAACGATGGAAAAAGCAAGTTGCCGGTGGTGGCCCTGACCCTCGGCGATCCCGCCGGCATCGGGCCGGAGCTGATCGCCAGGCTGCTGGCGCGGCCCGAGACCTGCGCCCAGGCCAATGTCGTGCTGGTGGGCGACCGCTGGCTGTGGGAGGACGGCCAGCGCGTCGCCGGCCTCGCCATTGATTGGGAGCCGGTCGCGGACCTGGCCGCGGTGCGCGGCCGCGCCTCGACCGCGCGCCCCGCCTTCCTGGCCGTGGACACCGTGCGGCCCGAGCAGGTGCGGCGCGGCGTTGCGACGGCGCCCGGCGGCGCCTCGGTGCTGCGGGTGCTGGACCGGTGCATGGACGCGGTGCTCGCCGGCGCCGTCGACGCGATCTGCTTCGCGCCGCTGAACAAGCATGCGATGAAGCAGGGCGGCCTGAAGCATGAGGACGAGCTGCACCATTTCGCCGCCTACCTGGGCGTCGAGAACTATTTCTGCGAGTTCAACACCCTGGGCGAGCTCTGGACCGCGCGCGTCTCCTCGCATATCCCGCTGAAGGATGCGGCGACCTTCCTCAGCGTCGAGCGCATCGCTGCGGCCACGCGCCTGATCGAGCGTTCGCTGCGCGCGGCCGGCGTCGTGCGGCCGCGCATCGCGGTGGCCGCCTTCAACCCGCATGGCGGCGACGGCGGCACCTGCGGCCGCGAGGAGATCGACATCATCGCGCCGGCGGTGCGCCAGCTGCAGGCCGAGGGCCTGGACGTGGCCGGCCCCTTCCCGGCCGACACCATCTTCCTGAAGGCGCGCGACGGCGAGGTCCAGGCGGTGGTGACCATGTACCACGACCAGGGCCAGATCGCGATCAAGCTAATGGGCTTCAGCCAGGGCGTCACCGTCCAGGGCGGCCTGCCGATCCCGATCACCACGCCGGCCCATGGCACGGCCTACGACATCGCCGGCCAGGGCCGCGCCAATGTCAACGCCACCGCCAATGCCTTTGCCATCGCCGCCCGCATGGGGTCGGCACGCCTGAACTGAAAGCTTGTCGACCATGAAGATCACCAAAGTCCGTGCCCGCGTCTACGAATGGAAGGGCAAGACCGTGCCCCCGCAGGGCAATTTCTGCTCCAACGCGATGGACCTGCTGTACTCGAAGCAGGAAACGATGAAGACCTTCCGCTTCCACGGCTGGACGGTCGTCGAGATCGAGACCGACACGGGCCTGGTCGGCTACGGCAATGTGGCCCTGGCGCCGCGCGTGGCCAAGCAGATCATCGATCAGTACCTGACGCCCCTGGTGCTGGGCCAGGACCCCTGGGACTACGAGTACCTGAGCCAGCGCATGTACCGCGCGACCCAGGCCTGGGGCCGCAAGGGTGTCGGCATGGCGGCGATCTCGGCGGTCGACATCGCGCTGTGGGATCTCCTGGGCAAGAGCGTCGGCAAGCCGGTGTTCAAGCTCCTGGGCGGGCGCACCAAGGAAAAGATCCCCTGCTACTACAGCAAGCTCTACCGCACCGACCTGGGCGAGATGCAGAAGGAGGCCGAGACCTATCTGAAGCAGGGCTTCACGGCCTTCAAGATGCGCTTCGGCTATGGCCCGGCCCACCTGCAGCAGGGCGTGGCCGAGAACCTGAAGTCGGTGGAGGCGGTGCGCGAGGTGATCGGCTACGACACCGACCTGATGCTCGAGTGCTATATGGGCTGGAACCTGGAGTATGCGAAGCGCATGCTGCCCAAGCTGGCCAAGTTCCAGCCGCGCTGGCTGGAGGAGCCGGTGATCGCCGACGACATCGACGGCTATGCCGAGCTGAACGCGATGAACATCGTGCCGATCTCGGGCGGCGAGCATGAGTTCAGCCTCTACGGCTTCAAGCAGCTGCTGGACCGCAAGGCGGTCTCGGTGGTGCAGTACGACACCAACCGCGTCGGCGGCATCACGATGGCGCACAAGATCAACGCGCTGTGCGAGGCCTACTCGGTGCCGGTGATCCCGCATGCCGGGCAGATGCACAACTACCACCTGACGATGAGCACCCTGGCCTCGCCGATGAGCGAGTACTTCCCGATGTTCGACGTCGAGGTCGGCAACGAGCTGTTCTATTACATCTTCGACGGCGAGCCGGTGGCCGAGAACGGCTTCCTGCAGCTGGACGACGACAAGCCGGGCCTGGGGCTGACGCTCAAGACCGAGTACCTCGATCAGTTCGACATCATCGAGTGAGCAGCATGAAGAGGCCATACAAGGGCGTGTTCCCGGTGGTGCCCACCACCTTCAGCGAGACCGGCGAGCTGGATCTGGAAAGCCAGAAGCGCTGCGTCGATTTCATGATCGATGCCGGCTCCAATGGCCTGTGCATCCTGGCCAACTTCTCCGAGCAGTTCGTGATCGCCGACGCGGAGCGCGAGCTGCTGACCCGGACCGTCCTCGAGCATGTGGCCGGGCGCGTGCCGGTGATCGTCACCACCACGCATTTCAGCAGCAAGCTCTGCATCGAGCGCAGCCTGCGCGCGCAGGCCCAGGGCGCGGCGATGGTGATGGTGATGCCGCCCTATCACGGCGCGACGATCCGCGTGCCCGAGGCGATGACCTTGGAGTTCTACCAGCGCCTGTCCGAAGCGCTGGCGATCCCCGTGATGGTCCAGGACGCGCCGGTCAGCGGCACCACGCTGAGCGCCGCCACGCTGGCGCGCCTGGCGCGCGAGACCGAGCGGATCCGCTATTTCAAGATCGAGGTGCCGCAGGCCGCGGCCAAGCTGCGCGAGCTGATCGCGCTGGGCGGCGATGCCATCGAGGGCCCCTGGGACGGCGAGGAGGCCATCACCTTGCTGGCCGACCTGGACGCCGGCGCCACCGGCGCGATGACCGGCGGCGCCTTCCCGGACGGCATCCGCCGGATCGTCGACGCCTATGCGGCCGGCGACCGCGAGGCAGCCGTTTCCGCCTATGCGCGCTGGCTGCCGCTGATCAACTACGAGAACCGCCAGGGCGGCATCCTGACGGCCAAGGCCCTGATGAAGGAGGGCGGCGTGATTGCCTGCGATGCGCCGCGCCACCCCTTCCCGGCCATGGCGCCGGCCACGCGCGCGGGGCTGCTGGATGCGGCCAGGCGCCTCGACCCCTTGGTTCTGCGCTGGGCGCAGTGAACCGAAACACCCCCTACCGGCTGCGCCGGCCCCCTCAAGGGGGCGCGCCCGCAGGCCCGGCAAAGCCGGATCCTCGGGCGCCGCTTGGCGGGCCGGGTTTGCAGCAATCGGCTTGCAGAGCTGCGGCATGGAGATTTGAAATGAGCGAAGAACATCGGAACTTCATCGGTGGCGAATGGTGCGAAGGCAGCGGCGCGAGCCGCAACATCAACCCGTCGAACCTGGCCGATGTGATCGGCGAGTACGCCCAGGCCGATGCGGCCCAGCTGGACGCTGCCGTGGCTGCCGCGCAGGCGGCGTTTCCTGCCTGGTCGACCAGCGGCATCCAGGCGCGCAGCGATGCGCTGGACAAGATCGGCAGCGAGATCCTGGCGCGCCGCGAGGAACTCGGCACCTTGCTGGCGCGCGAGGAGGGCAAGACCAAGGCAGAGGCGACCGGCGAGGTCGCACGCGCCGGCCAGATCTTCAAGTTCTTCGCCGGCGAATGCTTGCGGGCGGGCGGTGAGCTGCTGCCCTCGGTGCGGCCCGGCGTCGGCGTCGAGATCACGCGCGAGCCCATCGGCGTCGTCGGCCTGATCACGCCCTGGAACTTCCCGATCGCGATCCCCGCCTGGAAGATCGCGCCGGCCCTGGCCCATGGCTGCTGCGTCGTGCTCAAGCCCGCCGACCTGGTGCCCGGCAGCGCCTGGGCCCTGGCCGAGATCATCGCGCGCAGCGGCATCCCGCCCGGCGTGTTCAACCTGGTGATGGGCAGCGGCCGCCTGATCGGCGAGGCGATGGTCCAGCACCCCGGCATCGCGGCGATCAGCTTCACCGGCTCGGTGGGCGTCGGCGCCCGCATCGCGCAGCAGGCATCAGCGGCGCAGAGCCCGCTCAAGAAGGTCCAGCTGGAGATGGGCGGCAAGAACCCGCAGGTCGTGCTGGACGATGCCGACCTGGCCCAGGCCGTCGAGCTCTGCGCGCAGAGCGCCTTCTTCTCGACCGGCCAGCGCTGCACGGCTTCCAGCCGGCTGATCGTCACCGCGGGCATCCACGACCGCTTCGTCGCGGCCCTGGCCGAGCGCATGGGCCGGCTGACGGTGGACGATGCGTTGAAGCCCGGCACCGACATCGGCCCGGTGGTCTCCGAAGCCCAGCTGGAACAGGACCTGAGTTATATCGAGATCGCCAGGGCCGAGGGCGCGCGCCTCGTCTGCGGCGGCGAGCGCTTGAGCCGCGCGACCGAGGGCCATTACCTCGCCCCCGCGCTGTTCGCCGAGACCACGGCCGGCATGCGCATCAACCGCGAAGAGGTGTTCGGCCCGGTGGCCAGCGTGATCCGGGTGCGCGACTACGAGGAGGCGCTGGCCGTGGCGAACGACATCCCGTTCGGCCTCTCGGCCGGCATCGCGACGAGCTCGCTGAAGCACGCGACCCACTTCAAGCGCCATGCCCAGGCCGGCATGGTGATGGTCAACCTGCCGACGGCCGGGGTCGACTACCACGTGCCCTTCGGCGGCCGCAAGGGCAGCAGCCATGGGCCGCGCGAGCAGGGCCGCTACGCGGCCGAGTTCTACACGACGGTGAAGACGGCCTACACCCGGGCCTAGCTTCGCGGTGCCGGCGCCGCTTGGGCTGCCGGTGGCCGGCCCGACTCTTGACGATGCGCTTGCTCCGGCTCGGCGAACCGCGCGGTTTTGTCGACCGAGGGCTTCGCCGAGCCCGCGGCTAAATCTGAAATTCGGCAAAGCAAATTCCGGATAAGCAAATACGAAAACTGTCGTTCCTCGAATAAGCGCTTGTTGGCAATCTGCGGGTCTTTCCATTCGCATCAAGGCCCGCGGGTCGCCACGAGAAACGCATGTTCAAGAACAACAACAAGATCATCGGGCCGCTCACGGCCCTGGCCCTGAGCCTGCTCGTCGCGGGGCCCGCCCTGGCCCAGGAGGCGCTGCTGAACGTCTCCTACGACGTCAGCCGCGAGCTCTACAAGGACATCAACCCGGCCTTCGCCAGGCAGTACCAGGCCAGGACCGGCAAGGCCGTGACGGTGAGCCAGTCGCATGGGGGCTCCAGCCGCCAGGCCCTGTCGGTGGTGGGGGGGCTGGAGGCCGACATCGTGACGATGAACCAGGCCACCGACCTGGACCTGCTGGCCGAGAAGGGCCTGATCAAGAACGACTGGCGCCAGGCCCTGCCGTACGGCGCCGCGCCCTACACGACCACCACGGTGTTCCTGGTGCGCAAGGGCAACCCCAAGGCGATCAAGGACTGGGCCGACCTGGCCCGCGGCGGCGTCGCGGTGATCGTGCCCAACCCCAAGACCTCGGGCAACGGCCGCTACACCTATCTGGGCGCCTGGGGTTCGGTGATCGCCAAGGGCGGCACGGAAGCCCAGGCGCGCGAGTTCGTCGCCAAGCTGCTGGCCAATGTGCCGGTGCTGGACGGCGGCGGCCGCGGCGCCACCACCACCTTCACGCAGCGCGACATCGGCGATGTGCTGGTGACCTTCGAGAACGAGGCCGAGCTGATCGAGAACGAGGTCGGCAAGGGCAAGTTCGACCTGGTCTATCCCAGCATCACGATCGAGGCCGAGGCCCCGGTGGCCATCGTCGAGAAGGTCGTGACCAAGAAGGGCACGGCCGCGGCGGCCAGGGCCTATGCCGATTTCCTGTTCTCGCCCGAGGGCCAGGACATCATCGCCAGGCACAACTTCCGCCCGCGCGACAAGGCGGTGGCGGCCCGGCATGCGGCGCGCTTCCCGGCCATCAAGACCTTCACGGTGGATTCGCTGCTGGGCGGCTGGCCGGCCGTGGCCAGGACCCATTTCGCCGATGGCGGCGTGTATGACCAGCTGGTCGTGAAGCGCTGAGGTCGTCCCCATGAACACCGCCGTCCTCGATAGCGCGCCGCTCGCGGCCGCGCAAAGGAAACGCAGGCCACGCCGCGTGCTGCCCGGCTTCGGGCCCACGCTGGGCTTCACCTTGTTCTACCTGTCGCTCTTGGTGCTGATCCCGCTGTCGGCGGTCTTCATCAAGTCGGCCGGCCATGGCTTCGACGCCTTCTGGGCCGCGGCGACCGCGCCGCGCGTGCTGGCTTCCTACAAGCTCAGTTTCGGCGCCGCTTTGCTGGCCGCAGCGATCAATGTGGTGTTCGGCCTGATCCTGGCCTGGTCGCTGGTGCGCTACGAGTTCCCCGGCAAGAAGCTGGTGGATGCGCTGATCGACCTGCCCTTCGCCCTGCCCACCGCCGTTGCCGGCATCGCGCTGACCGCGCTCTATGCCGGCAACGGCTGGCTCGGCAAGCTGCTGGAGCCCTGGGGCGTCAAGGTGGCGTTCACGCCGCTGGGCATCCTGGTGGCGCTGATTTTCATCGGCCTGCCCTTCGTCGTGCGCACGGTGCAGCCGGTGCTGGAGGACATGGAGACCGAGCTGGAGGAAGCGGCGGCCTCGCTGGGCGCGCAGCGCTGGCAGACCTTCCGCCTGGTGGTGCTGCCGATCCTGCTGCCGGCCCTCCTGACCGGTTTTGCCTTGGCCTTCGCCCGCGCAGTGGGTGAGTACGGCTCGGTGATCTTCATCGCCGGCAATATCCCGATGGTGAGCGAGATCACGCCGCTGATGATCATCTCCAAGCTCGAGCAATACGACTATGTCGGCGCGACCGCAATCGCGGCCGTGATGCTGATCTTCTCCTTCCTGCTGCTGCTGGCCATCAACGGCCTGCAGGCCTGGAGCGCGCGCCGCCATGGTTTGGTGGGACGCGAGGGGAGGGCCCGCTGATGTCCGGCGCCGTTTCCACTCTCAGCCTCGGCGCGGCCAAGGCCGGCCGCTACCAGAGCAACCCCGCCACGCGCGAGGCGCCCTGGGTGCGCTATACGCTGCTGACCCTGGGCCTGGCATTTTTCGCGCTGTTCCTGATCCTGCCGCTGGTGACGGTGTTCGCCGAGGCGCTGCGCAAGGGCTGGCAGGTCTATCTCGAGGCGCTGATCGAGCCCGATGCGGTGTCGGCCGTCAAGCTGACCCTGCTGGCCGCCTTCGTCTCGGTGCCGCTGAACCTGGTGTTCGGCGTCAGCGCCGCCTGGGCCATCGCCAAGCATGATTTCCGCGGCAAGCAGCTCTTGATCACCTTCATCGACCTGCCCTTCTCGGTTTCGCCGGTGGTGGCGGGCCTGATCTATGTGCTGCTGTTCGGCGCCCAGGGCTGGTTCGGCCCCTGGCTGCAGGTCAACGACATCAAGATCATCTTCGCGGTGCCGGGGATTGCTCTGGCCACCCTGTTCGTGACCTTCCCCTTCGTCGCGCGCGAGCTGATCCCGCTGATGCAGGCCCAGGGCCGCGACGAGGAGGAGGCCGCGACGGTGCTGGGCGCCTCGGGCTGGCAGACCTTCTGGCATGTCACCCTGCCCAATGTGAAGTGGGGCCTGCTGTACGGCGTGATCCTGTGCAATGCGCGCGCGTTCGGCGAGTTCGGCGCGGTCTCGGTGGTCTCGGGCCATATCCGCGGCCAGACCAACACGCTGCCGCTGCACGTGGAAATTCTCTACAACGAGTACCAGTTCGCCGCGGCCTTCGCGGTGGCGTCCCTGCTGGCCCTGCTGGCCCTGGTGACCCTGGTCCTGAAGCAATTCATCGAATGGCGCGCCGGTGTGGCCGTCAAGGAAGCCTCCGCATCATGAGCATCCAGGTCCGCAACATCCACAAGTCCTTCGGCGCCTTCACCGCCCTGGGCGACGTCAGCCTCGACTTCCCGAGCGGCGAGCTGGTCGCGCTCTTGGGCCCCTCGGGCTGCGGCAAGACCACCCTGTTGCGCATCATTGCCGGCCTGGAGACGGCCGACCGGGGCCAGGTCCTGCTGGACGGCGAGGATGCCTCCGACACCCATGTGCGCGAGCGCCAGGTGGGCTTCGTGTTCCAGCATTACGCGCTGTTCCGCCACATGACGGTGTTCGACAACGTGGCTTTCGGCCTGCGGGTCAAGCCGCGCAAGCAGCGCCCGAGCGAGAGCGAGATCAGGCGCAAGGTCCACGAACTCCTGAGCCTGGTGCAGCTGGACTGGCTGGCCGACCGCTTCCCGCCGCAGCTCAGCGGCGGCCAGCGCCAGCGCATCGCCCTGGCCCGCGCGCTGGCGGTGGAACCCCGGGTGTTGCTGCTGGACGAACCCTTCGGCGCGCTGGACGCCAAGGTGCGCAAGGAACTGCGACGCTGGCTGCGCCGCCTGCACGACGAGCTGCACATCACCAGCCTGTTCGTCACGCACGATCAGGAAGAAGCGCTGGAGGTGGCCGACCGCGTGGTGCTGATGGACCATGGCAAGGTGGAGCAGGTCGGGACGCCGGCCGAGGTCTACGAGCGCCCGGCCACGCCCTTTGTCTATGGCTTCCTCGGCGCGGTGAATCGCTTCGACAAGCAGGACGAGATCGGCCAGCTCGGACATGGGGGGCGCCCAGCCTCGCAGGGCCAGGTGCAGGCTTACGCCCGCCCGCACGAGTTGCAGATCATCACCGACCCGGCCGCGACCGGCCTGGACGCCAGGGTCGAGCGGGTGCTGAGCTTTGGCGCGGCCAGCCGAGTCGAGCTGACCGGGCCGGACGGCCGCCATCTGGAGGCCGAGCTGAGCCGCGAGCAGGCCACAGCGCTCAACCTACTGCCGGGCCAGCAGGTGCGGCTGAATGCCTCGCGCCTGAGCCTGTTCGATCTGAAAAAGCAAGAGGCGGCATGAACTTCCAGCAACTGCGCATCATCCGCGAGGCGGTGCAGCGCAATTTCAACCTGACCGAGGTGGCGGCCGCGCTGTTCACCTCGCAGTCCGGCGTCTCCAAGCACATCAAGGACCTGGAGGACGAGCTGGGTGTCGAGTTGTTCCAGCGCCGCGGCAAGCGCCTCTTGGGCCTGACCGAGCCGGGCAAGGAGCTGGCCGTGATCGTCGAGCGCATGCTCTTGGACGCGAAGAACATCAAGCGCCTGGCCGAGCAGTTCTCCGGCGCCGAGCAGGGCCGGCTGACCATCGCCACCACCCACACCCAGGCGCGCTATGCGCTGCCGCAGGTGGTGGCGCGCTTCAAGGCGGCCTTTCCCAAGGTGCATCTGGTGCTGCACCAGGGCAGCCCGGCCGAGATCGTGGCGCTCCTGCAGTCCGGCGAGGCCGACATCGGCATCGCCACCGAGGCGCTGCAGGAGGAGGAGCAGTTCCTGACCTTCCCCTTCTACGACTGGCACCACGCGGTGGTCGTGCCCGAGGGCCATGCGCTGGCGCGCTCGTCGCAGCCGCTGAGCCTGGAGACCCTGGCCGAGCATGCGCTGATCACCTACCACGAGGGCTATACCGGCCGCGCCCGCATCGACGCCGGCTTTGCCGCCGCCGGGCTGGCGCCGGACATCGTGATGTCGGCGCTCGATGCCGACGTGATCAAGACCTATGTGCAGGTGGGTCTGGGCGTGGGCATCGTCGCCGCGATGGCCTTCGAGCCGCAGCGCGACCAGGGCCTGCAGCTGCTGGACAGCGCTCATCTGTTCCCGGCCAACACCGCGCGCATCGCGCTCAAGCGCGGCCATTACCTGCGCGGCTACGCCTACCGCTTCCTGCAGGAATGCGTCGAGGGCCTCAGCGAGGAGGTGGTGCGCAAGGCGCTGGATGGCAACGGCGGCGCGGTGCCCGCCTAATCGAGCGTTGGCTGGGCCAGCTGCGCCGGCAGCTGTTCGTAATAGGCCTGGATGCGCGCGCCGTAGCGCGCCCGCGCCTGCGGGCTGAGGCCGGGGTCGAAGCTGGTCTTCAGCGCCGCGATGCCGGCCGGCGTGGCCAGCAGCTGGCGCAGGCGCTGCGCGGCCCTTGCGCCCCAGGGGTTGCGCGGACAGGCGATGCCCGAAACCAGCGGCTCGGCATGACCCTGCAGGGGGACGGGCGTCAGATCGGCGAGCGCCGGCGACTGGGTCTTCTGCTGCTGCAGCACGAAGTCGTAGTCCAGCGTGTAGTCGATGCGGCCGCCGGCCAGCAGCTGCAGCATGCGCATGCCGAAGTCGGCCGGCGTGTAGTTCTCCATCGCGCCGGCGGGGCGCTGGGCCAGCAGGGCGTCGAGACTGCGCCCATAGCTGCGCCCCTCGACCACGGCGCCGCGCAGGCGCTGCTGCTGCCAGAGCCGCTCCAGATCCACCTCGCCGGCCGCGTTCAGCGGCAGCTGGGGCAGGGTCGGGGCGCGCACCACCAGCTGTGGCGGCGGCACCAGGTGGGTGTTGACGAAATAGGCCTGGGCCTCACGGTCCGGCGTGCGCAGCGAAACCAGGTGGCAGACCTGCTCGCCCGCCCTGATCAGGCTCCAGCTGCGCTTGGCATTGGCCACCAGCACCTGCTGCCGCACGCCGCTGCCCCATTGCGCCTGCAGCAGATCCAGCAGGGGGCCCACCATGGTCTTCTGATCCAGGGTCGGGCCGCTGCCCAGCGAGAAGTCGGGCGTCAACCAGGTGATCTGTTCCTGGGCCTGCGATACCGAAACCGGCAGCAGCCAGATGCCGCCGACCAGCAGCAGGCATCGAATCGTTGAGCGAACCATTCTGGCCTCCCCACTCGGCACGACTGCCGCAGCATAGACCGGTGCGTCGGAATTGCCAGCGTTTTGATACAGATAGCGCCCGCATCACGGAAAAATCGCCTGTCAACCCCGGCTCCGGGGTGCTGCGGCGTGCCTGCCACGGTCGGCGGGTCGTGCAGCGGCTTCCGGTCACAAGGCGCGGACGCCGGTGCGCACCGGCGTCCGCGCTCTCCCATAAGAGTGCAACGAAGAATTTCTATTGTTTGATATTGCCCCGGCAATCAATGGATAGTGAGTGCGTGCTCATGCACGATACTGGTGCTGTCACACAAGTGAAAACCCCAAGTGCGTGCATGGTCTCGAGTCCCTACATTGCGAAGCACTCGATGCAGTCATTGTGCGAACAGCGGCTGCCAGGCGGGGCTGAGGAGACAAACAAAGCAAGCATTTCAGACCAATACGAACGAGATCGGTGACACTGTCACTATTCACGGGCACCTCGACGGTGCCCGTTTTATTTGGTGCTGCCGGAACCCGCTGAATGCTTGAACTTGTGACCGTGGCCCTGGCCTCCCTGTTGGCCGGATTCGTCGATGCAGTCGTGGGAGGCGGGGGGCTGGTGCTGGTACCGGCCTTGTTCAGCGTGTTCCCGACGGCCCCGCCCGCCACCCTGTTCGGCACCAACAAGGGCGGCGCGATCTGGGGCACGGCCTGGGCCTTGGCGCAGTTCGCGCGCCGCGTCACCCTGCCCTGGCATGCGCTGGCGCCGGCGGCCGGTGCGGCGCTGGCGGGCAGCTTCCTCGGCGCCTGGACCGTCACCCTGGTCGACCCCAGCGGCCTGCGCAAGGCGCTGCCGCTGATCCTGCTGGCCGTGCTGGTCTATACCCTGGCCAGGAAAGACCTGGGCCGCACCCATGCGCCGCGCCACCAGGGCGCGACGGAGGCGCTGCTGGCCAGTGGCATCGGACTGGTGATCGGCTTCTACGATGGTTTCTTCGGCCCCGGCACCGGCAGCTTCTTCGTGTTCCTGTTCGTTCGCCTGCTGGGCTTCGACTTCCTGCATGCCTCGGCCAGCGCCAAACTGCTGAACACGGCCACCAACGGCGCGGCGCTGCTGCTGTTTGCGCTGAAGGGCCATGTCTGGTGGCAGATCGCCGCGGTGATGGCGGTGACCAATGTGCTGGGCAGCCTGCTTGGCACCCGCCTGGCCCTCAAGCATGGCGCGGGTTTCGTGCGCGGCATGTTCGTGCTGGTGGTCAGCGCATTGATCCTGAAAACAGGCTGGGATGCCTTCCTTCGCTAGCGCTACCATTCGGCCTGCACTCAACCGTTAAATAAGTCATGCCCGTCGACCCTCAATTGCGTTCGCTCGACATCGAGATCCCCACCCAACCCGAGGTGCTGGTCAAGCTGTCCCTGCTGATGGCGGCCGAGGACGTGGACCTGCCGGCCATGTCGGCCCTGGTGGAATCGGACATGGCATTGGCGGCCGCGGTGCTGAAGGCGGTCAACTCCTCGCTCTACGGCCTGCAGGGCCGGGTGCAGACGGTGCACCAGGCGCTGACCTATCTGGGCATGCGCGAGGTGGCCGCGATCACCTTCGAGATGGGCCTGCGCGCCGCCTTCCCGCCGGCCGCCGAGCTGGAGCCGGTATGGGCGCGCGCCTCGCAGCGCGGCCTGCTGATGGGCCGCATGGGCCAGATGCTGGGCGTCGACCCCTGGGCCGCCCATTCGGCCGGCCTGTTCGAGGAATGCGGCAAGGCGGTGCTGTACCGCCATGCCTCGGCGCATTACCCGGCGATGCTGCGCGCCGCCACCAAGGACGGCGAGCTGGTGCAGCTGGAGCACACCGCCTTCGGCGTCAGCCATGACGCGCTGGGCGCGGCCCTGTGCGAGAGCTGGGGCCTGGCGCCGGCCGCGGTGGCCAGCGTGCGCCACCATGTGCAGCTGCAGGACACCCTGATCATCCCGGACCTGGTGCAGCGCCGCAGCATCTGCGCGATCTCGGTGATGGCCTGGGCGCTGATGATCCGGCCGGACGAGCTGGAAGAGGTGGCGCGCGTGATCGCGCCGCAGGCCCAGCTGGACGAGACCCTGGTGCTGCGCGCCGCGCGCCGCGTCAGCGAGCAGCTGCAGGAAGCCCAATCGCGGGGCCGTTGACCCGGCGGGCAGCGCCGACCCGGCTTTGCCGGGCGGCTTCGCCGCCCCGGGGCCGGCGCAGCCGGTAGGGGGCGGTCAAGCCGACAAGCTGAGCCGATCCCGGCCGGCATGCTTGGCCACGTACAGCGCCTCGTCGGCGGCCTGCAGCAGGGCCTGCGGGCTCAGATAGGTCTGACCGGGGCGGTAGGCCGCCAGGCCGATGCTGACGGTCAGCAGCGGCGCCGCGGCCGAGGTGGTCGGATGGGGAATGGCCAGCGCGCGCAGGTCCTCGCTCAGCTGCTCCATCAGGCCCTGGGCCATGTCGCGG
The DNA here is from genome assembly GCF_059418245.1 of Roseateles sp. GW821-FHT09B06. Classification (NCBI taxonomy): domain Bacteria; kingdom Pseudomonadati; phylum Pseudomonadota; class Betaproteobacteria; order Burkholderiales; family Sphaerotilaceae; genus Roseateles; species Roseateles sp. GW821-FHT09B06. The sequence goes on along the minus strand of NZ_JBWKPM010000002.1, from coordinate 235,014 downwards.
TCCGAGCCCGGCAGCAGGGCGCCGAACTCCTCGCCGCCCAGGCGCACGACCAGGTCGGTGTCGCGCTTGAAGCGCTCGGCCAGCAGCCGCGCGAAGGCCTGCAGGGCCGCATCGCCGGCGGCGCGGCCCTGGCGCTCGTTGTAGGCGCGAAAGCAGTCCAGATCCATCACCGCCAGCGCCAGCCGGCCCTGCTGGCGCTGGGCGCGCTTGAACTCGCGGCGCAGCGCGTCGTCGAACTCGCGGCGGTTGGCCAGGCCGGTCAGGGCGTCGTGCCGGCTCAGGCTGGCCAGCTCGCGCTGCGCGGTCTCCAGGGCTTGCTGGGTGCGGGCCAGGGCGCGGCTGTGCTGCTCCACCTCGGCGCGCAGCAGCTCGGCGCGGCTGTGTTCGCGCTGCAGCTGGGCGCCCAGGCTCTGCTGCACGCGCTCGAAGGCCTGGTTGATCTGCTGCAGCTCGCGCGGCCCGTCCTCGGCGTCGAGCCAGCGCTGCGGCGGCTGGGTGGGGTCGAAGGCATGGGCCTGCTCGGCCAGGCGGCGCAGCGGGCGCAGCAGCGTGCGCTCCAGTATCAGCACGCATACCCCGCCCAGGGCCAGCACCAGCAGCAGGTCCTGCAGGGCCAGGCCCAGCACATGCTCGGTGGCCAGGCGCGCCTCATGCTGGCTGCGCAGCAAGGCCGCCAGGGCCACGCCGGCCAGGCCGACGAGCAGCACCGCCAGCAGGGTGTGCGTCTTCATCGAGGCGCCGGGCGACGCCAGCAGGGTCTTGCGAAGGGCGGGGCTGAGCTTCACGGCGGACAGGCGGATGGGCTTGACAAATTGTGCCCCGGTGCGATGCGCGCGCGGCGCCCGGCGGTCCCAGGGTATGCCCCAGGGCGGGGCGCCGGGTCCTGTATTAAATTAGTACTTGCTTATATTTTGATAAGAAGCAATGGAGACAAGCTTGCAAGCTGCTAGCGCGACGCCGGCCGAGGCCGACCGCGTCTACGAGATCGCCGCCGAGCTGTTCGGCCTGATGGCCACGCCGCTGCGGCTGAAGATCATCAGCGCGCTGTGCCGTGGCGAGAAGACCGTGGGCGAGCTGGTGGGCGAGCTGGCGACCACCCAGCCGAACATGTCGCAGCACCTCTCCCATCTCTATCGCGCCGGCATCCTGGCCAAGCGCCGCGAGGGCGTGCAGATCTACTACCGCGTGCAGAACGAGCGCGCGGTGGCGCTGTGCCGCGCGGTCTGCACCCAGATCGCGATCGAGATGGACGATCCCGAGGCGCTGGCGCCGGCCGAGCGCCTGCTGGCGTCGCGCGTCTGAGGGGCCAGCGATGACGCATTCCCGCGACCCCGGCCGCCTGCTGCGCGCGCCCGAGCATTTCATCGACACCCAGGCGCTGGCCCGCGAGCCCTCGCCCGACGCGCGCCGGCGTTTTCTGCGCGGTGCCTTCGCCACGGCCAGCACCGCGCTGCTGGCCGGCGCGGCGCGCGGCCAGGCCAATCCGCTGCCGGCCGAGGGCGGCGACCCCAACATCCTCAATCTGCCGCCGCATTCGCTGAGCCTGGGCCAGCCGGTGGCGCAGGAGGGTTATGGCAAGCCCTCGAAGTTCGAGGCCAATCTGCAGCGCCGCCAGAGCCCGGGACTGACGCAGACGCGCCAGGCCTCGGTGTCCTTCGCGCCGCTGCAGGGCCTGTTCGGCATCGTCACGCCCAGCGGCCTGCATTTCGAGCGGCATCACCAGGGCTGGTGGGACATCGATCCCAGCCAGCACCGCCTGATGGTCAACGGCTCGGACGAGAGGATGCTGAAGCGGGCTATGGTGTTCACGATGGACGAGCTGATGCGCCTGCCCAGCGTGTCGCGCTTCCACTTCATCGAATGCGGCGCCAACACCGGCATGGAATGGGGCAATGTGGCCGTGCCCACCGTGCAGTACTCGCATGGCATGCTGAGCTGCAGCGAGTTCACCGGCGTGCGCCTGATCGACGTGCTGGAGCTGTGCGGCTTCGACGCCAGGCGCGCCCGCTTCGTGCTGGCCGAGGGCGCCGACGGTTCCTCGATGACACGCACGATCCCGATGGACCTGGTCGCGCGCGGCGACGTGCTGCTGGCCTATGGCCAGAACGGCGAGATGCTGCGGCCCGAGAACGGCTACCCGCTGCGCCTGGTGGTGCCCGGCGTGCAGGGCGTGAGCTGGGTCAAGTACCTGCGCCGCATCGAGGTGGGCGACCGGCCCTGGGCCAGCAAGGACGAGAACATCCACTACATCGACCTGATGCCCGACGGCCTGCACCGCGAGTACACCTCGATCCAGGAGGTCAAGAGCGTGGTCACGACGCCCAGCGGGGGCCAGGTCTTGCTGGACAAGGGCTTCTACAACATCGGCGGCCTGGCCTGGTCGGGCCGCGGCAGGATCGCCAAGGTCGATGTCTCGGTGGACGGCGGGCGCAACTGGCGGCCGGCCAGGCTGCAGGGGCCGGTGATGGACCGCTGTCTGACGCGCTTCAACCTCGACTGGGCGTGGGACGGCAAGCCCGCCCTGGTGATGAGCCGGGCCACCGACGAGAGCGGCCATGTGCAGCCCAACTACGCGCAGCTGCGCGCGGTGCGCGGCAAGCGCTCGATCTATCACAACAACGCGATCCAGACCTGGCTGGTGCAGGACAGCGGCGAGGTGAAGAATGTCCAGCTCTCCTGACAGGGCCCACCCCCTACGCGCTGCGCGCGCCCCCTCAAGGAGGCAAGCCCGCAGGCCCGGCAAGGCCGGATCCTCGGGCTTCGCGCGATGGGCGCCGCTCTGGCGAGCCGGCGCATTCATGCTCGCGATGGTGGCATCGCTGCCCGGTCATGCCCAGTCAGCCAGGTTCGACGGCATCGGCCGCACGGCGACCAAGGCCGAGCTGAAGGCCTGGGACATCGACGTGCGCCCCGACCTCAAGGGCCTGCCGCCGGGGCGCGGCACCGTGGCTCAGGGCCAGGATGTCTGGGAGGCCAAGTGCGCCGGCTGCCATGGCGTGTTCGGCGAGTCCAACGAGGTGTTCAGCCCCCTGGTGGGCGGCACGACCAAGGACGACATCCGGACCGGCCGCGTCGCCAGCCTGCGCGACAACAGCTTCCCGGGCCGCACGACCATGATGAAGGTCTCGGAGCTGTCCACCCTGTGGGACTACATCAACCGCGCGATGCCCTGGACCGCGCCCAAGACCCTGCAGCCCGACGAGGTCTACGCGGTGACGGCCTATCTGCTGTCGCTGGCCGACGTGCTGCCCGCGGACGGCGAGCTGTCCGACAAGAACATGGCCGAGGTGCAGCAGCGCCTGCCGAACCGCCTGGGCAAGACCATGGCCCATGCGATGTGGCCCGATGGCAAGCGGGTGAAGCCCGACGCCCGGGGCTCGGCCTGCATGAAGGATTGCGCGGTCGAGGCGAAGATCGCCTCCCACCTGCCGGACTTCGCGCGCAACGCCCATGGCAACCTGTCCCAGCAGCAGCGCCTGGTGGGGCCGCAGCGCGGCCAGAACACCCAGCCCAAGGCCGCGCCGGCGGCGCCGCCGCAGCAGCCCAGGCCGGTGGCGGCGCTGCTGCAGCAGCATGCCTGCCTGGCCTGCCACCAGATCGACAGCAAGGTCGTGGGCCCGTCGCTGCGCGAGGTGGCGGCGCGGTACCAGGAGCGCGGCGACGCGCGCGACTACTTCGTGAGCCGGCTCAAGGGCGGCAGCACGGGCGTCTGGGGCCCGGTGCCGATGCCGCCGCAGGCCCACCTGCCGGAGGCCGACCTGAAGGCCATCGCGGACTGGCTGGCCGACGGCGCCAGGCCGTGATGCGCACAGGCCCGATCAGAAACAGTTGACGATAGACCGACAATAGCGAGCTAGACGAAGGAGATGCGATGCAAACCCGCCGAGACATGATTCATCACAGTGCCCTGGTCGCCGGCCTGCTGGCCAGCGCCGGCCTGCTGCCCGCCGTCGCGCAGGCCCAGGCCAATGCCGGCCGCAGCGCCTTCGATGCCAAGAGCATGGACGAGATGCTCAAGGCCCTGGGCCTGGCCGCCAAGCCGGTGGAAAGCAAGGAAGTCACCTTGACCGGCCCCGACATCGCCGAGAACGGCGCCGTCGTGCCGCTGGGCGTGGCCAGCACGGCCGCGGGCGTCAAGCGCCTGCTGCTGCTGGTCGAGAAGAACCCCAACATCCTGGCCGGCATGTTCGAGGTCAGCGATGCGGTGGAGCCCAATATGAGCACCCGCGTGAAGATGGGCCAGACCTCCAATGTCTATGCGGTGGCGATCACCGGCGACAACAAGGTGCTGTTCGCTCAGAAGGAAGTCAAGGTCACGCTCGGCGGCTGCGGCGGCTGAGTCCAGGCACAAGAGAACGAGGAGCAAACAATGGCAGACCCGATGCGTATTCGCGCGCAGGCGCAAGGCGGCAACGCGGTGGTGCGCGTGCTGATGAGCCACGAGATGGAAACCGGTCAGCGCAAGGACGCCGCCGGCAAGACCATCCCGGCCTGGCACATCACCGAGGTCACGGCGGCCCTGAACGGCAAGCCCGTGCTGACGGCCCAGTGGGGCCCGGCGATCTCGAAGAACCCCTTTCTGCAGTTCACCGTCAAGGGCGCCAAGGCCGGCGACAAGATCGCGGTGACCTGGGTCGACAACAAGGGCGACAAGCGGACCGACGAAGCCACCGTGGCTTGACGGACAGACCACCCCCTACGCGCTGCGCGCGCCCCCTCGAGGGGGCGAGCCCGTAGGACCGGCAGAGCCGGATCCTCGGGCTCTGCTGGGGCGGAGCGGAGCTGCATCATGAGGAGACAAACATGCTGATGAGGAAGTTTGCAATCGCCTGTGCGCTGGGCAGCCTGTGCACCTTGCAGGCCCAGGCCCAGACCTCGTCGGCCGACGCGATCGCGCAGTACCGCGCGATGCTGGCCGATGGCAACCCGGCCGAGCTGTTCGAGGCCCGGGGCGAGGAGCTCTGGAAGACCAGGCGCGGCCCCGGGAATGCTTCGCTGGAGCGCTGCGATCTGGGCAAGGGCCCGGGCGTGGTCAAGGGCGCCTTTGTCGAGCTGCCGCGCTACTTTGCCGATACCGGCCGCATGCAGGACCTGGAGTCGCGCCTGCTCAGCTGCATGGAGACCCTGCAGGGCCTGGACGCGAAGAAAATCGCCGCCACCGGCTTCGGCCGCGACGAGCAGAAGAACCTGGAGGGCCTGGTGGCCTGGATCGCCGCGGAGTCGCGCGGCCTGAAGTTCAACCTGCCGCAGCAGCACGAGCAGGAGCGTCGCAGCTATGCCGTCGGCAAGCGCCTGTTCTTCTTCCGCGGCGGCCCCTACGACTTCGCCTGCGCCTCCTGCCACAGCGAGGACGGCAAGCGCATCCGCCTGCAGGACCTGCCCAACCTGACCAAGAACGCCGGTGACGGCGTGGGCTTCGCGGCCTGGCCGGCCTACCGCGTCTCCAGCGGCGAGCTGTGGGGCATGCAGCGGCGCCTGAACGACTGCTTCCGCCAGCAGCGCTTCCCCTTCCCCGGCTATGCCTCGGATGTGACGGTGGCGCTGGCCACCTATATGGGTGTCAACAGCAAGGGCTCGGTGTCGATCGCGCCCTCGATCAAGCGCTGAGCGGGAGCCGAACATGAAGCTGAACAAGACGACAACGATCGCGATTTTCGGTGGCCTGACGGCCGCGGTGCTGGTGGGCTGCGCCAGCCTGCCCGGCGCGGCCGAACTGGACGCCGAGGCGCAGGCCATGGTCAAGGGCTCCTTCCGCGAGCAGGGCATTGCCAAGCTCGACCGCGTCGAGCAGGACCTGGCCCAGCGGGCCTGCTCCGACGAGACCCCGCCCGACGCGGCGACGACCAAGCGCATCGAGACCGAGCAACTGGCCACCATCAAATGGCCGGCCAACGGCCAGTACCTGGGCGACTGGCGCGAGGGCGAGAAGCTGGCGCAGAACGGCCGCGGCATGACCTGGACCGACGCGGCCGGCGCGCCCAGCGGCGGCAACTGCTACAACTGCCACCAGATCAGCAAGGCCGAGATCTCCTTCGGCACCATCGGCCCCAGCCTCTACCAGTACGGCAAGCTGCGCGGCGTCAGCGATCCGGCCGCGGCCCAGTCGGCCCCCATCGTGCAGTACACCTGGGGCAAGATCTGGAACGCCAAGGCCTACAACGCTTGCTCCGGCATGCCGCGCTTCGGCCATGCCGGCGTGCTGACCGAGGGCCAGGTGCGCGACATCATGGCCCTGCTGCTCGATCCGAAATCCCCCGTTAACCAATAGCCCAGCCCCTACGGCCTGCGGCCGCCCCTCGAGGGGGCGCGCTCGCGGGCCCGGCAGAGCCGGATCCCCGAGCGCCGCTGGGGAAGGGGCTGCTGCGCCCTGATGGAGCCCTCATGAACCTCAGCAAACGCGAATTCGTCCAGCTGCTGGGCGCCGCCTCGGTGGCCGGCTTCGGCCTCGGGGCCTCGCATGCCCGGGCCGCCACGCCCTATGCGCTGCCCGCGCCCTTCAAGGGCCCGGGTGCGGTCTCGCTGCTGCACATGACCGACTGCCATGCGCAGTTGCTGCCGATCCATTTCCGCGAGCCCAGCGTCAACCTGGGTTTCGGCCCTCAGTTGGGCCAGCTGCCGCACCTGGTCGGCGAGCGCTTCCTGCGCGCCGCCGGCATCCGGCCCGGCACGGCCGAGGCCCATGCCTTCAGCTGCCTGGACTTCGAGCGCGCCGCGCGTCGCTACGGCAAGGTGGGCGGCTTCGCGCACCTGGCCACCCTGGTCAAGCAGCTGAGGGCGAGCCGTCCCGGCGCCCTGCTGCTGGACGGCGGCGACACCTGGCAGGGCTCGGCCACCTCGCTGTGGACGAACGCTCAGGACATGGTGGAGGCCGCCAAGCTGCTGGGCGTGGACGTGATGACCGGCCACTGGGAGTTCACCTATGGCCAGCAGCGCGTGCAGGAGATCCTGGACAAGGACTTCAAGGGCAAGGTCGATTTCGTCGCCCACAACGTCAAGACCCAGGACTTCGGCGACGAGGTGTTCGCGCCCTACACGCTGCGCGAGATCAACGGCGTGCCGGTCGCCATCATCGGCCAGGCCTTTCCCTACACGCCGATCGCCAATCCGCGCTACCTGGTGCCGGACTGGAGCTTCGGCATCCGCGAACAGGAGCTGCAGAAGCTCATCGACGAGGTCAAGGCCAAAGGGGCTCAACTGGTCGTGCTCCTGAGCCACAACGGCATGGACGTGGACCTGAAGCTGGCCTCCAAGGTCAGCGGGCTGGACGTCATCCTGGGCGGCCACACGCATGACGGCGTGCCGGTGCCGGTGCCGGTGAAAAACCGCGGCGGTCAGACCCTGGTCACCAATGCCGGCAGCAACGGCAAGTTCCTCGGCGTGCTGGACCTGCGGGTCGTGAACGGCCGCGCCGCCGAGATCAAGTACCGGCTGCTGCCGGTGTTCGCGAATCTGCTGCCGGCTGATGCCGAGATGGCGGCGCTGATCACCAGGCTGCGCGCGCCCTATGCCGCAAAGCTGGCCCAGCCGCTGGCCATCACCGACGGCCTGCTGTACCGCCGCGGCAACTTCAACGGCTCCTGGGACCAGCTGCTGTGCGATGCGCTGATGGAGGTGCAGGGTGCCGAGATCGCCTTCTCGCCGGGCTTCCGCTGGGGCACCAGCCTGCTGCCGGGCCAGACCATCACGCGCGAGTTCCTGATGGACCAGACCGCCATCACCTACCCGCACACGACGCTGACCGAGATGACGGGCGAGACCATCAAGACCGTGCTGGAGGACGTGGCCGACAATCTGTTCAACCCCGACCCCTACTACCAGCAGGGCGGCGACATGGTGCGCGTCGGCGGGCTGACGTACAGCTGCGCGCCCGAGGCCAGGATGGGCGCGCGCATCGGCGACCTGCGGCTCAAGGGCCGGCCCATCGAGGCCGGCAAGAGCTACAAGGTGGCCGGCTGGGCGCCGGTCTCGGAAGAGGCGGCCAGGGCCGGCAGCAAGCCCGTGTGGGAACTGGTCGAGCAATGGTTCGGCGCGCAGGCGCTGAACGGCAGGCCGGCGCATATCGCCGCACGCAAGCCGAACAGCCCGGCCCTGGTCGGTGCGGGCGGCAATCCCGGCATGGCGGCCTGAGCGGTCGCCCGGCCTAGGGTTTTCCCACCCGGGCGCCGGCCGGACGCGGCGGCTATGCTGGGCCGCTCCCCTGCAGCATCGCAGCGCCGCCCGTTGAAGCCGCTCATTCTTCTTCGCTGGTTTGTCCTTGCCCTGCTCGCCGGGGGCGCCGCGGTGCGGGCCGACCCCGGCTATTACCTGGTCACGCCCTACAGCCAGCCGGGCCAGCTGGCGCTGGACCTGCGCTACTGGACCGTCAAGGCGCCGCGCGAGCCCGCCACCCTGTGGCCCGAGCTGGGCCTGCGCTGGGGCGTCAACAGTCGCTGGACCAGCGGGCTGTTCGCCAGCTTCATCGGCGAGGACCTGCACCGCCAGAAGCTCAGCTCCTGGAACTGGCAGAACGAGATCCTGCTGACCCAGGGCCAGTACCCCTTCGACCTGGCCCTGCATGTCCAGCTGATCCGCAACCATGGCGAGGACAACGCGCTGGAATGGGGCCCGGTGTTCCAGACCGAATGGGGGCAGACCCAGCTCAATGCCAATCTGTTCTTCGAACGGCGCTGGTCGGCCGGGCGGCGCACCCAGCTGAAGTACCAATGGCAGGCCCTGCACCGGCTGCACCCGGGCTGGCGCCTGGGCGTGCAGGGCTTCGGCGAGCTGGGCCCCTGGGACCATTGGTCCGACCGCCAGTCGCATCGCGCCGGGCCGACCCTGCGGGTCGGGCTGCCGACGGCCGATCTGCAACTGGCCTATCTGTGGGGCAAGACCTATCGCCGCCACGGCGACATGTTCAGCGCGCAGCTGCTGTGGGCATTCTGAGTGCCGCGGGTCGGGGCGGCTAGGAGCGCGCCTCCCTGGGCGGCGCCACCGCGGCGCCCTGGATGCCATGCCGCTGCAGCGCGCCGGCGACGAAGCCGGAAGCCTTCATCTCCTCGATGAAGCCGCTCAGCCAGGCCTGCGCCGCCATGCGGCCCTTGGGCACGCCCATCGCCTGCTCGATCACCATGAAGCGCCCCGGCAGCAGGCGCAGCCCGGGCACGCGCCGGGCGTCGGCCTCCAGCTGCTGCTTCACGCCGGCGGCCACCTCGAGCCGCTGCGCCATGAACAGATCGGTGACGGCGGGCGAGGTCGGGGCATGCACCAGGGTCGCGGCCCTGAGTTCGCGCGTCAGGAACAGGTCGTAGGCGCTGCCGCGGCCGACCGCCACCCGCGTGCCCGCGCGGTCGACCTCCTCGTTGCGCTGCAGCGCCGAGTCCTGGCGCACCAGATAGGCGCCCTCGATGATCAGGTAGGGCGCGGTGTATTCCATGTCCGCCGCGCGCACCGGGTCGATCGCGACGAAAGCCAGGTCCACCTCGCCGGCCTTGACGGCTTCCACCACCTGGCCGGCCGAGTTGAACGGCCGCAGCTCGATGGGCAGGCCGAGCCGGCGCGCCGCCTCGCGCGCCAGGTCCACCGACGCGCCGCGAGGCTCGCCGCCCGCGTCGCGGTTGGCCAGGATGGGGTTGCCGAAATTGATCGCGGCGCGCAGCTTGCCGGTGGGCGCGAGCTGCGCGCGGGCGACCGGGCCGGGCCGGCTGGCGCAGCCGGCCAGCAGCAGGGCCCCCGCGGCACAGATTGAACGGCGCAGCGCGAAGCAGCGTTGGGTCGAAGCCATGTCGTCTCTCCCTGGGCTCAGTCCAGCTTCACCTTGGCGTCCCTGACCAGCTTGGCCCAGAAGGGGCTGTCCTCGTTCAGAAAGGCCGCGAAATCCTCGGGCGATCTGGACATCGCCACCTCGGTGCCCTCGCGTGCCAGCGCGGCCCTGACCTCGGGGCGCTGCATGACCTGCTGGGTGGCTTCGAAGAGTTTCTTCGTCACCTCGGCCGGCGTGCCGACGGGCAGGAAGAAGCCATACCAGAAGGACAGGCTGTAGCCGGGCAGGCCGCCCTCGCTGGTGCCCGGCACGTCGGGCACCAGCGGCGAGCGATTCGGGCTGGTCACGGCCAGCGCCTTCAGCCGCCCGGCCTGCACCATCGGCAGCACCGAGGGCGGCGTGCCGAAGGTCAGCTGGGCATCGCCCGCCACCACGGCCTGGATGGCCTGGGCGCCGCCCTTGTAGGGGATGTGCACCATCTCCACGCCGGCCACCTTGCTGAAATGGGCCGCGCCCAGATGCGGCGCCGAGCCATTGCCCGAGGTGGTGTAGTTCAGGACACCGGGCCTGGCCCTGGCGGCGGCGATCAGCTCCTGGAAGCTGTTGATGCCCAGGCCGGGGTTGACCGCCACGACCAGGGGCGAGGCGGTGATGCGGGTGACCGGCAGCAGGTCCTTGGCGCCATAGCCCAGCCTGGGGTTGAGCGCCGGGTTCACCGAGATGCTGCTGGGGCTGGCGATCAGCAGCGTGTAGCCATCGGGCGCTGCCTTGGCGACGAAGTCGGCCGCCAGGCTGCTGCCGGCGCCGGCACGGTTGTCCACGCTCACCGGCTGGCCCAGCACCCGGCCCAGCGGGTCGGCGATGGCGCGCGCCACATAGTCGGCCGCGCCGCCGGGCGCGAAGCCGATCACCAGGCGGATGGGCTTGGCGGGCCAGGGCTGGGCCGGGGCGGCTTGGCCGGCGGCCGCCAGCAGGGCGAGGGCAAGCGCGGCCAGGAGCACAGGGCGCGCGCTTGGCTTGCGGACGGTGTATTGCATGATGTCTCCGGTAATGCGCTCTGCGGCGCTGTTGACGTCACTCGCTGATCTTCAACACGATCTTTCCCAGGTGCTGATTGGCTTCCATGCAGGCCTGCGCGGCCGGCAGTTCGTCGAAGGGGAACACGCGGTCCACCAGCGGCCGGATGCGGCCGTCGGCGATCGCCGGCAGCAGTTCGGCCGCGAAGGCCGGCACGCCGGCGGCGCGCTGCTCGGCGCTGCGCAGCTTGTTGGACACGCCGAACAGGGTCAGGCGCCTGGCATGCAGGGCCTGCAGGTCGATCTCCGCGCTCAGCTGCCGGTCCACATAGCCCACGGTGGCCAGCCGGCCCTCGAAGGCCAGGCAGCGCAGGCATTCGGCGAACATGCTGCCGCCCACGGTATTGACCACCAGGTCCACGCCGCTGCCGTCGGTGGCGTCCAGCACCGCGGCCGCGAAGTCCGGCGCGCGCGTGTGGAGCGCCAGGTCCAGCCCCAGGGCCTGCAGGCGCTCCAGCTTCTCCGCGGAACCCGAGCTGCCGATGACTCTTGCGCCCAGCGCCTTGGCCACCTGCAGCGAAGCCACGCCGACGCCCGAGGAGACGCCGGTCACCAGCAGCCATTCGCCATGCTTCAGGCGGCCCTGCAGCACCAGCATGTCGTGCACGACCAGGAAGGTCAGCGGCAGCGCGGCGGCGGTTTCCATCGCCAGACCGGCCGGCACCGGCAGCGCCTCGGGCGCATCCATCAGCGCGTATTCGGAGAAGGCGCCGGGGCAGCGGCCCATCACGCGCTGGCCGATCCGCAGGCCGGCAACACCCGATCCCAGCGCGACGATCTCGCCCGCGCCCTCGATGCCGGCGGGCTTGGCCGCGCCGCCCTTGACCAGGCCGCCGGGGATGAACTCGCCGCGGTTCAGGCCGGCGGCATGCATCTTCAGCAGCAGCTGGCCGGGGCCGGGCTCGGGCATCGGCGCCTCGCCCAGCTGCAGCAGGGCTTGCGTGCCTTCGACGCGCAGGGAATAGGACTTCATGACTTTATCCATGCTGTTCAACAAGGGCGCCAGCGGCGCAGGGAAGCAGCCAAACCCAGGAGAGCCCAGGGATCCGGCCGAGCCGGGCCTTCGGGCTCGTCCCCTCGAGGGGGAGGCGCGCAGCGCCTAGGGGGTGATCCATCTCAACGCCCCTTGAATTGCGGCTTGCGCTTTTCCATGAAGGCGCGGCGGCCCTCGGCATAGTCCTCGCTCTCGAAGCAGCCGAGGATCAGCGCGCGGCAGCGTTCGGCGTCGAGGTCGGGCGAGGGCTTGAGGATCTCGCCGATGATGGTCTTGGCGGCCGCGATGGTCAGCGGCGCGTTCTCGCCGATGCTGGCGCCGTACTCGGCCAGCAGCGCCGGCAGCTCGTCCACTGCGGCGATGCGCGAGATCAGGCCCAGCCGCTGCGCCTCGGCCGCATCGATGCGGCGGGCGGTGTAGAACAGGTCCTTGGCGGCGCCCACGCCGATCAGGTCCACCAGGTTCTGCAGCGCCGAGTAGCGGTAGCCCAGGCCCAGGCGCGCGGCGGGAATCGCGAACACCGCGTCGCTGGCGGCGATGCGGATGTCGCAACTGATCGCCACATTGACGCCGCCGCCGATGCACCAGCCGCGGATGCAGGCCAGGGTCGGCTTGGCCGAGCGGTAGATGGCCATCAGCGCTTCCTCGGCCAGGGCCTCGTAATGCCGGACGGCCTGCTTGGCGGCGCGCTGATCCTCGAACTGCGAGATGTCCGCGCCCGAGACAAAGGCCTTCTCGCCGGCGCCGGAGAAGACGACCAGGCGCACGCGCTCGTCTTCGGCGGCCTGGGCCAGCAGGGCCGGCAGCGCGCCCCACATGTCCACGCTGAGCGCGTTGTGCCGCGCCGGGTTGTTGAAGACGATGTGCAGCGTGCTGCCGTCCAGGCGCACCAGCACGCGCTCGGTGGGGGAAAGGTAGTCGCTCATATCCGGCATCAGAAAACCCCCCGCGCCTTCAGCTGCGCAATGTCGCCGCTCGCCAGGCCCAGCTCGCCCAGCAGCTCCTCGGTGTGTTCGCCGCGCCGCGGTGCCGCGCGCGCCAGGCGGCTGGGCGTGCGCGTCAGCGTCATCGGCTGGCTCACCAGTCGTTGCGGGCCCAGGTGCGGACTGACGATGTCCTGCACCATGCCCAGGTGCCGAACCTGCGGCTCCTCGAAGACCTCGCGCATGTCGTTGATATGGCCGCAGGCCACGCCGTCGGCATTGAAACGCTCGATCCAGTGGGCGCGGTCCCGATGGGCCAGGCGCTCGTTGATCGCCGCATTCAGCGCGTCGCGGTTGGCGCTGCGGCCGGGCTTGTCGTGGAAGCGCGGGTCCGTGATCCACTCGGGCGCACCCAGGGTCGTGCAGAAGCGCTCCCAGATCTTGCTGCCGAACACGGCGATGTTCATATAGCCGTCGCGCGCCTTGTAGACGCCGGTCGGGATGCTGGTGGGGTGGAAATTGCCGGCCTGGGATGCCACCTCGCCGTCCGCCAGCCAGCGTGCGGTCTGGAAATCCATCATGTAGACCATGGCCTGCAGCAGGGAGGTCTGCACCCACTGGCCCTGGCCCGAGACCTCGCGCTCCAGCAGCGCCACCAGGATGCCCTGCGCCGCGAAGATGCCCGCGCACAGGTCGGCGATCGGAATGCCGACGCGCATCGGGCCCTGGTCGGCCGGGCCGGTGACCGACATCAGCCCGCCCAGCCCTTGCGCGATCTGGTCGAAGCCCGGGCGCTGGGCCAGCGGGCCGGTCTGGCCGAAGCCGGAGATGCTGGCATAGACCAGGCCCGGGTGATCTTGGGCCAGGGTCTCGTAGTCCAGCCCCAGGCGGAACTTCACATCGGGGCGGAAGTTCTCCACCACCACATCGGCCGTCGCGATCAGCCGCTTCAGCGCCGCGATGCCCTCGGGCTCCTTCAGGTTCAGCGTGACGCTGCGCTTGTTGCGGTGGGTGTACTGGTAATCGCTGCCCTCCTGGCCGCCCAGGGTGTCGTCGCCGCGCATGTGCTCGGGCATCTGCACCTGGATCACGTCGGCGCCCCAGTCGGCCAACTGCCGGCAGGCCGTGGGGCCGGCGCGCACCTGGCTGAGGTCGATCACGCGAAAGCGCGCCAGGGCGCCGGAAGCGGGGACATGCGGCATGACGGGCGGGCCGGGTCGGGCCTGGAAGTGTGCGGAAAGTGTTGGCTGTTGAGCACTAAAGTGTCAACACTTCGATGACTATCGAAAACACTTAGAGGCTTCCAAACGGGGCCGACTGCGCATAGCATCCGCTTCCATGCAAGCCCGCCCAGCCCCGAAGAAAAGCGCCCCGGCCCGCGCCAAGGCCCCCGTCAAGACTCCCGCCAAGCGTCCGGAACAGGGCCTGGCTCATGGCATCTGCGAGCAGCTGCAGCAGCTGATCTACGGTGGCGAGATCGCGCCGGGCGAGCGCCTGAACGAGGCCGCGCTGGCGCAGCGCATGGGCACCAGCCGCGGGCCCATCCGCGAGGCCATCCGCATGCTCGCCGGCATCGGCCTGGTGCAGGCCGTGCCGAATCGCGGCGTGTTCGTGCGCCAGATCTCGGTGCGCGAGATGCTGGAGATCTACGAGCTGCGCGCCCTGCTGCTGGGCTTTGCCGCGCAGCAGGCCGCCGAGCATCTGAGCGAGGCCGACCGGGCCGAGTTCGAGCAGCTGCTGGCCGGCATGGACGCCGCCTGCGAGGCCGACGACGGCCAGCGCTATTACCTGCTGAACCTGCGCTTCCATGCGCTGTTGATGGCGCAATGCCGCAACCAGCGCGCGCAGCAGGCCTATGAAGACCATGTGAAGGAACTGCATCTCTATCGCCGGCGCTATTTCGACGCCAGCATCAATATGCGCCGCTCCAACAAGGAGCATCGCCAGATCTTCGAGGCCATCGCCAAGGGGGCCCCGGAGCGTGCCAACAAGCTGGCGCAAGCCCATGTGCTGCAGGGGCGCCAGCGCCTGCTGTCCACGCTGGACCTCCCCAGCGCGCCGCCGAACGGAGACAACAAGCATGAGAAGACGCACGCTGCTGCAAGCCATGCCCGCGCTGCTGGGCCTGCCGGCCTGGGGCCAGTCGCCGCCCTTCCCGAGCAAGCCGATCCGCTACATCGTGCCGGTCGCGCCGGGCGGCGGTAGCGACTTCGTCGGCCGCACGGTGACCGAGCGCTGGGGCCAGGCGCTGAAGCAGAGCATCGTGGTGGACAACCAGAGCGGCGGCGGCGGCACGATCGCCTGCCAGACCACGGCGCGCGCCGCGCCCGACGGCTACACGCTGATGCAGGGCTATGTGGCCACGCATGGCACCAGCCCGGCCACGCGCAAGCTGCCCTACGACGCGATCAAGGACTTCACGCCGGTGGGCATGATCGGCGGCACGCCCAATGTGCTGGTGGTCAACGCGGCGCTGCCGGTCAGGGACCTGAAGGAGTTCGTCGCCTATCTGCGCGCCAACCCGGGCAAGCTCAGTTACGGCTCGGCCGGTCCGGGCTCGCTGACCCATCTGACCATGGAGCTGTTCAAGCAGCAGATCGGCTCCTTCATGGTCCACATCCCCTACCGCGGCATCGCGCCGGCCTTCACCGACCTGATCGGCGGCCAGACCCAGGCCATGTTCCCGGGCCTGGCGGCCGCCGTGCCGCATATCCGCTCCGGCCGCGTGCGGCCGTTGGCGGTGACCGGCCTGGCGCGCCACCCGCAGTTCAGGGACATCCCGACGCTGGAGGAGTCCGGCTACCCGGGCTTCGATGCGCAGCAGTGGTACGGCGTCGTCGGCCCGGCCGGCCTGCCCGCCGCCGTGGTCAAGACCCTGAACGACGCGCTGGGCGCGGTGCTGGCCCAGCCCGAGCTGCGCGAGAAGCTCTCGATCGAGGCGCTGGAGCCGACGCCGATGAGCCCCGAAGCCTTCGCCGAGTTCATCCGTGCCGACATCGCGCGCTGGACCCAGCTGGCCAAGGCCCGCAACATCCAGCTCGACAACTGAGTCCAAGAGAAGGAGAGACCGCAGCCATGGCCCGCAATACCCAGGTCGCCGCCGACCACCACGCACCGCCCGTCACGCAGACCCTGGCGCAGTTCGTCGCCACCCATCCGAGCCGCGGCTGGAGCGAGGCGGTGGAGCACGAGGCGCATCGCACCTTGATGAACTGGGTGGGCTGTGCGGTCGGCGCCGCCCGGCACGAGACCGCCGAGGCGGCCCTGGCCGCGGTGCAGGCGCTGCAGCCCGCACCCCAGGCCAGCCTGCTGGGGCGCCGCGAGAAGGTGGACATGGCCAGCGCCGCGCTGATCAACGGCATCAGCTCGCACACCTTCGACTTCGACGACACCCACCTGAAGACCATCATCCACCCGGCCGGCCCGGTCGCCAGCGCGGCGCTGGCGCTGGCCGAGCACAGCGGCGCCAGCGGACGCACGCTGATCGACGCGCTGGTGCTGGGCATCGACGTCAGCTGCCGCGTCGGCAACGCGATGTACCCCGACCATTACGACCGCGGCTGGCACATCACCGGCAGCACCGGCACCCTGGGCGCGGCGGCCGCCTGCGCGCGCTTGCTGGAACTTGATGCGCAGCAGACCGCGATGGCGCTGGGCATCGCCGCCTCGCAGCCGATCGGCATGCGCGAGCAGTTCGGCACCATGACCAAGCCCTTCCATCCGGGCGGCGCCGCGCGCGCCGGCCTGATGGCGGCGCTGCTGGCCCGGCATGGCTACACCGCCAGCCCGCGCGCGCTGGAGGCGCCGCGCGGCATGATGCAGACCATCTCGACCAAGAACGACTGGTCCGAGATCACGTCCCAGCTGGGATCGCGCTTCGAGATCAGCTTCAATGCCTACAAGCCCTTCGCCTGCGGCATCGTCATCCACCCCGCCATCGATGCCTGCGTGCAGCTGCGCGAGCAGGGCGTGAGGCCGGAGCAGATCGAGCGCATCGAGCTGAAGGTGCATTCGCTGGTGCTGGAGCTGACCGGCAAGAAGGAGCCGGCCGACGGCCTGCAGGCCAAGTTCAGCGTCTACCACGGCTGTGCCGCCGGCCTGAGCTTCGGCCGTGCGGCCGAGGAGGAGTTCGCCGACGCGATCGTCAACCGCGCCGACCTGGTGGCGCTGCGCCGCAGGGTCGTGGCCACGGTGGACGACGGCATCGCCGAGGCCAGCGCCGACGTCACCGCCGTGCTGAAGGACGGACGCCGCATCCATGTGTTCGTCGAGCATGCGATCGGCTCGCTGGCCCGGCCGATGACGGACGCGCAGCTGGAAGCCAAGTTCCACGGCATGGCGGACCGGCTGCTGGGCTTTGATCGCTGCGGCGCGCTGATCCAGGCCTGCTGGGGCCTGGGCGGCGCCGCCGATGCGCGCGCGCTGGCCGCGCTGGGTTCGCTTGTCTAGCCACCACCGAAGGAAGGAGACCTTGCCACGAATCTCTCGATGAAGGAGGCCGGCATCGCCGGCGACGTGGGCCTGGCCACCGGCTATGTGCTGCGCTTCAGCAACGGCCTGGTGGCCTATCTGTCCGGCGACACCGGCATCACCGCCGACCAGGATCTGGTCGTCAACAAGCATTACAAGGCCAGGCTGGCCGTGATGAACATCGGCGACGGCTTCACCACCGGGCCGGCCGAGGCCGCCTATGTGATCAACGAGCCGGTGAAACCGGCCTCGATGATCGCCTCGCATGCCAACGAGGTCGGCTCGGTGGACGGCAAGCTGCGCCCGGGCAGCAAGACCGAGGCCTTCATCAAGGCCGTCAAGGCGCAGGTCCATATCCCGCTGTCCGGCAAGACGATGGAGTTCGACGCCAACGGGAAATGCACGGCCGGGTGTTGACCGTCAGCGGGACAGCCGCCGCTCGCTGCGAAACCGCCGCTCCACGCCGGTCACCGGATCGACGAAGCCGATCTCCCGTGCCAGCAGCTGCAGCGGGTTCGCATAGTCCGGCTCGCGCTCCTCGGGCAGCAGGCGCGGATAGATGCGGTCGCCGACGATGGGCAGGCCTAAAGCGCTGAGCTGGGCGCGCAGCTGGTGTTTCTGGCCGGTGGCCGGACGCAGCTCGTAGCGCGCCAGCTCCGGCCCCAAGCGCTCGAGCAGCGCGATGCGGGTCTCGGCATTCGGTTCCCCCGGCACCTCCCGCATCTGCATGAAGGCCTCGGCGCGCTCCTCCAGCCGGCTGCGGTAGACCAGGGGCAGGGCCAGATCCTGCCGCGCCGCATGCTCGGGGGCGGGCGCGACGGCCTCGTAGACCTTGTCGACCGCACGCTCGCGGAACAGGCGCTGGTAGGCGTCGCGATCCGCGGGCCGGACGGCGAACAGGCACAGGCCCGCGGTCTCGCGGTCCAGGCGGTGGATCGGCGTCAGCTCGGCCAGGCCGGTGCCGCGCTTCAGCCGGGTCAGCAGGGTCTGCTGCACATAGCGGCCCTTGGGCGTAACCGGCAGGAAATGCGGCTTGTCGGCCACCAGCAGCCGCTCGTCCAGGAACAGGATCCGCTCGGCAAAGGGGATCTCGTCCTCATGCGCCAGGCGGCGGTAGTAGTAGATGCGCACGCCGGGCCGGTAGCGCGCTTCGGGCGCCAGGCTCCGGCCCTCGGCATCCAGCACCTCGCCCTGTGCGAGGCGTTGTTGCCAGTCGCTGCGGCTCACCAGCGGCAACCGCTCGGCCAGGAAGTCCAGCAGCAGCGGCCAGGGCCCGGCCGGGCAGGCCAGCGCACTGGCGCCGACGCCCTCGCGCAGCGGCAGCGCGAGCTTGGGCGGACGGCTCATTCGAGCTGCGGCCCGCCGCGTGCGCGCTCGTCCAGGTAGCGCAGCAGCCGCTGGCGTTCGGCCTCGTCCAGCGCCTCGCCGCGCCAGGCCTTGATCCAGCGTTCGCGCTGCGGGTCCTGGGCCAGCTGGCGCACCGCCAGGTCGATCGCCTCGATCAGGCGCCGGCCCTCGGGCGTGCGGCTGCAGGCGGCGGTGGCCAGTTGAGTGCTGCGCCCCTCCGCCAGCGGCAGCTTGAGCAGCTCGGGGGCTCCGCCCAGGCTGCGCTGGAATTCGTCCACCACGGCGGGGTACTCCAGCGTGTAGTCCATGCGCCTGGCGCGCAGCATGGCCAGCAGCTGGGTGTGGCGGCCGATCGCGATGGTCCTGGGCGCGCTCGCCGCCTGCGCCTGCAGCAGCGCGTCGATGCGCGGGCCGAAGCTGCGCTCGCGCGGCAGCAGGCCCACCAGCTCGTGCCGCTGCAGCAATTCGGCCAGTTGCAGGGGCTGGCCGCCCTGCTCGAAGCGGGCCGCGGCGTCGCGGTGCACGATCACATGGATCTGGCGCGACAGCAGGGCCGGATGCAGGTGGGTGAAGTACAGCCATTCCAGACGCTCGGGCCGGCGCACATGCAGCACGCTGCACAGGGTCTGGCCCTGGCGCGCCAGGGTCTCGAAGCGCGGCGTGCTGGCCTCGACGAATTCGTGCCGGTACTCGGGCAGGCGCTGGATCAGCAGGCGCAGAAAGCCGTCCACCTCGCCCTGGCCCAGATCCTCGGGCCGGCTGGGGGCGCGGCCGTTGGCATAGCTGAAATGCGGCGGCAGGTCCTGCACCACCCAGCGCAGGCTGCCCTCGTCGGCGCGGGCGCCGCAGGCCAGGGCCGCGAGGGCCAGCGCGGCCCAGGGGGTGCGTGCCGGCCGTTTCATTCGATCTGCGGCCCGCCGCGGGCGCGCTCGTCCATGTACTGGTTCAGCCGGGCGCGTTCCGCCGGGCCGAAGGCCGGCGAGCGCCAGTGCCGCAGCAGGGTCTCGCGGCGCGCCGGCTGGGCCAGCCGGCGGATCGCCTGGTCGACGGCCTCGATCTGCTGCCGCCCCGCCTCGTTGCGGGTGCAGGAGACATAGGACTGCGCGATGGCCGAGGCCTCGGCCATCGGCAGACCCACCAGCTCGCCGGGCGCGCCGACGTTGCGCAGGTACTCGTCCAGCAGGCCCGGGAACTCCAGCGCATAGTCCATGCGGCGCGCGCGCAGCATGCTCAGCAGGCTGCTGTGCCGCAGCACCACCACCGGCGCCAGATTGCCGCTGCCCGGCGGCAGCGCGCGCAGCAGGCGGTCGATGCCGGCGCCGAAGGAGCGGCCGGCGGTCATCATGCCGCTGAGGTCGCCGCGCTGCAGCAGCTGCGCCAGCGACAGCGGCTGGCCCAGCGCCGCGAAGCGCGGCAGCTGGCTGCGATGCACCACGACCTGCGCCTGCAAGGTGCCGAGCACCGGGTAGGCCGGCGAGAAGTAGCGCTCGGCCAGGCGCTCGGGCGTGTAGAGATGGATCAGCGAGCACAGGGCCTTGCCCTCGCGGGTGATCGCCTGCGCGCGCGCCGCCGTGGACTCGACGAATTCGTGCCGGTACTGCGGCAGCAGCGGCAGCAGCTGGCGCATATAGCTGTCGATGGTGCCGCCGCCCAGGTCCTCGATGCGGGCGGGCGGCTTGCCGCCGGGGTAGACGAAATGCGGCGGCATGTCGCGCACCTGCCAGCGCATGGTCGCGGGCTCGTCCGCGCCGGCCGGGCCCGGCGGCAGCAGGATGGCGGCGGCCGCCAGGCCGGCCAGCGCAATGCGTCTACGCATCGGCCGCGGGCATGCTCAGTCGCCTTCGACCCACTCGACGCGCACGCCCAGCTTGCCGATGTTCTCGGCGAAATGCGGGTGGGCGCGGCGGATCGGCGTGGCGTTGCGGATGAGGGAGCGACCCGGGATGCTGGCCGCCACCATCAGCAGCGCGATCGCGACGCGGATGATGTAGGGGCTCTCGACCTCGGCGGCGGCAAGCGGCTTGCCGCCGAAGGTGACCATGCGGTGCGGGTCCGACAGGAAGGCATGGGCGCCGAACTTGCTGAGCTCCGAGGTCCAGCCCATCGCGCCGTCGTAGACCTTGTTCCAGAACATCACGCTGCCCTCGGCCTTGACGCCCAGGGCGACGAAGATCGGCAGCAGGTCCACCGGCAGATAGGGCCAGGGCGCGGCCTCGACCTTCTGCAGGATGTTGCGGGTGAAGGGCTCCTTGACCTTGAGCTTGCCGTCGCCGGACAGGATCTCGGTGCGCGACCAGCCGTTCTCATGCACGATCTGCACGCCGAACTTGGCGAAGGTGCGGTCGATCAGCGGGAACTGCTCGGGGTGCGAGTTCTTCACCTGCACGTCGCCGCCGGTGATGGCGCCCAGGGCCAGGAAGGTGACGATCTCGTGGAAGTCCTCGGCAAAGGTGAACTCGCCGCCGCCCAGCCTGTCGACGCCGTGGATGGTCAGGCGCGAGGTGCCCAGGCCTTCCAGCCTGGCGCCCAGCAGCTGCATGAACTGGCAGAACTCCTGCACATGCGGCTCGGAGGCGGCGTTCATCAGCGTGGAGGTGCCGCCGGCCAGCGCGGCGCAGAGCACGAAGTTCTCGGTGGTGGTGACCGAGGCGTAGTCGGTCCAGTGGTCGTTGGCGCGCAGCTTGCCGGCCACATGCAGCAGCAGGCCGTCCGGCTGGCGTTCCACCTTGGCGCCGAAGCGCTCGAACACCTCCACATGCGGATCGATCTCGCGCGCGCCCAGGGTGCAGCCCTTGACGTCGTCCTCCACGCGGGCGGCGCCGAAGCGCGCCATCAGGCCCGGCACCAGCATGATGGAGCTGCGCATCTCCTCGGGCAGGCGGTCGACCGCGGGGTCGAAATGGGTGTCGCGGTGGTGGATGTCCAGCACGCCGGTCTGGAAATCCATCTCGACCGAGCTGCCCAGCTTGCGGAAGACCTCGAGGATCTTCTTGACGTCGGTGATCTCGGGCACGCCATGCAGCCGGATCGGTTCGGCGCTCAGCAGGGTGGCGCAGAGGATGGGCAGCACGGCGTTCTTGTTCGCCGAGGGGACGATGCGGCCTTTCAGGGGAGTGCCGCCATGGACGATCAGATTGGACATTGCGCGAAACGGGCCAGAAGGTGAAAGAGCCGGAGGGTCGACCGGGAGATTATCGGGCTTGGAGGCGCGCATGCCGCCCGTCCCTTAGACTTGGCCGCAGTTTCCTTTGAAACCCGGGAGTCACCAGGCATGGATCAACTCAAAGCCCTGCGCGTGTTCGTGCGCGTCATCGACGAAGGCAGCTTCGCCTCGGCCGCGCGCGCGCTGGATCTGGCGCCGGCCGTCGTGACGCGGCTGGTGGCCGAGCTCGAGGAGCACCTGGGGGCGCGCCTGATCAACCGCACGACGCGCCGCCTGGCCCTGACCGATATCGGCGAGGCCTATCTGGAGCGCGCCCGGCGCATCCTGACCGAAGTGGACGAGGCCGAGGCCCTGGCCACCACCGCCACCACCGAGCCGCGCGGCCATCTGCGCGTGCTGGTGCCGCCGGCCATCGCGGTGCACCAGCTGGCCAAGCATCTGCCCAAGTTTCACAAACAGTTTCCGCAGGTGACGGTGGAGTTCACCTCGCCGGGCGGCGTCGACACGGTGGACGAGTCCTACGACATCACCATCCTGCACACCCGCCAGCCGCTGGACGGCGAATTCGTGGCGCGCCGCCTGGCGCGCACCGAGGTGATCCTGTGCGCCTCGCCCGAATACCTGAACAAGCGCGGCCGACCCCAGCATCCCACCGACCTGCGCGACCATGACACGCTGCTGCCGCCGGTTTCCGAGCTGCAGCGCGGCATCCTGTTCCAGCGCGGTGCCTGGGGCGACGACGAGCCCGGCGGCGAGAACCTGACCCTGATGCCGAAGAAGCCGGTGCTGGCCACCGGTCACATGGACACCAACTATGCGGCGGCGCTGCACAGCCTGGGCATCGCCGGGCTGCCGTCCTTCCTGATCGAGGATGCCCTGCTGGAGCATGCGCTGGAGCGCGTGCTGCCCGAATGGCGGCTGTTCAGCTTCACGATCTGGGCCGCGATGCCGACGCGCAAATACGTGCCGGCGCGCACCCGCGCCTTCCTCGACTTCCTGCTGGAGGTGTTCGGCGGCGAGGACCGCGACCCCTGGCTGGCCGCGGCCGGCTGCGAGACCAACCCGGGCGTCTGCGGCCAGACCGCCACGGCCGACGCGCTCAGCGCAGGCTGAAGCCGGTCTGCACCAGATGGCCCTGCAGGTCCTCCAGCAGCCGGGTCAGCGGCGACAGCTCGATGTAGCGGGTTGACACCTTGATCGCGTAGGCGAACAGGCGCGGCAGATCCTCGGCATAGGCGGGCTTGCCATCGCGGTGCTTGAGGCGGCTGAAGATGCCCAGGATCTTCAGGTGGCGCTGCAGGCCCGACCATTCCAGCGCGCGCCAGAACTCGCCGAAATCCTCCGGCACCGGCAGGCCGGCCTTGCGCGCCTGCTCCCAGTAGCGGATCGCCCAGTCCAGCTCGCGCTCCTCGTCCCAGGAGATGAAGGCGTCGCGCAGCAGCGAGGCCATGTCGTAGGCGATGGGGCCGCGCACCGCGTCCTGGAAGTCCAGCACGCCGGGATTGCCGGCCTCGGGCGGGCAGACCATCAGGTTGCGCACCATGTAGTCGCGATGCATGGCCACCTTGGGCTGGGCCAGCATGGCCCTGGCCAGGGCCTTGCAGCTGTGCTCCCACCAGCCCAGCTGGGTGTCGTTCCACTGCCGGCCGAATTCGCGGCCCACGCACCAGTCGACGAAGATCTGCAGCTCGCGGCGGATGAAGGCCTCGTCATAGTCCGGCAGGCGGCTCGCGTCGCCGCGCAGCTGCCATTGCAGCAGGGCGGCGATGGCGGCGCGCATCAGCCGGTCGGCCTCGGCCGGGCCGGCCTGCTGCAGCGCCTGCAGATAGGGCAGCTCGCCCAGGTCCTCCAGCAGCAGGAAGCCCTGGTCCAGCTCGGTCGCCAGCAGCGCCGGCACATGCAGGCCGCAATCGGCCATCTGGGCACCGATCTCGACGAAGGCGCGCATCGAGCCATGCTCGGGCGGCGCGTCCATCACGATGCGCGAGCCGCCCTCGATCCGGTCCAGGCGCAGGTAACGGCGTGTGCTGGCGTCGGCATGGGCCAGGCGCAGGGTGGCGGGCAGCAGACCCTGAGGTGCGGCCAGGGCTTGCAGCCAGGCCTGGAAGGCTTGTTCACGGGCCGGGCTCGGCCATTCGATCGGATTCATGCGGGCGGGACGGGGCGGAAAGGGTTCGGGTCGCTAGCCCTCATGGATAATGAATTCTACAAACCGTCGGCAGCCTGCCGAGCTTATCCGCCAACCTCGCCAGAAGAAGACGTTCGCCGACGCCGTGCCGCGCCCCCAGCCCCCCACCCGATTTCCGCTGCGCCCCCTGATGCTGGCCCTGAGCTGGGGCCTGGGCGGCGGCGCCATGGCGCAGGGCGGCGCGACGCCCGAGGCGCCGCTGCCGCTGCGCCCCTCGCGTCTGCTGGTGCCGCCGGGCGGCGCCGACGACAGGAGCAAGCCGGCCCTGGTGCTGAATGCCAATCGCCTGGAAAGCCAGATCGACCGGCGCTCCATCGCCGAGGGCCAGGTGGAGCTGCGCTACGGCGATCTGCTGCTGCGCTCGGACGCGCTCAGCTACGACCAGGTCAGCGATCTGGCCAAGGCCACCGGCAGCGTCGAGGTCAGCCGCAACGGCAATGTGGTGCGCGGCCCGGAGGTGCAGCTCTACCTGCAGCGCTTCGAGGGCGAATTCCTCAGCCCCAGCTATTTCTTCTCGCAGACCGGTGGCGGCGGCCAGGCGCGCAGCCTGCGTTTCCTGGGCAACAAGCGGGTCAGCGCCGAGCAGGCCACCTACAGCAGCTGCCCGGTCGTGGAGCCCGGCCAGGAGCCGGCCTGGCAGCTGACGGCCGGCCGCTTGGACATGAATTTCGAGACCAACGAGGGCATTGCCCGCGATGCGGTGCTGCGCTTCCAGGGCGTGCCCATCCTGGCGGCGCCCACGCTGAGCTTCCCGCTCAGCAGCGAGCGCAAATCGGGCTGGCTGCCGCCGACCGTGGGCCTGGACAACCGCAGCGGCTTCGAGCTGGGGATGCCCTATTACTGGAACATCGCGCCGCAGCGCGATGCGACCCTGACGCCCTTCGTGATGACGCGCCGCGGCGTGGGCCTGGACAGCGAGTTCCGCTACCTGGAACCGGAGCATCGCGGCCAGCTGAACCTGGCCTGGCTGCCGCATGATCGCGCGGCGGGCCACAAGCGCTGGGCGCTGAACCTGGACAACGCCGGCGCGCTGGGCCTGGGCTGGCGCTACCGGCTGAATGCCGAGCGGGTCTCGGACGACGACTACTGGAAGGATCTGCCCAAGCGCATCCAGAGCCCCACCGAGCGCCTGCTGGCCAGCGATCTGCAGCTGGACCGCACGCGCAGCTTCTCCTGGGGCGATGCGACGGCCTATGCGCGCGTGCAGCGCTGGCAGCTGCTGCAGGGCAGCGACCCGCTGACCCGTTTCGACTCGCCCTACCAGCGCTCGCCGCAGGTCGGCGTGCGCCTGTCCAGCGCGGCCGACGAGGGCGTGCTGGCCGGCTTCATCCCCTGGGGCCGCGAGGCGCGGCTCGAGGGCGCGCTGGAGCTGGAGTACAACCGTTTCGATCTGCCCACCGAGGCCCTGGCCAGCCAGACCCAGACCGGCTCGCGCGTGCATGCGCTGGGCCATGTCAGCCTGCCGCTGGGCGGCGCGGCCTGGTGGCTGATCCCCAAGCTGTCCGTGAACGCGGCCAGCTACTCGGTGGATCAGGCGATGAGCGACGGCCGGCGTTCGGCCTCGCGCACCATCCCGAGCTTCAGCATCGACCATGGCTGGGTGTTCGAGCGCGAGACCCACGCCTTCGGCCGCAATCTGCAGCAGACGCTGGAGCCGCGCCTGCTGTATGTGAAGACGGCCTATCGCGACCAGTCGCGGCTGCCCAACTTCGATGCCGCGGCCAAGGACTTCAACTTCGACTCGATCTATACCGAGAACCAGTTCTCCGGCGTCGACCGCGTCTCGGACGCGCACCAGCTGACCTTGGGCGCCACCACGCGCTGGATCGAGTCCGAGCGCGGCGAGGAGCTGCTGCGCCTGGGCCTGGTGCAGCGCTTCCTGTTCGAGGACCAGCAGATCACGCCGGACGGCCAGCCGATCACGCAGAAGGTGTCCGACCTGCTGCTGCTGGGCTCCACCCACCTGAACCGGCGCTGGTGGCTGGACGGCACCCTGCAGTTCAACGCCGATGAGGGACGCAGCGTGCGCTCCACCTTCCGGGCGCGCTACTCGCCGGGGCCCTTCCGCACGGTCAGCGCGGCCTACCGGCTGGCGCGCGGCCAGAGCGAGCAGCTCGAGCTGGGCTGGCAATGGCCGCTGTTCGGCGCCGCGGCGGCGCGCGAGCAGCTGCGCGGCAGCGGTGCCGGCTCGTCGGGCGGCAGCTGCGGCGGCGGCGCCTGGTACAGCGCCGGCCGGCTGCAGTACAGCCTGCGCGACAAACGCTTCACCGATTCGGTGGTGGGCATGGAGTACGACGCCGGCTGCTGGATCCTGCGCGTCGGCGCCGAACGCCAGTCCACCGGCCGCGCCGAGACCAACACCCGGCTGCTGCTGCAGCTGGAGCTGGTGGGCCTGTCCCGCCTGGGCTCGAATGCCCTGGGGGTCCTGAGAGACAATATCCCCGGTTACCGCCCGTTGAGCGAACCCCGCTCGTCCTCGCCTTCCTATGACTGACATGTCCCATCTGACTTTGCGTATCCTGGCCGGCGCCCTGGGCCTGACCCTGGCTTGCGGCGGCGCGTTCGCCCAGGCCGGCGCCAGCAACCTCAAGCCCGGCGACCATATCGCGGCGGTGGTGAACCAGGACGTGGTGGCGGCCAGCGAGGTGACGCTGCGCACCGAGCGCCTGCGCGCCGAGGCGCGCCAGCGCGGCGAGACGACGGACCCCGAGCTGCTGCGCAAGCAGGCGCTGGAGGCCCTGATCGAGGATCGTGTGATCGTGACCCATGCGCGCGAGAACGGCTCGCGCGTCGAGGAGCCGGAGCTGGACCGGGTGGTGGCCAACGTCGCGACCCAGAACAAGCTCACGATGGCCCAGCTGCGCGAGCGTCTGGCGGCCGAGGGCATGGACTACAAGCGCTTCCGCGAGAACCTGCGCGATCAGATGATGACCGAGCGGGTGCGCGAGCGCGAGGTGCTGGGCCGCATCCGCGTCACCGACGGCGAGATCGACAAGTTCGTGGAGGACAAGCGCAGGCAGAGCGTCCCCGGCGGCGCCCAGCTGAACATCGCGCAGATCCTGGTGACGGTGCCGGAAGGCGCGGCGGAGAGCGTGGTGGCCGAGCGCCGCGCGCGTGCCGAAGGCGCGCTGAAGCGCGTGCGCGAGGGCGAGGACTTTGCCAAGGTGGCGCGCGAGCTGTCCGAGGACGGCAACAAGGCGCGCGGCGGCGAGATCGGTCTGCGCCCCGCCGACCGCCTGCCGGACGTGTTCGTCGACTTTGTGCGCGATCTGAAGAACGGCGACATCGCCTCGAATCTGCTGCGCTCCGGCGCCGGCTTCCATGTGCTGAAGCTGCTGCAGCGGCGCGACGGCAGCGAGGCCGTCACCCTGGTGACCCAGACCCGTGCCCGCCATGTGCTGCTGCGCCCCTCGGCCCAGCTGACGGCCGAGGTGGCGGCACGCCGCCTGCAGGAATTCAAGCGCCTGATCGAGGCCGGCCGGGTCAGCTTCGAGCAGGTGGCGCGCGACAACTCTGAGGACGGCAGCGCCCCCGAGGGCGGCGATCTGGGTTGGGTCGCGCCGGGCGGCTTCGTGCCCGAGTTCGAGGAGGCGATGAACGCCCTGCCGCTGGGCGGCATCTCCAACCCGGTGCCCTCGCGCTTCGGCGTGCACCTGATCAAGGTGGAGGAGCGGCGCGACGTCGAGGTCGACCCCAAGCAGCTGCGCGAGCAGGCGCGCAACGCGCTGCGCGAGCAGAAATACGAAGACGCCTACCAGGATTGGGTGCGCGATCTGCGCGCGCGCGCCTTCGTCGAGCTGCGCGAATGGCAGTGACCGCAGTGACGGCCGCGACCGCCTGATGGCTCACATTCCGCGCAAGCGCTTCGGACAGCATTTCCTGACCGACCGCGTCATCATCGACGCCATCGTCGATGCGATCGCCCCGGCCGAGGGTGACCGCCTGGTCGAGATCGGCCCGGGCCTGGGCGCCCTGACCCTGCCGCTGCTGGCGCGCATGCCCGCGGCCAGCCGGCCGCTGACCGTGGTCGAGCTGGACCGCGACCTGGCCGCCAAGCTGCGCAAGCGCGAGGGCATCGAGGTGGTGGAATCCGACGTGCTGAAGGTGGACTTCGGCGCGCTGGCCCTGGCCAAGGGGCAGAAGCTGCGCGTCGTCGGCAATCTGCCCTACAACATCTCCACCCCCATCCTGTTCCATCTGCTGGATTTCGTCGGCCAAGTGGTCGATCAGCATTTCATGCTGCAGAAGGAGGTGGTGGACCGCATGGCCGCCGGGCCCGGCGGCAAGGACTACGGGCGCCTCTCGGTGATGCTGCAGTGGCGTTATCAGATCGAATCGGTGCTGGACGTGCCGCCCGAGGCCTTCGATCCGCCGCCGCGGGTGGATTCGGCGATCGTGCGCATGCTGCCCTATGCGCAGCCGGCCGCGATCGACCAGGCCCTGCTGGGCGAGTTGGTCACCAGCGCCTTCTCGCAGCGCCGCAAGCTGCTGCGCCACAGCCTGGGCCGCTGGCTCGAGGCGCGCGGCTTCGGCGGCGAGTTCGACCTGCAGCGCCGCGCCGAGGAGGTGCCGGTGGCGGAATACGTGGCGCTGGCGCAGGCGGTCGGCGGCTGAGCGCCGCCGCCGCTTTTCTCTCGTTTTACGAACGCTTGCTACGGCCCAGCAGGGCCCACAGCAGCAGCGCGCCGAAGGTGGCGGTGCCGATGCCGCCCAGCGCGAAGCCGCCGAACTTCAGCGTGTAGTCGCCGGTGCCCAGCACCAGGGTGATGGCGGCGACGATCAGGTTGCGCTGGTCGCCGAAGTCCACCTTGTTGTCGACCCAGATCTTGGCGCCGGCCACCGCGATCAGGCCGAACACGACGATGGACACGCCGCCCATCACCGCCAGCGGAATGGCCTGGATCAGCGCGCCGAACTTGGGCGAGAAGCCCAGCAGCAGCGCGATCAGCGCGGCCACGACGAAGGTGGCGGTCGAGTAGATGCGGGTGGCGGCCATCACGCCGATGTTCTCGGCATAGGTGGTCACGCCGGTGCCGCCGCCGGCGCCCGACACCATGGTGGCGATGCCGTCGCCGATGAAGGCGCGGCCGATCAGCGGGTCCATATTGCGGCCGGTCATCGCGCCCACGGCCTTCAGATGGCCCAGGTTCTCGGCCATCAGCACCACGGCCACCGGCGCGATCAGCAGCATGGCCTGGGTATCGAAGCGCGGCGCGCTGAACTTCGGCAGGCCGAACCAGGGCGCGGCGACGATGCCGCCGACATCGATCGGCCTGCCCAGGCCCAGGCCGTTGGTCAGCAGGGCGTAGATCAGGCCGGCGAGGATCAGGCCCACCAGGATCAGCAGACGCTGCAGCATGCCGCGCGTGAACACCGCCACCAGGCCGACGCAGACGAAGGTCAGGCCCTGCATCCAGGCGTCGAAGGGCGTGGGCGCCATGTTCTTGATCGGGATGCCGGCCAGGTTCAGCCCGATCACCGCCACCACGGCGCCGGTCACCACCGGCGGCATCAGCGCGTCGATCCAGCGCGTGCCGACCGCCATCACCAGCAGGCCCATCAGCATGTAGAGCAGGCCGCAGGCGATGATCCCGCCCAGGGCGCCGGCCAGATTGGCGTTGGGCCCGGCGCCGGCATAGCCGCTGGCCGCGATCACCACGCCGATGAAGGCGAAGCTCGAGCCCAGGTAGCTGGGCACCTTGCCGCCGGTCAGCAGGAAGAAGATCAGCGTGCCGATGCCGCTCATCAGGATCGCGAGGTTGGGATCGAAGCCCATCAGGATCGGCGCCAGCACCGTGGCGCCGAACATCGCTATCACATGCTGCACGCCCATCGCCAGGGTCTGGGGCCAGGGCAGGCGCTCGTCGGGCGCCACGACCGCACCGGGCGCGGGGCGGACTTCCCGCCATTGGAAGAGGTTGCTCATAGGGAAGAAGATCTCGGGCTCAAAAAAAGGCCTCTGCGCTGCCGCAGAGGCCCTTGCATGGTGATGATGAAGTGTCGACGCGCCGTCAGGCGGCGTTGAGCCACATCGAGGTATCGAAGGCGCTGCACATCATCGGCATGTTCATGCCGAAGTTGGCGTTCGCCGCTGCCTTGCTGCTCTTCGCGGCAGGCTTCTCAGTAACCGGGGCCACCTCAGCAGCCCGCTCCCATGACCCGTTTTCTTGGGAGCGGGCTACTGAAAAGAATAGAAACACCGGAACTGGACCTTGCGGTCGGCCCAGTAGTCGGCCGTGTCGCGGAACACGTCGAGCAACTGCTCGCGCGCCTCGCGATCGAAGCGGATGTTGTCGGGCAGCTGTTCCAGCACCACGACGAAGCCGGGTTGGCTGCCGGACTTGTGGACCAGGTCGGTCATGCAGTCATGCAGGGCGTCCAGGTTCTTGCCAAAGTGAGACGGGAACAGGAAGGACTGGGCAATGCCTTCCAGCACGTCCTGCTTGGACTGCGCCTCGCCCAGGTTGGCATAGAGGAAGTGATGCCCAGCGTCCTGGGCGGCGCGCATCAAGTCCTCTACGCGATAGGCCCGTATGGCCTGCACGATATTGGGACGGACGGTCTGCAAAAGCATGGTCGCGATCCTCCTATATAGTCAAGAAACCTGGCCTCCGTTCACTGCGCGGGCTCAAGACGTGGAGACACGCCGAAAGCTGTTGTAGTGATCGTCGGTGTAATAACAAGCGTCGGGTGTGGTGGGGGGCTTGCCGCCGCAGACCAGACGCCGTGCGCCGCGGTTGCGGGCGCCCGGTGTCTTCACGGTATATTCGCGGTAGTAGCCCCTGGCCTTGGTGGGCAGCAGCCGTTCGCGATTGCCGAACACGCTGCCGTCCTTGTCGTAGGGAAAGGGTCCCCCGGCAAGAATCAGGCGATGCGTGGTCTGGGCTTCGCGCGGCAACGCCGCCAAGGCCACCGTGTCCTGCGCTGCGGCTACCGGCGGCTTGGCCTGGACCAAGGCGCCGGAACCGATTGCCGCCACCAGCGTGAGCGACAGGCCGACCTTGCGCCAAGATGGCCACGCCGGTGACCAATCGAGCAAAAACACGGGTTTACCCTGAACTTTGAAAGCAAGATGGTACCGAATGAGGCCAAAAATCTCAAGTCGGGGCCGAACCCTAGGGCTTGTTCAGGGGTGATGTGAGCGTGCGCACACTGTTGTTCAGTGCGTTGTGAGTTCGTCTTTTTACCTGACTGTCACGCTTGGGTGAGCTCTTACAAACTTTTGTAAAAGCCGGACAGGAATCGGCCTTTTGCGCACTCTTTCGGTGCGCAAAAGGCCGGTCCAAGCTCGGTTTCGCCGCGTCCGGCGGGCCGCTTTCAGCGCGCGGCGTTGGCGTCCGCGACGGTCAGCGCCGTCATGTTGACGATGCGGCGCACGGTGGCCGAGGGGGTCAGCACATGCACCGGCTTGGCCGCGCCCAGCAGCACCGGACCGATCGCGATGCCGCCGCCGGCCGCGGTCTTCAGCAGGTTGTAGCTGATGTTGGCGGCGTCGATGTTCGGCAGGACCAGCAGATTGGCCTCGCCCGTCAGGGTCGAGTTGGGCATCAGCTTGCCGCGGTACCCGGCGTCCAGCGCGGCGTCGCCATGCATCTCGCCATCCACCTCCAGCCAGGGGGCCTGGGCCTGGATCAGGCCCAGCGCGTCGCGCATCTTCAGCGCCGAGGGGCAGTTGCTGGAGCCGAAATTGCTGTGCGACAGCAGGGCGGCCTTGGGGCGCAGGCCGAAGCGCATCATCTCCTCGGCCGCCATGATGGTGATCTCGGCGATCTGCTCGGCCGTCGGGTCGTAGTTGACATGGGTGTCGACCAGCATGACCTGGCGACCCGGCAGGATCAGGCCGTTCATGCAGGCGAAGTTCTTGACGCCGGGGCGCTTGCCGATCACCTGGTCGATGTACTGCAGGTGCATCGCCGTGTTGCTCCAGGTGCCGCACAGCATGCCGTCCACCTCGCCCTTGTGCAGCATCATGCAGCCGATCAGGGTCAGGCGGCGCCGCATCTCGATCTTGGCGAGCTGCTGGGTCACGCCCTTGCGCTCGGTCATGCGGTGGTAGGTCTGCCAGTAGTCGCGGTAGCGCTCGTCATGCTCGACATTCACCGTGTCGTAGTCGCGGCCCTCCTGCAGGCGCAGACCGAAACGCTCGCAGCGCTGGGCGATGATCTCGGGGCGGCCGATCAGCGTGGGGCGCGCCAGGCATTCGTCGACGACCACCTGCACCGCGCGCAGCACGCGCTCCTCCTCGCCCTCGGCATAGGCGACGCGCTTGTTCTGGGCGCGCTTGGCGACGTTGAAGATCGGCTTCATCGTCGTGCCCGAGGCGTAGACGAAGCTTTGCAGCTTCTCGCGGTAGGCGTCCATGTCGGCGATCGGGCGCAGCGCCACGCCCGAGTCCATCGCCGCCTGGGCCACGGCCGGCGCGATCTTCATCATCAGGCGCGGGTCGAAGGGCTTGGGAATCAGGTATTCGGGCCCGAAGCTCAGGTTGGCGCCGGCGTAGGCCGCGGCCACCACCTCGCTCTGCTCGGCCTGGGCCAGTTCGGCGATCGCGTGCACCGCCGCGACCTCCATCTCGTCATTGATGGTGGTGGCGCCGCAGTCCAGCGCGCCGCGGAAGATGTAGGGGAAGCACAGGACGTTGTTGACCTGGTTCGGATAGTCGGTGCGGCCGGTTGCCATGATGGCGTCGTCGCGCACCGCCTTGACCTCCTCCGGCTGGATCTCCGGATTCGGGTTGGCCAGCGCCAGGATCAGCGGCTTGGCGGCCATCGTGGCCACCATGTCCGCCTTCAGCACGCCACCGGCCGACAGGCCCAGGAACACGTCCGCGCCCTTGATCACCTCGCGCAGGCTGCGCGCCTCGGTCTTCTGGGCGAACTGGATCTTGTCCGGGTCCATCAGCTCGGTGCGACCCTCATAGACCACGCCGGCCAGGTCGGTCACGAAGATGTTCTCGCGCGGCAGGCCCAGCTTCAGCAGCAGGTTCAGGCAGGCCAGCGCGGCCGCGCCGGCGCCCGAGGTCACCAGCTTGACGGTCTTGATGTCCTTGCCCTGCACCTTCAGGCCGTTCAGCAGGGCCGCGCCGACCACGATGGCCGTGCCATGCTGGTCGTCGTGGAAGACCGGGATCTTCATGCGCTCGCGCAGCTTGCGCTCGACATAGAAGCAGTCCGGCGCCTTGATGTCTTCGAGGTTGATGCCGCCGAACGTGGGTTCCAGCGCGGCGATCGCGTCCACCAGCTTGTCCAGGTCGTTCTGCTGCAGTTCCAGATCGAACACGTCGATGCCGGCGAACTTCTTGAACAGCACGCCCTTGCCTTCCATCACCGGCTTGCTGGCCAGCGGGCCGATGTCGCCCAGGCCCAGCACCGCGGTGCCGTTGGTGATCACCGCCACCAGGTTGCCGCGCGAGGTGTAGCGGAAGGCGTTGGCCGGGTCGGCGACGATCTCCTCGCAGGCCGCGGCCACGCCGGGCGAATAGGCCAGCGCCAGGTCGCGCTGGTTGATCAGCTGCTTGGTCGGCGCGATCGCGATCTTGCCCGGGGTCGGGAACTCGTGATATTCGAGGGCGGCTTGACGAAGCTGGGCGCGTTTTTCTTCGGACGTGGACATAGGCGTATTCAAGTGGCTGAGCCGCTGCACAAGCGGTCAGCGATTGTAGGGAGCCGTGGCAGCGGCCAAGCCGCAGTGTGAACCGGGATTCGTGCCGCGGGATACGCGAAACTGCGCATCTGCCGCGGCCACGGCCACAGGATACTGCGCCCTGCATGAATGCCAACTCCCCCGCCTCACCGCCCGCAGCACCGCCGGCCCTGCCCGGCTGGAGGCGCTGGCGCCGCGCGCTGCTGTGGGGGGCGCTGGTCGCCCTGCTGTTGGTGGCGCAGACCCTGCTGGTCGCGCTGACGCTCAGCTACGAGGCCTCCAAGGCCCAGGAACAGGCGGATCAGGCGGCCGCCGAGGTGGCGGCGCGCGCCAAGCAGCTGGCCGGGCGCGATCTGCAGGGCCTGCAGGCCCTGTTGTGGCAGAGCGTCGAGGACCCGCGCTGGCGCGCCGACGCGATCGAGCTGCTGCGGCGCACGCGGCCGCTGCTGCGCCTGGAGCATCGCGACGAGCACCGCCGGGTCCGGGAATCGGTCAACTCGCCCTATGCGGCGCCGCTGTTCACCCAGATCGGCCGCGAGCAGCTGCAGCTGGAGACCGAACTGGCCTGCGCCGCCGCGCTACGCCATGGCTCCCAGCTCTACTCGCGCAGCTACTTCGTGCCCATGCCCGGCGGCGAGGGCATGGAGGTGATGGACCTGTGTCTGCCGCAGTTGCGCGCCGGCGAGGTCTCGTCCTTCCTGGTCGCCACCGTGGGGTTGCGCCAGCTGCTGGAGGAGTCGGTCACGCCCGAGCTGGCGCGCGGCAACGAGATGTCCTTCGTCGAAGGCGACGGCACCCGCCTGGCCCGCACCGGCCTGACCCGCGGCGCCGGCTATTACCTGGCCGAGCGCGTCGTCGACCTGCCCGGGCTGACCCTGCAGCTGCGCGTGGACAGCGCGGCCGGCCAGCCCAAGCTGATCCCGAATCTGGCCACCGCGCTGGTGATGGGTCTGTCGCTGGCG
The DNA here is from genome assembly GCF_059418245.1 of Roseateles sp. GW821-FHT09B06. Classification (NCBI taxonomy): domain Bacteria; kingdom Pseudomonadati; phylum Pseudomonadota; class Betaproteobacteria; order Burkholderiales; family Sphaerotilaceae; genus Roseateles; species Roseateles sp. GW821-FHT09B06. The sequence goes on along the minus strand of NZ_JBWKPM010000002.1, from coordinate 200,507 downwards.
CTGTTCGCCGTCGTGCTGCTGCTGGCGCGCGACGGCCGCCGGCGCGCCTTTGCCGAGCATGCGCTGGCCGAATCGCTGAGCTTCCGCCAGGCGATGGAGAACTCGCTGATCACCGGGCTGCGCGCGCGCGACGTGGACGGCCGCATCACCTATGTGAACCCGGCCTTCTGCCATCTGGTGGGCTTCGAGCCCTCCGAGCTGCTGGGCCAGGGCGCGCCGCCCAACGTCCCGCCCTACTGGCCGCCCGAGTTCGTCGACGAATACTGGCGTCGCCACGGCGGCCGCAGCGCGCGCTGGGAGGCCGGCCAGGAGCGCCAGGGCTTCGAGACCGTGTTCATGCGCAAGAACGGCGAGCGCTTTCCGGTGATGATCTTCGAGGCCCCGCTGAAGAACGCCCAGGGCCAGCAGACCGGCTGGATGAGCGCGGTGCTGGACGTCAGCGCGCAGCGCAAGATGGAGGAGCTGTCGCGCCAGCAGCAGGAGCGCCTGCAGGCCACCGCGCGCCTGGCCACCGTGGGCGAGATGGCCTCGCTCTTGAGCCACGAGCTGAACCAGCCGCTGGCCGCGATCGCCAGCTATGCCACCGCCTCGCTGAACCTGATGACGCGCGAGGCCGACGATCCGCAGACCCCCGCGATGGTGCGCCAGGCCGTCACCCGCATCGCCGAGCAGGCCGAGCGCGCCGGCCGCGTGATCAAGAGCGTGCACGATTTCGTGCGCCGCCGCGAGCAGGCGCGCGAGGCCATCGGCGCCGACCAGCTGCTGGAGGCCGTGCTGCCCCTGGTGCGCCTGCAGGCGCGCAAGAGCGGCACCCGCATCGACATCGACATGGAGCAGCCCGCGCCGCGCCTGCGCTGCGACCGCACCATGGTCGAGCAGGTGCTCCTGAACCTGACCCGCAACGGCATCCAGGCCATGGACCCGGCCACGCCGCTGGCCGAGCGCGTGCTGCTGCTGCGCGTGCGCCGCAGCGGCGCGCGCTGGGTGGGCTTCTCGATCGTCGACCGCGGCCCGGGCATCGAGCCGGGCGTCGCCAAGCAGCTGTTCACGCCCTTCTTCACCACCCGCAGCGAGGGCATGGGCCTGGGCCTGAGCCTGTGCCGCACGGTGATCGAGCAGCATGGCGGCGCGATGGACTTCGTCAGCCCGGTGCTGGACGGACGGGGCACGGAATTCCGCTTCACCCTGCCGGCCGATAATCCGGCGCAGGAGACCCGTGCCGATGCAACAGACGATAGCCAAACTGCCGATGGTGTACCTCGTCGATGACGAAGAGGTGGTGCGCGATGCGCTCGCCTGGTTGCTGCGCTCGCGCCGCCTGCTCTCCGATGGATTCGCCAGCGCCGAGGCCTTCGAGGCCATGCTGGACGCCCGGCCCGGGCATGGCGCCGGCTGGCCCGACGCGCCGTCCTGCCTGCTGCTGGACGTGCGCATGCCCGGCATGAGCGGCCTGGCCCTGTTCGAGCGCCTGATCGAGCGCGGCCTCTCGGCCGCGCTGCCGGTGATCTTCCTGACCGGCCATGGCGACGTGCCGACGGCCGTGGCTGCCGTCAAGCGCGGCGCCTTCGACTTCGTCGAGAAGCCCTTCTCCGACAACGCCCTGGTCGACCGCGTCGAGCAGGCCCTGGCCCTGAGCGCCGAGGCCATCGCGGCGCGGCGCTCCCAGGGCCAGCTGGCGCAGCGCATGGGCGAACTCACCGAGCGCGAGCGCGAGGTGATGGCCCTGGTGGTGCAGGGCCTGCCCAACAAGCTGATCGCCGATCAGCTGAACATCAGCGTGCGCACCGTCGAGGTCCATCGCGCGCGGGTGTTCGAGAAGATGAGCGTGAAGTCGGCGGTGGAGCTGTCGAACCTGCTGCGCCAGGGCTGAGTAACCGTCAGTCGCCGAGCTCGATGGTCGCGGCCAGGCGCACGCCGGCCAGCCCCGCCGGCAGCTCGTAGTCCGCCAGCACCCAGGCCCGCTCCCGGCCCCGCGCGGCCTCGGCCAGCAGCTCGCCGAGCAGCCGGGCCGAGCGCGCGTCCAGCGCCGCATAGGGCTGGTCCAGCAGGGTCAGCCGCGCGCCGCTGGCGGCCGCGGCCACCAGGCCCACCTTGCGCCGGCTGCCGGCCGACAGCATGTACAGCGGCTTGCCCATGTGCTCGGCCAGGCCGAAGGCCTCGACCAGCGCTGCGGCCGTGGCCGCGTTCCAGCCGGCCGCGAAGCGCTGCCGCAGGGCCTCCAGCCAGGCGCGGGCCACCAGCGCGTCATGGGCCCGGTCGGTGGGATCCTGCAAAAAGCAGGAGATGGGCTGTTGCGGTTCGGCTGCCCGCTCGGCCAGCAGCCGCAGCAGGCTGGTCTTGCCGCGCTGCTCGCCGCCGCGCACCAGGCTCAGGCCCGGTGCCAGGGTAAAGGACAGGGCCCGTTCGCAGCCGGGGCAGCGCAGCCCTTCGACCGTCAGCACCGCGGCCGGACTCACGCGGCACCCGCCCCGAACAGCGCCACCGCGCGCTCGCGCAGCCTGGCCGGCACGCTGCCGGCCAGCGCCACGGCGCAGGCCCTGCCGCTGCCGCCGCGCAGGCCCTCGAACACCGCGTGCACCTGGGCGGCATCCACCGCCTGCAGGCGCTTGAACCAGTCCCGCGGGTCGCGCAGGCGCCCGAAGGCGAACAGGTCCTGCGCCGCGGCCTCCAGGCGCCGCGCCGGCTGCTCCTGGGCGCGCAGCGCGCGCATCGTCAGCTGCTTGCGGGCGCGCTCCAGGCCGGCGCTGTCGAGCGGGTCGGCGGCCTGCCGCGTCAGCAGCCGGTCCACGGCCTCCAGCAGCTCCACGGCCTGGGCCGGCGAGGTGGCCGCGTCGATCACGAACTGGCCGCTCTGCGGCAGGATGTCGGCCGCGCAGCCCACGTGGTAGGCCAGGCCGCGGCGCTCGCGGATCTCGTCCAGCAGCGGCGAACTCATGCCCTCGCCCAGCAGGGCCGCGGCCAGCACATGGGGCAGGTGAGAGTCGTCCTCGGCCAGGGCCGGTGCCGCGAAGCCCAGCACCAGCTGGCATTGCCCGCTGCCGGCCATGCGGCGCGTCTTCAGCCCGCCCTGCCAGACCGGCGCGGCCACCACATTGGGGGCGCCCGGCGGCATCGCGCCGAAGGCCGCCTCGACCCGGCGCACGAAATCCGTCTCGAAGCCGGCCGCCGTGATCGGCCCGGCCACCGTGACCACCACATTGCTGGCCGTGTACTGGCGCCGCACATAGTCCAGCAGCTCGGCGCGCGCGAAGCGCCGGATGTTGGCGCGCGTGCCGATGATGGGCCGGCCGGCCGGGTGCAGCGCGCCGTAGCAGGCGCGGTCGAACAGCTGGAAGGCCTGCGACACCGGGTCGTCGTCGTACTCGCTGAACTCCTGCTCGATCACGCCGCGCTCGCGCTCCAGCTCCTCGGCCGGGAAGCTCGGGTTCAGCACGATGTCGGCCAGCAGCTCGACGAAGGCCGGCAGGTCCTGCGGCAGGCCCTCCACATGGAAGGCCGTGTGGTCCTTGTCGGTGTGGGCGTTCAGCTCGGCGCCCAGCGCCTCGGCATCGAGGTTGATGCGCTGGCAGTCGCGCGTGGCCGTGCCCTTGAAGGCCATGTGCTCCACCACATGGCTGATGCCGTTCAGCCGCGCCGGCGTCTCGTGCAGGCTGCCGGTGCGGATGAAGACGCTCATCGCCACCGTGGCGCGCCAGGGCATCGGGATGGCGACGACGCGCAGGCCGTTCGGGAGGGTGGCGAGCAGGGGGGCGGTGGCGGAGAGGGCGAAGTCCAAGGCGGCGGGGCGTGAAGCGAGGGAGGATGCGGTTCGCGTAGTGTCGCCGCTACGGCGGGTCCGCGTCGGCCGACGGGCAATCCCGGTGGCTTGGGCGGCGCGGGCGCAGGGCAAATCCCGAGGGCATGGCCTGTCGCCGTGACGAAACTAGCGGCTGCCATAGCTGCGGCAGCCGCCGGTTTGCCATGTGAGTGACGGTTGCTTCAAAGGGAAAGAGAAGATGAGCAGGAACAAGGTTCTGGAGATGAATCGGGGCGCCGATGCCGCGCCACAGGCCCGTCGCCGGCGTCGTCCCGAAGCCATGCCGGGCCGCAACAACTCGCAGCGCGATGCGTGACGCCGACTCCTCCGGGTTGCCGGGCCCTCCCGCGCAGTTCTTCCGCGACATGGAGCTGCGCAGAACCCGCGCGCTCGTTGAACGCGACATGGCCACGCTCGAGGCACTGCACTCGCCCGACTACCAGCTGATCACACCGGCCGGCAAGGTCTTCACCCGCGCGGCATATCTGGACGCGATCAGGGCCGAGCCCTTCTATGCGGAGTGGGGGGTGGGTGCGATGAGCTTGCGCATCTGCGCGCAGATGGCCGTCATCCGCTACCAGGCCCGGCTGCGCTTCCCTTCCGGGCGCGAGCTGCTGTGCTGGCACACCGACTCCTACGAGCGGCGCGCCCCGGGCTGGCAGGCCGTGTGGTCGCAGGCTACCGGAATTGCGCAGCCCCAGCCCATCCATACGGTTGATGCGCCGCCTCAGCCACCTTAGGCCTCGCGGCAGCTCAGGAGAATCGCCCATGCCCAAGCTATTGCGGAATCTGCTCGCCCTCCTCGCGGGACTCGTCATCGGGAGCGGCGTCAACATGGCCCTGATCACGCTCGGCCCGTCGCTGATTCCTCCGCCCGCCGGCGTGGACGTCAGCAGCGCCGAAAGCCTGAGCAAGGCCATGCATCTGTTCGAGGCACGGCATTTCGTGATGCCGTTCCTGGCGCATGCCCTGGGCACCCTCGCCGGCGCGCTCGTGGCCTATCTGATCGCAGCTACCTACAAGGCGCCCATGGCCTACGCGATCGGTGCCGTCTTTCTTTGCGGCGGCGTGGCGGCAAGCTTCATGATTCCGGCCCCGGCCTGGTTCATCGCGCTCGACCTGCTGGCCGCTTACCTGCCGATGGCCTGGCTGGCGGTTCGGCTGGGGGCGCTCGCAAATCGGAGCAGCCCTGCTGCACCGCAGAAGAAGGCCTAGCCATTCGGCCCGCTGGTTGCGGGCAACAAACCCGTTTCCAGCCTTCCCTGGGAAGAGCCCTCGCGTTTGATGCCGGCCTGACAAAACAGTCGTTTCGGCGTGCCCGTTCCGCTTCTGCGAGCATGACGCTAGAGCTGCTTTCAACGGTGCTGGGGACTGGCAACCCGGTGCCGTGACTCCAGGCTCGATTCGCAAGGCGACGGGCTGTACAGGCATGCCCGAAGCGGTCGCCCCGCGTACCGCAGGGGGCGCAGGCGTAATCGGCAGCAAGGACGACCTGCGAGGGGGCAAGTTCCCTGGCAGCTTACCTGGGCCGCCCGGCGTCAATCCATCGCTGCGTCATGCCTCGCGCGAGGTTGTGGCGGGCGCAGTTGTATTGTTCCAGGTGGTCCAGTTCGGTGTTCGCGATGACGCGCAACGCCGCCGGTCAGCGGCATCGACGGGCACCTCCGAAATTGCGGCTTCCAGCGTTCGGCCGTAGATGACGAACTGCATGAGTTCATTCAGGGCCTGTCGGTGCCGAGCTCGAAGCGGGTCGGGCACGGCCAGGGAGGCTCGCAGCACGCTGTACTTCTGAATCGAGCGACGGTAGATGAATTCGAACACCACCGTCGCGCCCGAGCGCCTGGGCCACAAGGCGCTGGCGCTGCCGTGGGCTGATGCAGGCCTCTCGAAGGTTTCGCGCCGATCTCACCACGCGCACGGTGGACGCGGTGAGCAAATGCGCATGGGCCTGGGGGTTAACGCGCCTGCGGCAGGTCCAGGTCATGGCAAACACGCCCCCTCCGCCGCCAGCGGCTCCCCCGGCAGATCCAGCGCGTAGTGCAGCGACAGCAGCTGCCAGCCCTGCGGGCCCAGCTGCCATTGCATGCTGTTGACGCCGGTGTAGGGCGGCACGCCCGGTTCACCATCGGTGCGCACGCGGCTGTAGACCCAGGCCAGCGCGCCATAGCGCCGCTGCTCGCGCGCGAGTTCGCATTCCTGCACGCGGCGCGGGCTGGGCTGGCCCCAGCGCTCCAGCACCGCGGCGAAGGCATATTGCTGCTGTGCCGACGCCAGCACGGCCTGGCGTTCGCGCTGCACGCTGCCCCATAGGCGCGCCTGCGGATGCAGCAGGGCGGCCATCGTGGCGGTGTCGGCGCCGCGGCCTGCCGGGTGGGAGATGGCGCGCCAGAAGCGGCTCACTGCCGCGTCCAGCGCGGCCTGGCTGTGCGCCTGGGCCGCCGGGCCGAGGGCCTGCAGCAGCGCCGGCCAGGCGGTGCGGTAGGTCCGGGACAGGCTGGCCGATGTTCCGCCTGCTGCATCGGCGCGGGTGGAGGCGAAATACAACCAGGCACCGTCGGCGCTGACCCAGGGCGTGAACTCGAAACCCTCGTCGCTGTTGATCGGTGCCGGCAGGCGCAGCGCGGGACCAAAGCCAGGCCCCACCCGCTCGGCCAGGTAGAGGTCGCCGCGGCCGCTGCGGCCGCTCCACCACAGCAGGTAGCGCCCGTCCGGGCTCAGGGTCGGATCGCTGTCGTTGCCGCCCGGTGCATTGATCGGCGCCGGCAGCGCCTCGGCCGATCCGGCCTCGGTGGACGCGCGGTAGATGGACAGCTTGCCCGGGCCGCCCGGGCGCTGCGAGCCGAACCAGAGCTGGCCGCCATGCAGTTCCGGCCCCAGCTCGTAGGCGGGGCTCTGCAGGCTCTCGGCCAGCCGCTGCGGCGCGCTCCAGGCCTCGCCGCCATCGCCGCTGCCGCGGCGGCTCTCGAACAGGTCCAACTGGCCGGTGGCCGGAGCACCAGGCTCCGCCGGGCGGTCCGAGATGAAGATCAGGCGCTTGCCGTCGGCCGTCAGGAAGGGATCGGAATCGCGGTAGCGCTGGTCCGAGAAGGGGGCGGGCCGTGGTGCGGTCCAGGCGCCCGTGCCGCTGTTGCTGCTGCGCTGCTGCAGCCAGATGCGGGAGCCCTTGAAGCCGGCGGCCGAACGCGCCCACAGGCGCCAGTCGCCCTGCTCCTGGAAGTTGTAGGACTGCTGATCGGCTGGCTCGTCCAGCGGCACCCGCTCGATCGTCAGCGGCGTGGATGGCTGTGCGGAGCAGACGGCGAGGCTGCCGCCGGCGGCCAGCAGCAGGGCCGCGGCGCCCATCCGTCCGAGGGAACGCAAACCGCGGGTGCGGCAAGGGATGGCTGAACGCATGGGTGGTTCGGGTCGGGCTCCGGCTGGGCGCCGACGTCTGTTGACGCGACGAGGCGGCATGCTAGGTCCGACGGCGCCGGACCGGGCCGCGAAAGGGACGGAAGCCGGTGGCACGGGGACGAAACCGGCATCGAGGGTGTCGAGCCCGCGGCCGGCCATCGGGCCCGACAAAAACAGGTCCGGCCCGAATCCATCGGGCGTTCCGGCCCCTCACGGCTCCCGGAGCCGTTCCCGGGCTTTTGCCCGACACCCCATCATGGTCCGCTGCCAAGACCCCTCCGATCTGCAGCACGCGCCCTCCCCGCTCCTGCACGCCCCCGTCGAGGGCCGGGCCTTGCTCGGCCTGAAGGCAGCGGCCGAACAGGCGGACGGCCGGATCCAAAAAATACCGCGAACTGATCCCGGTGGCCGTGTGGCACTTGGCGCCAATGCGCCTGCTGCATCGAGGTCCATACCCGCAGCGCGTCCAAGGCTGAAGCCTCGCGCGAGGAAATCGCAGAGGCCGTCTTCAGCGCGGCGGCCCTGAAGGCGGGCGCCGCGGTCGGGCATGCTGCTGGATAGCGCCTGCGGCCTCGCCTGTCCCCCGGCCGGGCTGAGACAATCCCCCCATGGGTGAATTCGACCTGATCAAACGCTTCTTCACGCGCGGCCAGCAGGCCGCCTCGCAGCACGGCGTGCCGCTGGGCATCGGCGACGATTGCGCCATCGTCGCGCCGACGCCCGGCATGCAGTGGCTGGTCTCCTGCGACATGCTGGTCGAGGGCCGGCATTTCCTCTCCACCGTCGCGCCCGAGCGCCTGGGGCACAAGGCGCTGGCGGTGAACCTTTCGGACCTGGCCGCCTGCGGCGCCACGCCGCGCGCCTTCACCCTGGCGCTGGCGCTGCCGCGGGCCGATGCGGGCTTTCTCGAAGGCTTTGCGCGCGGCCTGTTCGCACTGGCCGATGCGCATGGCATCGCGCTGATCGGCGGCGACACCACCGCGGGGCCGCTGAACATCTGCATCACGGTGATGGGCGAGGCGCCGGCCGGCGCGGCCCTGCTGCGTAGCGGCGCGAAGGCCGGCGACGATCTCTATGTCAGCGGCACCGTGGGCGACGCGCGGCTGGCGCTGGAAGCCTTCCGCGGCAGCGTGGCCCTGGCGGGCGAGGACTTCCAGCTGGCACGCCGCGCGATGGAATGCCCGACGCCGCGTGTCGCGCTGGGCCTGGCGCTGCGCGGGGTGGCGAGCAGCGCGATCGACGTGTCCGACGGCCTGCTGGGCGATCTGGGCCATGTGCTGGCCCGCTCGGGCCTGGGCGCCACCCTGCTGATCGACGCGCTGCCGCGCAGCGAGCTGCTGGCGCGCCAGACCGCGGAGCTGCAGCGCCTGTGCACGCTCAACGGCGGCGACGACTACGAGCTGATCTTCAGCGCGCCTCCCGAGGCGCGCGATGCGGTGCGCACCGCCGCCGCGGCCAGCGCCACGCCGGTCACGCTGATCGGCCGGCTGGAGGCGGAAGAAGGCCTGCGCCTGCTCGACGCCCAGGGCCAGGTCTTGCACTGGGACCAGCCCTCCTTCGACCATTTCAAGTCATGACGGACGCGCACGACAGCGATCGCAGCGCCGCCCAAGGCGCCGTGCCCGGTTCGGCGCCGCTGCGCGCCAGCGCGCGCTTCATGCTGCGCCACCCGGCGCATTGGTTCGCGCTGGGCTTCGGCAGCGGCCTGTCGCCCAGGGCGCCGGGCACGGTCGGCACCCTGTGGGCCTGGATGGCCTTCCTGGTGCTGGACCTGTGGCTCACCGATCTGCAATGGGGCTGGCTGATCGGCGGCGGCACCCTGCTCGGCTGGTGGGCCTGCACCCTCACCGCGCGGCACCTGAACACGCCCGACCCCGGCAGCATCGTCTGGGACGAGGTGCTGGCCTTCTGGCTGGTGCTGTGGCTGGCCATGCCCATGGGCTTCTGGGGCCAGCTGCTGGCCTTCGGCCTGTTCCGCTATTTCGACGCCGCCAAGCCCGGCCCGGTGGGCTGGGCCGACCGGCTGTTCAAGGGCGAGCGCGGCCGGCCGGTCGGTTACGCCCAGGGCTTCGGCATCCTGTTCGATGATTTCGTCGCCGCCGGCTGTACGCTGGTGGTGATCGCGCTGTGGCGCTTCGTTCTGATGGGGTGATGCCATGCTGTTTCCCGAAGAGCACGAGTTGATCGACCGCATCGCGGTCGCCTTGATCCAGCGCCGCGAGCGCGTGGGCACGGCCGAGAGCTGCACCGGCGGCCTGATCGCGGCGGCCTGCACCAGCCTGTCGGGCTCCAGCCAATGGTTCGAGCGCGGCGTGGTCAGCTACAGCAACGAGGCCAAGACCGAGCTGCTGGGCGTGCCGGCGGCGCTGATCGGCCTGCATGGTTCGGTTAGCGGCCCCGTGGCCGAACATATGGCGCGCGGCCTGCTGGCCCATGCACCGATCGACTGGGCGCTGGCCGTCACCGGCATCGCCGGCCCCACCGGCGGCAGCGCCGACAAGCCGGTGGGCACGGTCTGGCTGGCCCTGGTGCACGGCCGCCAGCCGGCCCGGGTCTGGCAGGAGCATTTCCCCGGCGACCGCCATGCGGTGCGCATCGGCACCCTGCGCTCGGGCCTGATGGCGCTGTGCGAGGCGCTGGAAGACAAGGATTCCTGAACCATGAGTGTGCTGCTGAGCGGCCGCTGGGAGGCGGCGGAGCGCGACCAATGGCTCGCAATGCTGCGCGAGGTGCTGCCCGAGGAGCAATGGGTGCTGGAGCCCGGCCCCGAGGTGGAGATCGCGGTGGTGGCCAATCCGCCGCCGGGCGCGCTGCAGGGACTGCCGCGGCTGGCCTTCATCCAGTCGCTGTGGGCCGGGGTCGAGAAGCTGCTGGCCGACGAGACGCTGCCGGCGGACATCCCGCTGGCGCGCATGGTGGACCCGGCGATGAACGAGGCCATGCCGCAGACCGCGCTGTGGGCCGTGCTCGCCCTGCACCGCGGCTTCTTCGCGGTGCAGGCGCAGCAGCGCCGGCGCCTGTGGCGCCAGCCGGCGCAGCCGCGCGCGGCCGAGTGGCGCGTGCTGGTGCTGGGCCTGGGCGAGCTGGGCGGGCGCGTCGCGCGCGTCCTGGCGGGCCAGGGCTATGCGGTGAGCGGCTACGGCGGCCGGCCTCGCCCCGAGTCGGAGCTGCCGGGCATCGACTGCATCCACGGCGAGGCCGCGCTGGCCGAGGCCCTGGGCCGGGCCGATACCGTGATCAACCTGCTGCCGCTGACCGCGGCGACGCGCGGCTTCTTCGACGCGGCGCGGCTGGCGCAGTGCAAGCCCGGCGCCGGTTTCGTGAACCTGGCGCGCGGCGCCCATGTGGTGGAGGCCGATCTGCTGGCGGCGCTGGATGCGGGCCGCATCGGCCATGCGGTGCTGGACGTGTTCCAGGTCGAGCCGCTACCGCCCGAGCATCCCTTCTGGTCGCATGAGCGCGTCACCGTGCTGCCGCACACCGCGGCGCAGACCGATGCACGCAGCGCCGCCGCGCTGGTGGCGGCCAATGTGCGGGCGCTGCGCGCGGGCCGCGAACCGGCGCATCTGGTGGAGCGCATGCGCGGCTACTGAGCACCAGCTGTCGTCGAGACCGGACAGGGCTGTCCGGACGACGCGCTATCGACATCCCGGACCGGTCGTTCAGTGCGGTGCCGATGGCGACAGCGACCGGAGACCGTCAACGGCGGCGCGCGAAGTCGATGGACGGCGGGTCACGACCCTGAGCGGTCGTTAGCGTTCTAGTGGCGGCCTTCTCAAAAGCCGACTCTGCCGGTGCCTCGAGGACAGCCTTCGGCTAGAAGCATTCGAAGCGGCAGTACCTGGGGTCAGCAGAGCTCTCGCCCCGACGACTGGCCGGGCCTTGCGGGCCAGTATTGGAGCGTACGTCCACCGCCAGCCAGCCACGTCGGCGGGCAACGCCTGTCATCGGCGCAAGGGAATGGCCAGCGGCCGCATCGGCGCCGCATCGCCTCCGCGCAGCTTCAGCGAGGCCCCGATGAAGGCGAACTCGTAGACCCGGTCGCGCGCGAGTTCCTCCAGTTGTACCAGCTCCATGATCGGCGCGCCCTGCTGCGCGAGCAGATAGGTATGGACCGGCACGTAGTTGCCCTCCGCCTCCGGTGGAAAGGTCTCAAAGCTCAGGTTGTCCGCGCCGACGACCATGGCGCCGCCTTCCTCCACGAGGAACCTGGCGGCGTCGACGGACATGCCCGGCGGCTCCTTCACATACGCGTCAGCATCCGCATACTGCTTCATGCGGCCTGTGCGGATCAGGACCACGTCGCCAAGTCGAAGACTCACGCCCTGGCGGGCCAGGGCATCGACCAGGTCTGCCTTGCGGACGCGATAGCCCGGCGGCAGTGCGTCGACACCACGCGCTGACGCGACGTCGATCAGCACGCCTCGCGCGATGATCGGCGGCAGCTTTTCGGCCCCGGTCTTGCGCCAGCCTCGGTCGCCGAGGTGCTTGCTCGCCTCAAACCCATTCCAGATGCGCCCGTCGAGGCCGAAGTGATTCAGCGCATCGATGTGAGTGCCGGTGTGCGTGTACATCGAGATCGCAGCACCGGTGTAGCTCACGTGCTCGTTCTGAGCGCTTCCCACGCCGACCGGGTCGTCCACGACCGTGCCGTTCGGCGTGTGCGTCATCCAGAACTGGTAGCGCGGATCGCCGGCCGCATGCCAGCCGGGCATGCCGATGAAGTATTCGACCGACAGGTCGTAGACACGGCGACCGTCGAGCCGGCCGAGCACGTCGGCGCGCGACTGTGGCGTCATGAGGTTGAGGCGGCCGATTTCATCGTCGGGGCCCCACGGGCTGCGGCCGACCTGAGGCTGCTCGGACGCGGCGCCGGCGATGCCAGCGGCAAGGGCTAGACAGACGGCGAGAAGTGATCGTTTCATGCTGGTCTCCGTTTGATCGTGCGGCTAGTTCCGCACGCCGCGCACGGTAGAAGGTGTACCCATCGGTTCAAAGGATGCAGGCGTGAACTCACTCTTCACGCCCAGTGAACGCTGCAGCTGGGTGGTCGCGCAACAGCGCACGCCCGGCTTAACGCCACGAATCTTCGATTCCCCAATCCGCAGTGAACAGTGAATTTCCACGGCGCCTCTCGATCGGCAGCAACCCGGTTCCTAGACTGAGCAGGACATCAACGCGGAGCCTTCACCATGAACCTGTCCCGACTCTGGCCGCTGCTGCTCGGCACCGGCATGACACTCGGCCTCGGCACACCGATCGCGAAGGTCGCGGCGCACCACGGCGTGGGCGCACTCGCCTTCGCGCTGTGGCCCACGCTGGCAGCCGGCCTACTGCTCGGTGCGATCGGGCTGCTTCGGCAAGGACGTCCTGCCGACTTGCCGCGCCTGATGCGCTTCGGCAGCGTCGCCGGCCTGTTCGGCCACGCGCTGCCGATGACCGCAGCGTTCTGGCTGTCGTCGCAGGCCGGCGCCGGCTTCGCATCCTTGTCGCTGACGCTGCCGCCGGTGTTCACGCTGCTGGTCACGGTGCTGCTTGGCCTCGAGCGGCTCGTGCTGCGCCGCGGGATCGCGGTCGGGCTCGGCTTGTCCGGGGCGCTGCTGATGCTCACCGGCCGCGGCGGCTCGTTCGAGGCCACGCCGGCTTTGCTGGCCATCGCGCTGGCCATTCCGGCCTCGATCGGCGTGGCCAATGTCTATCGCTCGCGCCGCATGCCACCCGGCGCCAGCGGCGAGTGGATGTCGTCGAGCACGCTGCTGGTCTCGTCGTCGATCCTCGCGCTCGCCGGCCTCGCCCTGGGCAACATCGCACCGCCGCTGACTGCCCCGGCCCTCGGCTGGCTGGCGCTGCAGGCCGGTGTGCTCACCGTCGGCTACCTCTTCTACTTCGCGCTGCAGCGGCGGGCCGAGCCGGTGACCTTCAGCTTCATCGGCTACGTGATGATGCTGCCAGGGGTGGCGATCGGCACCTTCGCCTTCGGCGAGCGACTGCCGTGGACGGTGTGGCCCGCGGCCGCCCTGGTGTTCGCAGCTCTGGTTCTGCTGCAGTCGCCGGCGCGGACCCCCATTCCTGTTGCGGTCCGCCACGATCCGGGAGTGTCAGCATGAGCCATTTCGAAATTCGTCGCAGCGCCGAGCGCGGCACGATGCGCACCGCCTGGCTCGACGCGAGCTTCAGCTTCAGCTTCGGCGACTACATCGATCCGCAACGCCCGCGTTTCGGCCCGCTGCTGGCACTCAACGAGGACCGCGTGCAGCCGGGCACCGGCTTTCAGATGCACCCGCACCACGACCTCGAGATCGTCATGCTGCCGCAAAGCGGCGCCATCGAGCATCGCGACAGTCAGGGCCGCGAGATGCTGATACGGCCCGGCGAATTGCAGTGGATGCGGGCGGGGCGCGGCATCCGCCATCGGCAGTGGAACGTCTCGCCGCACGAGGTCGACCATCACTTCCAGCTCTGGTTCGCGCCATCCACCAAGGGCCTCAAACCGACTGTCGAACGGCGCCCGTACCAGGCGCCCACGCCCGGCACCTGGCGCACCCTGGTATCGCCGCATCCGCGGGACGGTGAGCTCGACATCGGCACCGACGTGGTGCTCGCCCTCGGCCGCGCCGAGCCGGGCCGGGCGCTCGAGATACCCGCACGCGCCAAGGGCGGCATCTATCTGCACTTGATGGAGGGACGCATTGAAGTGCACGGCGCCGGCCTCGGCCGCGCCGTCCTCGAGACCGGCGACGCCATCGTGTTCTTCGACGGCGTGCCTGAACTGCAACTGCACGCGGCATTGCCGGCCGAACTACTGCGTTTCGACACCGCCGCGGTCGACCCGCAAACCGGCTTGGTCGCGTCCTCCGCCGTCCACACGAACGCTTGAGGGAGCCCCTGTCATGACCCGCTCCAGCCTGCGCTCAAGCGTCCACCCGGACCAGCCGCTCCTTCAGGAAATTCAGCAGCGTGCGCACCCGCTCCGGCAGGTGCTCGCGGCTGGGGTAGACGGCGAACAGCTGGCGCGGTTCGGCACGCCAGTCGTCCAGCGCGGTCTCCAGCCGGCATTCGGCGATTTCGCTCCGGATCATCGCGCGCGGAACGAGTCCCACGCCGACGCCCCGGATCATCGCGTCGATCAACGCAAGGCTGTTGTCCGCGCGGAAGTTGCCGCGAATCTCCACGGCCTGCGGGCCGCCAGGGCCGTCGAACTGCCAGCGCGTGGCGTCGCTGCCGAGAAGATAGGGCAGGCAGTTGTGGCCGTCCAGGGCCGATGGATGTTCGGGCTTGCCATGCTGCCGCCAGTAATCCGGCGCCGCGGCCACGGCACGCTGGATCATCATCAGCGGCACCGCGACCAGCGAGGAATCATCGAGCTGCGCCTGGCCGCGCAACGCTACGTCGATGCCGTCGCGCACCAGGTCGACGGGCCGGTCCGACAGCCTCAGCTCGAGCTCGATGCCCGGGTGCGCCGCCTGGAACGCGTGCAGGTGGTCCTTGAGGAAGGCCAGCGTGAGCGACACCGGCACCGCCAGCACCAGCCGGCCGGACAGCTCGCCGCGGGCCGTGCGGATCGCTCCCAGCGTGCGCTCGGTGTCGTCCAGCACGCGCCGGCAGTACGCATAGAAGCGCTCACCGGCCTCGGTGAGTTGCATGCGTCGCGTGGTTCGTGCGATCAGGCGACTGCCCGTCCACTCCTCGAGATACTGGATGTACTTGGTCACCATCGCCGGCGAGGAGTCGAGATCGCGGGCTGCCGCAGAGAACCCGCCCGTCTCGACAACGCGACAGAAGCAATGCAGGGCCAGGTGTCTGTCCATGGGTCTCCTCGCGGCGGGCAACCTGTCGCGAGCGATCGTACGACCTCCTTTCACCGAATACCAGAGGCGCCTTGTGCTTCATGCAGGGTTGGGCCCGCCCATTCCGTCCTCTATGTAGACACCAGATGAAATTCCAACGGCCGCCGGAGTATTCCCACGTGGTCTCAGGCGCCACGTAACCCCCTCTAGGAGTCTTGATATGCATTCGAAGATGCTCGTTGCCGTCGCGGCCGCTTTGGTAGCCACCGGAACCTTTGCCGCCGACGTGAAGTCCGTATCGAGGCTCGCATTCGGACCCGACAGCATTCTCTTTGTTGCCGACTGGAAAGGCGCCCAGGTACATGCGCTGGCGTTGCCGGCGCCTGTGCCCAGGAAGGGCGAAGGGACCTTCAACATCGTGGACTTGGAGGCGTTGCTGTCCAAGTCGCTCGGCGCCGGCAAGGTCAAGGTCGAAGACATGGCAGCGCGTCCTGCCTCGGGCGAGGTGTACCTGGCAGTGAGCGTCGGAGCGAACAAGACACCGGCGATCGTTGCAGTCACTTCCGACCAAAAGGTGCGCAAGCTCAACCTGGCGAGCATGAAGTCGACGACGGTGACGTTGAAAAACGCGAACAACTCCAAGGCCGAGTTCTGGAAGGAAACTCCGGAGCGCAGCTTCACGGTCACGGACATGAAGTGGAACAGCGGCGAGTTGTTTGTTGCGGGCCTGTCGAACCAGGACTTCGCGTCGACGCTGCGCCGCATCCCGTACCCGTTCACCGACAAGCAGACGATGACCTCTGTGGAGATCTACCACACCACGCACAACCAGATCGAAACGCGCGCTCCCATTCGCGCGATGTCGTTCGCAACGCTTGGCGGTAAGCCGTACGTCGTCGCCGCGTATCTCTGCACGCCGCTTGTGACCATTCCGCTCGAGGACCTGAAGGACGGTGCGCACATCAAGGGCAAAGCCATCGCCGAACTGGGCTACGGCAACACGCCCGCGGACATGATCTCGTACAGCGCCAAGGACCCGAGCGGCAAGCCGCAAGACATGCTGATGCTGCTGAACTACCACCGCTCGGGCAACATCATCCCGGTCTCCGAGGTCGAGGCTGCGAATAGGAAGCCCGGCATCGACAAGCCCGTGCCTGCCGGTCAAATCGTCGGCGTGCAGGAGACGCCGGCACCGCTGGTGGGGGTCACCCGCATCGACAACCTCGACGACCAGTTCTTCATCGTCGTGCGCCGGGCTCTGGAGAAGGATGCCCTGCAGTTGGTGACGTTCGACAAGGCCATGCTGTTCCGGCTGACCGATTTCGTCTCCGAGTACGACTTCCCGCAGTACCGCTACAACAACAACGAGTTCCAGCTCAAGTACTTCAAGCCTGCCCATGACATCCTGATGAAGCAGGAGGGGTTCCCCGAGCTCATCGGTTCGCACGAGTGAGGCTGGTATGACGAAGGCGCTGCGAGCCCTGTGTGTGCTGGCCCTGTGGGCAGCGGCTGCCGCTCAGACGGCCGCTGCCCAGTGGGTGCCTGTTGCCGTCCAACCCTCAGGGCTGGAGGTGCCAGCGAACCTGCTTCGCATCTCCTTGGCGTTCGCGCAGCCTGTTGGCGAGGACCTACTGCCTCGGTTGGGACTGCGCCAGGCCAACGGCGATGTCATCGACAAGCCGTTTTTGGAGCAGGAACTCTGGTCCCCGAGCGGCAAGATTTTGACGGTGCTTCTGCATCCTGGGCGCGTGAAGAGCGGGTTGATCGCCCACGACACCGTCGGACCTGTGCTCCACGCCGACGGGTTGGTCGTGCTGACATTGGACGGCCAGGAAATCAAGCGCTGGAAGGTGGGTCCGGACGACCACGACGGCCCGCGCCCGCCTCGCTGGAACGTCGGAAGCGTCCTTGCGAGCACGCGCGAGCCGCTGGTGGTGGAGTTGGACGCGCCCATCGATGGTCGGGATGTCGACTACCTCGCGGTTGCGAATTCGAGCAATCGCCGAATCCAGGGGCGCGCTCGGCTGGAAGTTGGCGAAAAGAGATGGACCTTCACGCCCGATGCCCCCTGGACTGAATCGCGGTACACGCTGGCCGTCTTTGGCAACCTCGAGGATCCTTCCGGCAACCGGTTGAACGGGCACTTCGAGTCGCCAGGGGCTGCCCATGAGCCGGCTGCCGCCGACGTCTACATCCCTCTAACGATTGCCCGAGCGCAGCTGACGCGCAAGCGGAGCCCCTAGCAGCGATGGTCCGAGCGCCGTAAACAGGCTTCAGGGGCAAGTCCTGAGAGCCTGGTGGTGATCACCTGCCCGACACAAGCTCATCGAGATCCGTCGCAGGTCGAGGGCGCGAGAGTTCGCCCCGCCGCAGCTGTTATGACTATCCATCTCTGAATCGCTCCAACTTCTTTCCAACCTCAATCACCAATCCATCCAAAGGAATGATCATGATCACTGAAATCGACAAGGTTCTGTACACCGCCAAGACCCACACCACGGGTGGGCGCGATGGCGCCGGCAAGTCCAGCGATGGCGCGCTCGATGTGAGGCTGAGCAGCCCCGGCAGCAACAGGCCGGGCACAAACCCGGAGCAGCTGTTTGCTGTCGGGTGGTCGGCTTGCTTCATGGGTGCCATGGGTCTGGCTGCGAAGGCTAGAAACGTCACCTTGCCCGCCGATACGGCCATCGATGCCGAAGTGGACCTGGGCCTCACGGGCGACAGCTATTCGCTGCGGGCTCGACTCAACGTCCATGTGCCGGGCCTGGATCGCGCGCTTGTGGATGCCCTGGTTCGCGACGCACACCAGACCTGCCCTTACTCGAAAGCGACCCGCGGCAACCTCGACGTGTCCTTCAACATTGTCTGAGCCGCCCGACTACTCAACGACCCGATCGGAAGAACCTCATGACCACGACCAAGACGACGCTCCAAACCCTCCAGAACGCCTTCCTCGCGCTTCTGGTTGTATGCACCGCTCTGCTTCAAACCCCAGCGCAAGCCGCTTCGCCCTCAGGGAAGCCGACCATCGTTCTCGTTCACGGCGCCTTTGCCGAGTCCCTGAGCTGGGAATCCGTCATCGAACGCATTTTCGCGAAAGGCTACCCCGTAGTGGCGGTGGCCAATCCCCTGCGCGGACTGCGAAGCGATTCGGCCTATGTGTCCAATCTGCTGGACACGATCCCCGGGCCCGTGGTGATGGTGGGCCACTCGTATGGTGGCGCCGTGATTTCGAACGCTGCCGAGGGCAAGCCCAACATCAAGGGCCTCGTGTTCGTGGCGGCGTTTGCGCCCGAAAGCGGTGAGGCCCTCGGTGAACTGGGGGCACGGTACCCTGGCAGCACATTGGGATCGGCGCTGGTGCCGGTGACCCTGCCCGGCGGGGGCAACGACCTTTATGTCCAGCAAGCCAAGTACCGCGAACAGGTTGCGGCCGACGTTCCCGAGCGCATCGCGGCTCTCCTCGCGGCCACGCAAAGGCCTGTCGCCGAGGTCGCGTTCACCGAGAAGGCGGGCGCCCCTGCCTGGAAGGATGTGCCCTCCAGGTTCATCTACGGCACGGCCGACAAGGCCATCGCGCCGCCGCTGCTTGCGTTCATGGCGCAACGCGCGGGATCGAAGCACACCGTCGCGGTGCAGGGCGCATCGCACGCCGTCCTGGTATCGCATGCCGACGAGGTCGCCGCTCTGATCGAGGAAGCGGCCGCCGATTGAGCGCTGCTTCGGCTTTCCAGCCATCTCAGATTGAAAGACCACTCCCATGAGCCCCCTCGAAAATCCGCCGTCCTCGCCGCTGTCCCGGCGCCACCTTCTTGCCGGTTCGGCCGCAGCGCTTCTCGCGAGCCCGTCGGCGTTCGCCCTTGCCGATGCCCACAGCGATGATGTCGCGGCGGACTCGCCAGGTGATGATGCCCGCATCCGCCCGTTCGCCGTCCACGTGCCCCAGATCGAGCTGACAGACTTGCGCCGGCGAATCGCCGCGACCCGATGGCCTTCGCCCGAACTGGTGACGGATGCATCGCAGGGCGTGCAACTCGCAACGATGCGCGAACTCGCGCGCACCTGGCAGACGGACTACGACTGGCGCAAGTTCGAGGCGAGGCTGAATTCGTTGCCGCAGTTCGTCACGACCATCGACGGCGTGGACATCCACTTCATCCACGTTCGTTCGAAGCATCCGAACGCGCTGCCAGTGATCGTCACGCACGGGTGGCCGGGTTCGATCGTCGAGCAGATGAAGATCATCGATCCGCTGACCAACCCGACGGCCCACGGCGGGGCCGCATCGGACGCTTTCGACGCGGTGATTCCCTCGTTGCCGGGCCATGGCTTTTCGGGGAAGCCCACTACGCTGGGCTGGGACCCAATCCGCATCGCGCGTGCCTGGGCCGTGCTGATGAAGCGCCTGGGCTACACGCGCTATGTCGCGCAAGGCGGCGACTGGGGCAATGCGGTCACCGAGCAGATGGCGCTGCTGACGCCTCCGGGCCTGGTCGGCATTCACACCAACATGCCTGCCACGATCCCTGATGACATTGCGAAGGCGCTGCAGGCGGGTGGTGCACCACCCGCCGGTCTTTCGGCGGAAGAGAAGTACGCGTACGATCAGCTCGACTTCTTCTACAAGAACGGCCTGTCCTACGCACAGGAGATGAGCAAGCGTCCCCAGACTCTCTACGGGATCGAGGACTCACCGGCCGGACTCGCCGCCTGGATGCTCGACCACGACGCGCGCAGCTACGCGCTCATCTCGCGCGTCTTCGCGGGCAAGTCCGAAGGCCTGACGCGAAACGACATCCTCGACAACATCACGCTCTACTGGCTGACGAAGACGGGCATTTCCTCGGCACGCCTTTACTGGGAAAGCAAGCTGGCCTTCTTCGCGCCCAAGGGAGTTCCCCTGCCTGTCGCGGTGAGCGCCTTCCCTGACGAGATCTACACGGCACCGCGCAGCTGGACGGAGCGGGCGTATCCCAAGCTCGTCCACTACGGCAGGCTCGACAAGGGAGGGCACTTCGCCGCGTGGGAGCAACCGGAGGTCTTCGCCGCAGAGCTGCGCGCGGGGTTCAAGTCGTTGCATGGTTGAAGGGCGTTATGAAGCCGCGTGTCTGCGTCTTGACCAGCACCTGGTCGCACGCGACTACCCCATCGAGATCCCTCGCAGGTCGAGGGCGCGAGAGTTCGCCTCCTCAAAAAAGTGCGCCAACAACTGGCTGCCTTCCCCTCTTCTTCCGCCATGGACAACACTAAACGCTTCAAGATCCTCGCGCTGCATCATGACCCCCTCGTACGCGCGGGCGTCGTGACTTCCTTGCGCCGACACCTAGGCTTCGACGTGTTCGAAGATCTGCTCGACGCGCAGCGTACGGATGATCCGATCGACGTCGTCGTCGTCGACTACCACCAAGCCATGCGCTTGCTCGAGACACTCCCGGAGCACGGTCCACTTTCCGGCACGAGGATCCTGGCGCTGACCTCCAACGATCGTGAGATCGACGTTCGGCGCGCGATCGAAGCGGGCATCCACGGCTATATGCTCCTCGGCGGCCCCGTGCAAGAACTCGTCGACGGCGTGACGGCGCTGGCCAATGGTGGCCGTCATCTGGGTCGTGCGGTGGCCCATCGCATTGCCGACAGCCTCGCGCGGGTGTCGCTCACCTCGCGTGAAATCGAAGTGCTGCAAGTGGTGGTGAAGGGTGAATCCAACAAGCTGATCGCACGCCAGCTCGGCATAGAAGTCGGCACCGTGAAGTCACACATGAGAGCCGTCCTTGCCAAGCTCAACGCCTCGTCCCGCACGCAGGCCGCCGCCATTGCAATGCGTCGCGGCCTTTTGGGGAGCGGCACGCCCCATCAACTGGGGGCTGGCCACCGCAACGCGCGCCAAGGTGAGCCGTGACCGCGTGAACATCCTCCGAAGCAGCCAGCCCTAGTGGGCTGCTTCTGGCCGCTGGCGCGCAGTCAGGCTCTCGAGCCTCTCGCTCCCAATGTTCGATATTCGTCTCGACCTGAAAGTTGGTTCCGAAGGAAGTGCCGGCGCCGTCGGTGACATCCGGTGAAGCCTCGTGGCCGCGCTTCAAGAGGTGTGGGCGACGAGACCGGGCGTGCACCTCGCGGTCATGTCTTGGCACTGGGCTTGAAGATGTGGATGGTCTCGCCGCGCGCTAGCATCTCCACCAGCTGGGCGATGCGCCTTGCACGCGTCTCGGCCTTCACGGCCGTCTGTATGCGCCACAGCACCGCGTAGCGATTGGCCGCGTTGATCGTTGCAAAGAATGCCTTGGCCCTCGGCTCGGCTTCCAGCGCCACCAACAGGTCCTCGGGCACCGCGGACGTGCGCGCTCCGTCGTAGGCCTGCGCCCAGCGTCCGTCGGCCTTGGCGGCCTCGATCTGCGCGTAGCCCGGCGCCTGCATGCGGCCCGCCTCGATGAGCGCCGCGACCTTGCCGATGTTGATCTTCGACCAAATGCTGCGCGCGCGCCGCGGCGTGAAGCGTTGGAGAAAGTGCTGGTCGTCGAGGCCCTTCTTCTGGCCGTCGATCCAGCCCCAGCAGAGCGCGATTTCCACCGCCTCGGGGTAGGTGACGCTGGTTTCATTGGCGCCCCGCTTGGCGATCTTGAGCCAGAGGCCGCCGGAGGTGGCGTGATTCTTCTTCAGCCAGGTCTCGAAAGCCTTGGCGCTCTTGAACAAGGTCGGGGAGGCGTCGGGTTGGATGGTGGATCTGGCGGCGGGCATCGCATGGAGTGTGCCGCAAGAGAGCCAGCGCGGTTCGCTGCACCGTGGCCTGGGCCTTGGTGCATTGTTGCGGCCTGGAAAGGCCGGCCTTGCCAGAGCCAGCGCGGCAATCGCGCCGCTCACACGACGGCGTTCGATCGCGCTACGCTGCGCGCCTGCGCCTCGGCACCCGGCCGCGATGCCCGCGAGGAGTCGGCCATGAACGGCTGGTCTTGACCGCGAACGTGAAGCCATGCAAGGTCCCGAGCGCCGACATACGGGGACCGCAACGGGGAAGTGCGCGGCGTTTTCTGGGCCCCGGAGCGGGCGTCCAACGCGATGTCTGGGAGCCACCGCCTGCGGGCCGACAGCTTGCGCCAGACGCCCGCCGTGACGCCTGGCACGTCCAGGGGCGGCGTCGTCGCCCCCGCCGCTCAAGCCTTGACTTCGACCACCTGTTCGAAACCGCCGAAGATCATGCGTTTGCCGTCGAAGGGCATGGGCGGGTTGCCGGGTGTGGACGGATCCATGCGCGGGTCTTCCATCATCTTCTTCATGCCTGCGTCGCGCGTGGCCTTGTCCGGCCATTCGACCCACGAAAAGGCCACCGTCTCCTCGGCCGTGGCCTGGACTGCGCGGCGGAAATCGGTGACTTTGCCGTCGGGGACGTCGTCGCCCCAGGCTTCGATCACGCGGGTTGCGCCCAGCTCGATGAACATCGCGTCGAAATGGCGCGCGTGCTCGATGAACTTCTGCTTGTTGGCGGTGGGGACCGCGATCACGAAACCATCGATGTATGACATGTCTTCACTCCTGTTAAGTTGACCGGGCGACGCGCCCGCCCGAGGGCACCTCGTATCCCATCGACGAACGACGGGAAGCCAAATCGACATGGCGTGCCTGGCGGGAGGACATGCGCCCTGTGGCGGTGCTGGAGTAGCGCCGCTGCAGAATGCCCGCCGGGTCGGCCGTCGCGGCGCCCTCAGCGTAGACGCATTGGCCTCCCAGGTCACGCTGGAGCGGCCCGAGCACCGCCTTTCAACAATGCCCGCGCCTGGCCGACTCCGGCCAAGCGCCTGCCATGAAACCTGTGGGCGACACAAAATTCTGCGCAACGATGATTGCACCGCGGCTACCGCAGACCGGGCTGCCGGTGTCGCCCCCTGAAAGGCCGGCCGCGCCGCTCAGTTCAGGCCCGCCATGACCGTGTCCAGCGACTCGCCGCTGAGATCCGGTGCGCGCCAGATCGGCAGCCAGTCCAGCAGTTCCTGGGCCGGCATCGGCCGGCCGATGAAATAGCCCTGGCCCTCGTCGCAGCCCAGCTCGGCCAGCAGCTTCCAGGCCTTGCCGGTCTCGATGCCCTCGGCCACCACGCTCAGGCCCAGGTTATGGGCCAGCTCGATGGTGGAGCGCACGATCTTGGCATCGTCGATGTCGCGCTCCATCGCCATCACGAAGCTGCGATCGATCTTCAGTTCGTTGACCGGCAGGCGCTTCAGATAGGCCAGCGAGGAATAGCCGGTGCCGAAGTCGTCGATCGACAGCTTGAAGCCCATCTCCGAGAGGCGCTCCAGCGTGCCGAGCGCGCGCTGCGGGTCGTCCATGATGGCGCTCTCGGTGATCTCCAGGCATTGCATCGAAGGATCGGCGCCATGCCGGCCCAGCAGGGCCTCGATCTTGCTCGGCAGGTCCTGGTCCAGCAGGTCGCGGGTCGAGAGGTTGACGCTGATGCGCAGCGGCAGGCCCAGTTGGCGGGCCTGCTGGGCGATGCGGGCCGATTCCTCGATCACCCAGGCGGTCAGGCTGCGGATGAAGCCGGTCTGCTCGGCGAAGGGGATGAACTGCATCGGCGGCACCAGGCCGCGCGTCGGGTGCTGCCAGCGCACCAGGGCCTCGGCGCTGAGCACCCTGCCGCTCCTCAGGTCGACCTTGGGCTGCAGGAACAGGCGCAGCTCCTGCTGCTCGATCGCGCGGCGCAGCTCGCCCAGCAGGCTCAGCGCCTCCTGGCTGCCGGCGTCCAGCGCGCTCTCGTAGACCATGCTGCCGCTCTGGCGGCGCTTGGCCGCGTACATCGCCAGCTCGGCGCGCGCCAGCAGCGGGTCGACCTCCCGGCCATGCGCCGGGGCCAGCGCGATGCCGATGCCGGCACCCAGGTCCACCGTCTGGTCATCGATGCGCAGCGGGGTCTCGAAATCGCGGTGGATGCGTGCGGCCATGGCCAGCGCGGCGGCCTCGTCGGCGCCCTCCAGCAGCAGCGCGAACTCGTCCCCGCCCAGGCGCGCCAGCAGGAAGCCGCCGCCGCTCTGCAGGCCCTGCAGCCGCGCCGCCACGCTGCACAGCAGGCGGTCGCCGAAGCCATGGCCCAGCACGTCGTTGACATGCTTGAAGCGGTCCAGGTCCAGCATCAGCACGGCACAGGAGGCGGCCGGCGTGCCGGCGGCCAGCCGTTCGGCCAGGCGCTGGCCGAACTGCACGCGATTGGGCAGACCGGTCAGCGGGTCCCAGAAAGCCAGACGGTGCACCTGCTCCTCGCGCGCGCGGATGTCGGTGCGCATGGTCTCGACCGCGGTGGCCAGCTCGCGCACCTCGGCCACCTCGCCGCGCGCGGGCGCGCGGATCGGCGTGTCGTAGTCGCCATGGCCCAGGCGCTGGGCCGCGTGCGCCAGCTCGCGCAGCGGGCCGCTGACGCGCCGCGCCGTCAGCACGCTGCCCAGCGCGAACACCGCGACGCCGATCAGGGTCAGCGCCAGCAGGGTCAGCTGCAGCTCGCGGTAGGGCGCGACGGCCTCGTCGAAGGAGCGCAGCAGCACGACGCCCAGCTGCTGGTCCTGCTGCTGCAGCAGCGGCGCGAAGCGGCCGCGCAGCTGCTCGCCGGCCAGCGTCAGCGCGAACAGGCCGCCGCCGGCCGGGATCTCGGCGGCCAGGCGCTGCGCGGCCTCGGCCGGCAGCTGGCTGACCAGCGGCCGCCAGGGCTCGGCGCCGCGCTTGACCACCACCAGGCCGGTCAGCTCCGACAAGGTCTTCAGGTCCTGCAGCGGGGCCGCGTCCAGCGCGAAGCCCATCAGGATCCAGCCCACCGGCGCCGGCGTGCGCACCGGCACGGCCACCATCTGATAGGCCTCCTGCCGGTCCAGCAGGGCCAGCTGCAGATCCTGCGCGCCGGCGCGCGTGCCACCGCCGCCACCGGCCGTGGCGCTCATCTGCCCGAGCAGGCCCATGAAGCGGCCGGCGTCCTCGCGCGTGGCGGCCACCAGGCGCAGCTCGCGGTTGGCATAGACCACCACGCTGGCGCCGATGCGCTCGCCCTGGTTGCGCAGCGCGTCGCGGATGGTCTCGACCGTGCCGGCCTCGGCCAGCGGCAGGCCGATGGCCTCCTTGAAGCCGTAGTCCTTGGCCAGCAGTTCGGCGGCGTCGCGGCGCTTCTCGGCCTCCTGCACCAGCAGGCGGCGGAACACGCGCTCGCCGGTCTTCAGTTCGGCGGCGATCGAGCTGTCGGCGTTGTGCTCGATGCTGGAGCGGATCACCGCGAAGCTGGCCAGCTGCACGACCAGCAGCAGGGCCAGGAACAGCGCGACGATGCGGCCTTCGAGCCGGCGCAGGTTCAGGAAGGCGGGCATGGCCGCGCTCACTCCAGCCTGACGGTGCTCTGGCCGCCGTCGGCCGGCACGACCAGGCGCTGCGTCTGCAGCTGCGGCTTGCCCAGCTTGGGATGCCAGGCACGCAGCTGATGTTCGCCGGGCGGCAGGTCCAGCCGGGCCAGGCCCTGGGCATCGGTCTTGGCGAAGACCGGCGTGTCGACGACGACGATATGAGCGCTCATCCTGTCGTGGATATTGCAGCCCAGGGTGGCGACGCCGGGCTTGTCGAACAGCACCGGCTCGGCCGGCGTGCCGGAATAGAGCTTGATGTCGAAGGTCTTGACCGGCGAGAAGGAGTAGACATGGTGGCGCACCGTGTCGAAGTTCGGGAAGTTGACCGCGGTGCCGGTCTGCACCACCAGCACGAAGGGCTGGAACTGGCGTTCGCGCTGGGCCATGTCGGCCCGGGTGCCGGGTGCGGCGCGGCTGGCCTGGCCGCGCAGTTCCACGGCGACCACGGCATCGGCCAGCGCCTCGCCGCCGCTGCCCAGCAGCTGCAGCGTGAACGGCGCGGCCGGCACGGCGGGCGCGGCCAGGCAGGCACCCAGCAGGACGGCAATGGGCGGCACGGTTTTCATGTGGGCGGGGCGGGCGGGACGAAACATCGGGCGGAACGGCGGCAGCCTGGGCGGACTCTAGCCGCTTCGCCGCGCGGCGATGGGCGCGTCAGCAGGGGAAAAGCATGGCTTTCATCAAAAGCAGGGCTTTCACCAAAAGCATGGCTTCCGGTGAAGGCCGCCACCGCTCGGCCCAGGCGCCATGTCCTTGAGCGCCGGGGGCCGTCAGGGCCGTAGCGCCAGCCGCGGCGCGCGCGGCGCGGCGGCCGCCTCGACCAGCAGCAGGGCCAGGCGGCGCAGTGCGTCCCAGGGGTCGAGCGGCCAGCCGGGGTGGCGCAGGCCCTTGACGATGCCGTCGCAGACCTGGGCGGCCTCCACCAGGGCGGCCAGGTCCTGGGCTTTCAGGCCCGGCACGATGCGCTCGAACAGCTTTTCCTTGGCGCCCCAGACGCGCGCCTCGCGCAGCGCCATCGGCAGGGGCTTGCCGGCGTCCACCGCGTCGCGCACCCGCTTCAGCGCGCGCGCGTCCTCGGCCAGGGTCCAGTGCACCAGCACCGCGGCCTCGCCCTCGGCCTGCAGGCCGTCCAGCATGCGCAGCGCGCGGGTCAGCTGGCCGGCCAGCACGGCCTCGCTGAGCTTGAAGACGTCGTAGCGGGCCACGTTCAGCACCGCCTGCTCGATCTGCTCGAAGGCGAGCGGCCCCCGCGGGTGCAGCAGCGCCAGCTTCTGCAGCTCCTGGTGCGCGGCCAGCAGATTGCCCTCGACGCGGTCGGCGAAAAAGGCCAGCGCGCGCTGCCCCTCCTCGCCCTCGGCGACCGGCTGGCCCTGGGCCGCCAGGCGCTGCGCGATCCATTGCGGCAGCGCGCGGCGTTCCACCGGGTCGACCCGCACGGTGACGCCATGGCCGTCCAGCGCCGTGAACCAGGCGCCGTTCATCTGGGTCTTGTCCAGGCGCGGCAGGCTGACCAGCGTGACCACGTCCTCGGGCAGGCGTTCGCAATAGCGCTGCAGGGCCTCGGAGCCGTCCTTGCCGGGCTTGCCCGAGGGGATGCGGATCTCGATGAACTGGCGCTCGGCGAACAGGCTCAGCGCCTGCGCCGCACCCAGCACCGGGCCCCAGTCGAAATAGGCGCCGCTGACGGTGAAGACCTTGCGCTCGCCATAGCCCTGGGCGCGCGCCGCGCTGCGGATCGCGTCGCCGGCCTCCTGGGCCAGCAGCGGCTCGTCGCCGTAGACGGTGTAGAGCGGCTTCAGGCCCTTGGCCAGCTGGGCGGCGAGCGCGTCGGGACGGATCTGCATCGCTCAGTTGGAGAGTCGCACGGTGGACAGCCGGCGCATGATCTGCGCCGCCGCGTCGGACTGCATGGCGCGGAACAGCAGGGCCTCCTCCTGCTCCTTGGCCAGGGCGGTGGATTCGGTGTAGTTCATCTCGCGCATCAGGCGCAGCTCGGTCAGCGGCAGCAACACCTCGCCGGCCGGCGTGCGCAGCAGGTAGTCCACGTCCAGGCGCAGCTCCCATTCGCGCACCTGGCCCGCGCTGGTGGACACCACGACGATCCGGTGGCGGTGGTCGCGGCGCGCCTCCAGCACCACGTCGGCC
Organism: Roseateles sp. GW821-FHT09B06; assembly: GCF_059418245.1. Taxonomy (NCBI): domain Bacteria; kingdom Pseudomonadati; phylum Pseudomonadota; class Betaproteobacteria; order Burkholderiales; family Sphaerotilaceae; genus Roseateles; species Roseateles sp. GW821-FHT09B06. Next base: position 173,022 of record NZ_JBWKPM010000002.1, on the reverse strand, counting down.
TTGTTGAAGTCCTCCTGCAGGCGCACCGAGGTGCGCGCCAGCTGGCGCTTGAACTCGGCGGCCAGCGGCGAGTCGGGCTTGAAGCCCTGCAGGCCCAGGCTGCGGATGTGCAGCTCGGGCTCGCGGCGCGGCGCGAAGCCACAGCCGGCGAGGCTCAGGGCCGAGAGGGTGCCCAGCAGTACGAGGCGGCGGTGCATGATCAGACGACGACGTTGACCAGACGGCCCGGCACGATCACGACCTTCTTCGGTGCCTTGCCTTCGCTGAACTCGTGGAACTTCTCGTTGGCCAGCGCGGCGGCCTCGATCGCGGCCTTGTCGGCGCCGGCCGGCACCTTGATGGCGCCGCGCAGCTTGCCGTTGACCTGCAGCATCAGCTCGATCTCGTCCTGCACCAGCGCGGCCTCGTCGACCTGCGGCCAGGGCGCGTCCAGCAGGTCGCCCAGCTCGGCGGCGAAGCCCAGTTCGGTCCACAGCGCATGGGCGATGTGCGGGCAGGCCGGGTAGAGCACGCGCAGCAGCACCGAAAAGCCCTCGCGAATCACCGCATGGTCGGCGGCATCCTGGCCGGCCTTGAAGCCTTCCAGCGCGTTCAGCAGCTTCATGCCGCCGGAGACCACGGTGTTGTACTGCATGCGCTCGTAGTCGTACGAGACCTGCTTCAGCACCAGGTGCACCTCGCGGCGCAGCGCCTTGCCGCCGCCGTTCAGCGCGGCGAAATCCTGACCGGCGGCCTTGATGCATTCCGCATTCTTGGCACCGAAGCCCCAGACGCGCTTCAGGAAGCGGTGCGCGCCCTCGACGCCGGCATCGTTCCATTCCAGCGTCTGCTCCGGCGGCGAGGCGAACATCACGAACAGGCGCGCGGTGTCGGCGCCGTACTGGTCGATCAGCTGCTGGGGGTCGACGCCGTTGTTCTTCGACTTCGACATGGTCGTCATCTCGTAGTCGAGCGGCGTGCCGTCCTTCTTCAGCGTGCCGCCGACGACCTGGCCATGCTCGTTGAGCTGGACGTCGACCTCATGTTCCCAGTAGTAGTTCTTGCCGGCATCGGCCGGCTTGTGCGAGAAGGCGCCCTTCAGCACCATGCCCTGGGTCAGCAGCTTGGTGAAGGGCTCGTCCACCTTGACCAGGCCCAGGTCGCGCATCACCTTGGTCCAGAAACGCGCATACAGCAGGTGCAGGATCGCGTGCTCGATGCCGCCGATGTACTGGTCCATCGGCATCCAGTACTGCGTGCCCTCGCCGACCATGGCCCGGTCGTTCTTGGCGTCGCAATAGCGCATGAAGTACCACGAACTGTCCACGAAGGTGTCCATCGTGTCGGTCTCGCGCTTGGCCGGCTTGCCGCACTTGGGGCAGCTGCAGTTCAGGAAGGCGGCATGCTTGTTCAGCGGGTTGCCGCTGCCGTCCGGGATGCACTCCTCGGGCAGCACGACCGGCAGGTCCCGGGCCGGCACCGGCACCGCGCCGCAATCGTCGCAGTGGACGATCGGGATCGGCGTGCCCCAGTAGCGCTGGCGGCTGATGCCCCAGTCGCGCAGGCGCCAGGTGGTCTTCTTGGCGCCCAGATCCTTGGCGCCGACCAGCTCGGCGACCTTGTCGACCGCGGCCCTGTAGCCGAGGCCGTTCAGCACGCCGGACTCGATGCAGACGCCCTTCGCCTTGTCGCCATACCACTCGGCCCAGGCGGCGGTGCTGTAGCGCTCCCCCTCGACCGCGACGACCTGCCTGATGGCCAGGCCGTACTTCTTCGCGAACTCGAAGTCGCGCTCGTCATGCGCCGGCACGCCCATCACGGCGCCATCGCCATAGCTCATCAGCACATAGTTGCCGACCCAGACCTCGACCTGCTCGCCGGTCAGCGGATGGGTGACGAACAGGCCGGTGGCCATGCCCTTCTTCTCCTGCGTCGCTAGCTCGGCCTCGGTGCTGCCGCCCTGCTTGCATTCCTCGACGAAGGCGGCCAGGGCCGGGTTGGCCGCGGCGGCATGCACGGCCAGCGGGTGCTCGGGGGCCACCGCGCAGAAGGTCACGCCCATGATGGTGTCGGCGCGCGTCGTGAAGACGTACAGCTTGCCGTCCTGGATCGCCTTGCCGTCGGCGCCCCGGATCGAATGCGGGAAGGCGAAGCGCACCCCCTCGCTCTTGCCGATCCAGTTCTCCTGCATCAGGCGCACGCGCTCGGGCCAGCCATGCAGATAGCTCTTGTCCGTGGGGTCGGCCACGGCCGCGAGCAACTCGTCGGCGTACTTGACGATGTTCAGGTAATAGCCGGGGATCTCGCGCTTCTCGACCACCGCGCCGCTGCGCCAGCCGCGGCCGTCGACCACCTGTTCGTTGGCCAGCACGGTCTGGTCGACCGGATCCCAGTTGACGACCTGGGTGCGGCGCTCGGCGATGCCGGCCTCCAGCATCTTCAGGAACAGCCACTGGTTCCACTTGTAGTAGTCGGGCTTGCAGGTGGCGATCTCGCGCGACCAGTCGATCGCCAGGCCCATGGCCTGCATCTGCGACTTCATGTAGGCGATGTTGTCGTAGGTCCACTGGGCCGGCGGCACCTTGTTCTTCATCGCCGCGTTCTCGGCCGGCAGGCCGAAGGCGTCCCAGCCCATCGGCATCAGAACGTTGTAGCCCTTCATGCGCAGCTGGCGCGTCAGCATGTCGTTGATCGTGTAGTTGCGCACATGGCCCATGTGCAGCTTGCCGCTGGGATAGGGCAGCATCGAGCAGGCGTAGAACTTGGGCTTGCTGTCGTCCTCGGTGACGCGGTAGGCGTCGCGCGACTGCCAATACTGCCGGGCGGCGGCTTCGATCTCGTTCGGGGCGTACTTGTCGTTCATGCGCCAAATTGTAGGCGCAGGGTGTTCAGCGGCCGGACGGCTGCGGTGTTTCGGCGACGAAGGCGATGCGGTTCAGGCCGGCGGTCTGAACCCAGCCGATCAGCTCGGCCACCCGGCCATAGGGCACGGCCTTGTCGGCGCGCAGCTGCACCTCCAGCTCCGGCCGCCCCTTGGCCATGGCCGCGACGCGCGCGCGGAACAAGGCGGGCTCCAGCTGCTCATCACCCAGGTACAGCCCGCCATCGGCCTGCAGGGCCACGGCGACGAAGGCCGGGGCGTCGCTCGTCGTGGCGGCCTCGCTCTCGGGCAGGTCCAGGCGCAGCGAACTGCTCATCAGCGGCGCGGTGATCATGAAGATCACCAGCAGCACCAGCATCACGTCGATCAGCGGCGTCATGTTGATCTCGCCCATGGGCTTGGGCATGTCGCGGCGTTCCAGGCGTCCGAAAGCCACGGCGGCCTACTCCTGCCCTTGTTCCAGCAGCTCGCGCAGGTCGTGGGCGAAGCCTTCCAGATCGGCCTCGCAGGCGCCGACGAACTTGCCGAAGATGTTGTAGGCCAGCACGGCCGGAATGGCCACGGCCAGGCCGGCGGCCGTCATGATCAGGGCCTCCCCGACCGGGCCGGCCACCTTCTCGACCGTGATGTTGCCGGCCGCCGAGATGCTGACCAGCGCGTGGTAGATGCCCCAGACCGTGCCGAACAGGCCGACGAAGGGCGCGGTGGCGCCGATCGAGGCCAGCAGCACCTGGCCGAACTGCAGGCGCTGCAGCACCAGGTGCAGCGCGTCGCGCAGGCGCCGCGTCAGCTGCGATTCGCGCTTGCCGGCCGCTTCCAGCGTGTGGCCGTTGGCGGCGGTGCGGCCGGCGTCCAGCAGGGGCAGCAGGAGCTCTTCGCGGTCGAAGTTCTGCAGGGCCTGGCGGCCGCCGTCCAGGTCGGCGGCGGCCCAGAAGGCCGGCACCGCGCGCTGCAGGTCGCGGCGCGCGCGCTGCAGCCCCCAGCTCTTCCACAGGATCACCACCCAGGCGCTGACGGACATCAGCAGCAGCAGCAGGGCGACGCTGCGCGAGACGGCGTCACCCTGGTTCCAGAATTCGCCGAAACCGCTGCCCATATCAGTGCCTCTCGCCCTGCATTGACCGAATGCCTTCCCGCGCGGACGCCGCCGATCCGGCTCTGCCGGGCGGTCGGTGGCGCCCCCTTGAGGGGGCCGGCGCAGCCGGTAGGGGGTGGATCATTCCAGCCCCAGCACGTCGTCCATGCCGTACAGGCCCGGCCCGTTGGCGGCCAGGAAGCGCGCGGCGCGCAGGCTGCCCTGCGCATAGGTGACGCGGCTGCCGGACTTGTGGGTGATCTCGATGCGCTCGCCGGTGCCGGCGAACAGCACGGTGTGGTCGCCGACGATGTCGCCGCCGCGCACGGTGGCGAAGCCGATGGTCGAGGGATCGCGCTCGCCGGTGACGCCTTCGCGGCCGTAGACCGCGCAGTCCTTCAGATCGCGGCCCAGCGCCTTGGCGACCACCTCGCCCATCGCCAGCGCGGTGCCGCTGGGGGCATCGACCTTGTGGCGGTGGTGGGCCTCGATGATCTCGATGTCATAGCCCTGGTTCAGCGAGCGCGCGGCCAGGTCCAGCAGCTTGAGCACGACGTTGACGCCGACGCTCATGTTCGGCGCCATCATGATGCCGATCTGCCGGCCGTAGGCGGCGATCTGCGCCTTCTCGGCCGGGCTGAAGCCGGTGGTGCCGATCACGGCCTTGACGCCCAGCTCCCGGCAGACGGCCAGGTGGGCCAGCGTGCCCTCGGGGCGGGTGAAGTCGATCAGCACGTCGGCGCCCGTCAGGCCCTGGCGCAGGTCGGCCGTGATCGTCACGCCGCTGGTCTGACCCAGCCAGGCGCTGGCGTCCTGGCCCAGGGCCGGGCTGCCCTCGCGGTCCAGCGCGCCGGACAGCCGGCAGTCGGGAGCATCGACGACGGCCTCGATCAGCATCCGGCCCATGCGGCCGGAGGCGCCGGCGATCGCGATGCGCAGCGGGGCGCCGCTCACGACTGGGGCTCCAGCGGCGGGTAGGGGCGCACCGGGCCGACCGGCTCGGCCGCCGAGGCGGCGGGCTTGGGCGGCACCGGCAGGGCCTTGCGCTCGTCCTCGCTGAGCTCCAGCTTGGGCGTCTTGCCGGGCTTGAAGGTGTTGATCGAGGCGATGAACTCGTTCTCGGTCGGCAGGTCCTCGGGGAAGTCCAGCGACTTCAGCGTGTCGCCCTCGAACCAGGCCACCACATGGCGGGCCTGGGGGGCGGCGCCCTGGCGGCGAATCGAGAAGGAGTAGTCCCAGCGGTTGTCGTGGAAGATATCGGTCAGCAGCGGCGAGCCGAGCAGGTCGCGCACCTGGGCGCGGCCCATGCCGGGCTTGACGCGGGCCACCTGCTCCTTGGTCAGCACATTGCCCTGCACCACCTCGACGCGGTAGGGGGTCACCAGGCCCAGCACCTTGTCGCCGGCCACCGAGGGCAGGCCGTCCAGCGAGGGCAGGTAGGAACAGCCGGCCAGGCCGAGCAGGGCCAGAAGGGGCAGGCGAGCGGGCAGGAGCAGGAAGCGCATATCTTCGGGGCCGGGGGCGCAAGGCGCCCATTGCTGGCTATGATTGGGCCATTCTAGCGGCAGGCCCATGGGGGTCTGCCCAGCCCCAGACGCCATGGACCGGACCGAAGAGATCAAGAACAGCGGCCTGAAAGCCACGCTGCCCCGTATCAAGATTCTGGAGATCTTCCAGAAGACGGCGCAGCGTCACATGACCGCTGAAGATGTTTACAAGGCTTTGCTGAGCGAAGGGGCCGACATCGGCCTGGCCACGGTCTACCGCGTGCTGACCCAGTTCGAGCAGGCCGGTCTGCTGTCGCGCAATCATTTCGAGTCGGGCAAGGCGGTGTTCGAGCTCAACGAGGGCCACCACCATGATCACCTGGTCTGCCTGAATTGTGGCCGGGTCGAAGAATTCTTCGATGCCCAGATCGAGGAGCGCCAGCACGCGATCGCGAAGGAGCGGGGCTTCCAGCTGCAGGAGCATTCGCTGGCCCTGTACGCCACCTGCACCAAGAAGGTCTGCCCGCATCGGGGCTGAGCTAGGCCCACCCCCTACCGGCTGCGCCGGCCCCCTCAAGGGGTCGCTGCCGACGGCCCGGCGGAGCCGGATCCGTGGCAGCCGCTTGGGAATACCGGGGCCTAATCGTCGCCCAGCTGCCCGCTTTCGATCGCACGTTGGTGGCGCTCGACGAACTCGCGGTAGGTGTCGATGCCCCGCAGCTGCAGGATGGTGTTGCGCACCGCGGCCTCGACCAGCACCGCCAGGTTGCGGCCGGCGTCCACCGCGATCACCACCTTGCGTACCGGCATGTTCAGCACCTCTTCATACAGGGGCTCGTAGGGCAGGCGCTCGAAATCGCGCTCCATCGTTTCCTTGCGGACCAGGTGCACGATCAGCTTGAGCCGCATCTTGCGGCGTACCGCGGTCTCGCCAAAGATGGCCTTGATGTCCAGCAGGCCGATGCCACGCACCTCCAGCAGGTTCATCAGCAGCTCGGGGCAGCGGCCCTCGATGGCGGTCTGGGCGATGCGGAAGAAGTCCACCGCGTCATCGGCCACCAGGCCATGGCCGCGCGAGATCAGCTCCAGGCCGAGTTCGCTCTTGCCCAGGCCCGATTCGCCGGTCAGGAGGACGCCCAGGCCCAGGATGTCCATGAAGACGCCGTGGCGCGTCGTGCGGTTGGCGCAGACATGGGCCAGGTAGGCGCGCACCAGGTCGATCACATGGCCGGCCGATTCGGCGGTGACGAACAGCGGGATCTCGGCGCGGTCGCACATGGCCACCAGGCGGTCCGGCGGTGCCTGGTCGTCGGCCACGATGATGACCGGGGGCTCCAAGGTGACGATGCGCGAGATGCGGCGGTCCAGCACCTCGCCCGAGGCCTGGCTCAGATAGGCCACCTCACGGCGACCGACGATCTGCACCCGGTAGGGATGGATGTAGTTCAGGTAGCCGACCAGGTCGGCGGCCGACTGCGCGTCACGCAGCGCGGCCTCGTCGAAGCGTCGCTCCGGATGCGCATGGCCGGCGATCCATTCCCAGCGCAGGGCCTCGCGGTGCTCTTCAAAGAGCCGATCGGCGCTGATCGATGTGACTTTCACTCGGGGGCGTGCCGGGCAATGTTCAGGCGACCGACTTCAGCGGTTCCCAGGCCGAGATCAGGCGGTGCAGATCGGACGCCTCGGCCTCGGTCTTCAGGCGCTCGCGCAGTTCGCGGTCCGACAGCATCTCGGCGATCTCCGACAGGATCTCCAGATGGCGCTGGGTGGCCGCCTCGGGCACCAGCAGGAAGATCAGCAGGCTGACGGGCTCGTCGTCCGGTGCATCGAAGCCGATCGGCTGCTGCACGCGCAGCACCGCGGCGAGCGGATTCTTCAGGCCCTTGATGCGGCCATGCGGGATGGCCACGCCATGGCCGAGGCCGGTCGACCCGAGGCGCTCGCGGGCGAACAGGTTGTCTGTCACCGAGGCACGGGAGATCGTGTGGTTGTTCTCGAACAGCAGGCCGGCCTGCTCGAAGACTCGCTTTTTGCTGGATGCGTCCACATTCACCAGCACATTGCTGGCAGGCAGGATGGCGGCAAGACGGTTCATCGGGTCACAGCGCCGATTACGGCTAGGGAGGCCTTGGGCGGGACGCTTATTCGGTAGCAAGGGGCAAATTATAGAAAGCCCGTCAAGATCATGGGTCCCGCGGGCAGGGTGGGTCGGCAGTATTGCGCATTTTTGCGGCGGCGCAGCAACAACATTTGTGCGCATGTCGAATGTCGGCGATCCAGGCAGCAAAAAGCGGCCCGTGGGCCGCTTGCTGTGATGGGGGCTTTTTACTGGGCACCCAGCTCCAGGCGCTTGGCCGAGGCGTGGTGATGGTCCTGCATCCGGTCCTTGTGGCGGCAGACCTGACGGTCCAGCTTGTCCATCAACTGATCAATCGCGGCGTAGAGATCCTCATGGGATTGCTCGACAAAGATATCGCGTCCCTTGACATGGACGGTGACTTCAGCCCTTTGCCTGCGTTCCTTTTCCTTCTGCTTTTCCACCGTGAGCAAGACGTTGATGTCGACGACTTGGTCAAAGTGGCGGGTCACCCGGTCTAGCTTCGTGAGCACGTACTCACGGAGCGCTGGCGTAACTTCAAGATGGTGGCCGCTGATTGTCAGGTTCATAGAGCCTCCTTTCACGGGGGTGGACGGGAAGACGAAAAACGGGAATCTAGAGAGGGGGAGGATGGGAGGGTAGCGGGGTGGTGATGGGACAGGGAGTGGAGGGGTCTCGGTCAAAACCAGTGTGCGCCCGCCCCCTATATGTGACAAGCGTTTGACGGCAAAGCCCGAGGCTTTTGGAGTGTTGCCACCCCGGCGGGGCAAAGCTGTGCTTCAATGCGCTGTTGGCCTTTGCGTCAACCCCCGGGCCGATGTGATAATCCGCCCGCCCCATCTCTGGAGTCTTTCTTGGACAGCGATCACCCGCGGTGACCGTCCACTCCAGTGCCTGCAGCCGGCGTCCTCAGCGATGCCGCCAGTCCGGAGTGAGACGGTACCCCCTACCTCAGCCCAATCCGGACGGTTCAAGCCCCGTCCCACCATGACGGCGCAGCAGCGCTGGAGACTCTACGCATGCTCAATGTGTTCACCTTGGACAATGGCCGCCTGAAGGGTGGACTGTTCCAGGAAGAAATCGAAAGCCCCGAGGCCCTGGCTCAGTCGCGCCCCGTGTGGGTCGACCTGGAGGATCCCAGTGCCGAGGAGAAGGGCTGGATTCGCGATCGCTTCGGTCTGGTGATTCCCGAGAACATCGTTGACGACGATCTGGAGGAGTCGGCTCGCTTCTACGAGGAAGACAACGGCGAACTGCATATCCGTTCCGACTTCCTGATCGATGACGGCGAGGCGCCGCGCAATGTGCGCGTCGCCTTCATCCTCTTCAACAACGTGCTGTTCTCGGTGCACAGGGAAGACCTGCCGGTGTTCCGCCTGCTGCGCCTGCGCGCGCGCCGCATTCCGGCGTTGATCGAGGATGCGAAGGACGTGCTGCTGAAGCTCTACGACGCCGATGCCGAATACTCGGCCGACGCGTTGGAGGGCATCTACGACAGCCTGGAGAAGGTCAGCGCGAGCGTGCTGAAGAAGGATGTCAACGACGCCGAGGCGGGTGAGGTGCTGGCGGCGATTGCGCGCGAGGAGGATCTGAACGGTCGCATCCGCCGCAATGTGATGGACACGCGCCGTGCGGTCAGCTTCATGATGCGCAGTCGCATGCTGAGCGCCGAGCAGTTCGAGGAGTCGCGCCAGATCCTGCGCGACATCGACTCGCTGGATTCGCACACCGCCTTCCTGTTCGACAAGATCAACTTCCTGATGGACGCTACGGTCGGCTTCATCAACATCAACCAGAACAAGATCATCAAGATCTTCTCGGTGGCCAGCGTCGCGCTGCTGCCACCGACGCTGATCGCCAGCATCTACGGCATGAACTTCAAGTTCATGCCCGAGCTGGACTGGTCGCTGGGCTATCCCTATGCCCTGCTGCTGATGGCGGCCTCGGTGGCCGCGCCGCTGATCTACTTCCGCCGCAAGGGCTGGATGCGCTGACACGCCCCAGGCCAGCGCCGTACCCAGCAGCAATGCAAAGGGGCTTCCGCTGATGCGGAAGCCCCGGATGTAAAAGAGGCCGCAAGATGCCCCGAAGCCAACGAGGGAGGGAGGGAGGAGGAGGAGAAGGGCTCCGGGATTTCAACCTCGGTGAAGAGGTGATCTTGCGACTGAAATCTTGGCTGAACTTTAGCGCTTTGCCGCTGCAAGGCAAACCACCCTCTGAAAGTCTCCCCCAACGATTGCAACATGGCGTTGCCGCCATGGACTATGGCACCGTTGCCGAAGCCGTTTGTAGCAACTTCGGCCGAACTGTCCCCCAATGACGGTACAGCCCCGAATCGGTGGGCACGATATGGGACATGGGGCCTGCCGCCTTTTCTTCAAGAGCGGCGGGGGCCCGACAGGCGGGAGTCGCGGCCCGGCGTCCGGGCCTCCAGCGCGGACAAGTTCCGGGGGACTCATCGCTTGTCCCGGCAAGAAGAATTACAACTATCGTAGGTCGACTATTTCGGTTTGTCTTTACTTTGCCCAAGATAAATGCGGCTTTGGGCGGGGACTCTGGCATCGGTGATCCCAGGTGCTGCCGAGCCGGCCGACGTTGCCACGCAGCTGTCACGTTGCCGCGCCGCCGCCCCGGCTTAAAATCCCGCGGTACCCATCAAGGACGGACCATGCTTTACCCCGAACTCTTCAAGCAACTCGAGGCCGTGCGCTGGAACATGGACACCGACATCCCTTGGGACAAGTTCGATGCCAGCCTGCTGACCGAGGACCAGGCGCGCACCATCAAGATGAACGCCATCACCGAGTGGTCGGCCCTGCCGGCCACCGAGATGTTCCTGCGCGACAACAAGGACGACAGCGACTTCTCGGCCTTCATGAGCGTCTGGTTCTTCGAGGAGCAGAAGCATTCGCTGGTGCTGATGGAATACCTGCGCCGCTTCCGTCCCGACCTGGCGCCCACCGAGCAGGAGCTGCACGAGGTGCGCTTCGAGTTCGACCCGGCGCCGGCGCTGGAAACCCTGATGCTGCATTTCTGCGGCGAGATCCGCCTGAACCACTGGTACCGCCGTGCCGCCGACTGGCATACCGAGCCGGTGATCAAGGCCATCTACGAGACCCTGTCGCGCGACGAGGCCCGCCATGGCGGCGCCTACCTGCGCTATATGAAGCGTGCGATGCAGAAGTTCGGCGACGAGGCCAAGGCGGCCTTCGCCAAGGTGGGCGTGCTGATGGCCAGCGCGCGTCGTACCGCCCAGGCCCTGCACCCGACCAATCTGCATGTCAACGCCAAGCTGTTCCCGCGCGACACCATCCAGAGCCGCCTGCCCGACCCCGAATGGCTGGAGCATTGGCTGGACAAGCAGATCCAGTTCGACGCGGTCTGGGAGACCAAGGTGGTCGAACGCATCCTGCACAATATGAGCCTGCTGATGGAACGCAGCTTCGCCAGCGTGCAGGAGCTGAACCGCTTCCGCAAGGAGATGGCGGCCCGCGTGGCGGCCGCGGCCGGCGGCGCTGCCAGCAAGCCGCTGCCGGCGGCCTGAGCGCCGCGCCCATCGAAAAGGCCCGCAGCTGCGGGCCTTTTTGTTGCCGGATGCACCGGGCTCACTGGCCGCGACGGCGGCGCAGCACCAGCAGCGCGAAGCAGCCGGCCGCCACCAGCAGCCCGCCGACCAGATGCGGCGAGGCCAGACCCAGCAGCGCTTGCCAGCCGTCCTCCAGCGCCCAGCGGGCGACGGCGCCACTCAGCGCCTCGGGGGCGTGGCGCAGCCGGTCGAACTCGCCCTGGTGGTCGAAGAAGGCCGACGCCGCGCCGTGCAGCTGCGCCTCCAGCAGCTTCCAGACGATGGGGTTGCCATAGACCTTGTCCAGCACATTGCCGCCGATCACGACGGCGCCGATCACCACCGGCACGCCCCAGCGCTTCAGCCAGGCCGAGGCCGCCATCAGGATCATGAACAGCGGTGCCAGCCACAGGCTCATCAGCACCAGGCCCAGGGCCAGGCGCGCCAGCCCGGCCAGGCCGCCGGCCACCATCGCCGGCCAGGACACCTCGGCCAGGGCCGCGATGCCGCCCAGCTTCAGCACCAGCGCGGCGGAGATCACGAAGCCCAGCGCGGTGCCGACCAGCAGCGCCAGCAGCGGCACCAGCAGCACATGCATCAGCAGGGTGGCGGCAATGCTCTCGCTGTGGCTGGCCGGCAGCGACAGCCAGAACTCGATCGAGCGGTCCTGCTGGTCGCGCCGCGCCAGCCCCGGCAGCTGCAGCATCGCGACGCTCCAGCTCAGGCCGGCCACGATGACGGCGCTGATCGCCAGCGCCATCGCGGCGATGACCATCACCGGCAGCTCGGCCTCCACATTCACCGAGCCGAAGGGCAGCAGCGCCAGGAAGGCCAGCGGCGGGACCAGCATCACCAGCAGCCAGCCCTTGTGGTGCTGCATCCACTCGCGCAGCATCAGAGTTTGAAAACGCGTCCACATGATGTCGGCTCCTCAGGCTTGGCTGGATTGCATTTCGGGCTTGCGCGTCAGCGCCATGAACAGGTCCACCAGGCTGGGCCGGAAGCGCTGGCCCAGCGCTTCCAGGTCCGGCGGTGGCGCCCCGTCGAACAGGGCCACCGGGCGCCCCTGGGCGCGGTAGCGCAGCAGCGGATGGGCCGAGGCCACCGCCTCGGCGGCGGCCGGGTCGTGGCTCAGCGCGACGAAGCGCGAGTCCATCTCCTCCAGGCTGATGTTCAGCACCAGCCGGCCCTCGTCCAGCATCATCACGTCGGACAGCAGGGTCTCGATCTCCTCGACCTGGTGGGTGGAGATCAGCACGCTGCGCTCGCCGTCGCACCATTCGTCGATCAGCATCTCGTAGAAGCTCTTGCGCGACATCACGTCCAGGCCGAGGGTCGGTTCGTCCAGGATCATCAGCCGGGTGTCGATGGCGGCGATCAGGGCCAGATGCGCCTGCGTCACCATGCCCTTGGAGAGCGACTTGACCTTGTCGTTCAGGCCCACGCTGGTGCGCTTGAGCAGGGCGCGGGCGCGCTCGGCCGAGAAGCGCGGCTGCAGCCCTGCCATCAGCGTGATCAGTTCCGACACCTTGGCCCAGCGCGGCAGCACCGCCACGTCGGGGATGTAGCTGAGCGACTGCAGCAGCTGCTCGCGCTGGCGGCTCGGGTCCAGGCCCAGCACGCTCAAGCGACCTTCGGCGGGCATCAGGCCGACCAGGGCCTTCATCAGCGAGGTCTTGCCGGCGCCGTTGTGGCCCAGCAGGCCGACGACCCGGCCCTTGGGAATGACGAAGCTGACGTTGTCGACCGCGGTCTTGCTGCCGTAGCGCAGGCTCAGGCCCTGGGCTTCGACGAGGTGTTGGCTGCTGCTCATTGCATCTCCCAGTTCAGATCTTGTGCGCCCAGGCCCAGGCGCTTCAGCTTGGCGCGCAGCGCCGGCCATTCTTGCTGCAAAAACTGCTCGCGTTCGCTCTCCAGCAGGCGTGAACGGGCCCCGGAGCGCACATACATGCCCAGGCCGCGGCGCGGCTCGACCAGGCCGTTGTCCACCAGGGCCTGCAGCGCGCGGCTGACGGTCAGCGGGTTGATCAGGTACTGGCTGGCCAGGGTGCGCACCGAGGGCATGGCCTGGCCCTCGGGTGGCTGCCCGTCCAGCAGCTGCACGGCCAGGCGGTCGGCGAGCTGCTGATAGATGGGACTGGTGTCGTTCCAGCGTTCTTGCATGGCGTGGACCCGGGTGTATTGCTGATGTAGCACACCATAACAAGAGGCCGGGGGCCGGCCCAGCCCGGCACGACGGACTGCAGATTCGGGCCGCTGAACTGCAGGAGGTCCCGCCGCTAGGCATCCGCAATGCGGCGTCCGAAGCTGACGGCTGCTCGAACCTCGGCGGGGACCAACTCCACCAGCTCCCGGTCCGGGCTCACGCCCAGCGCATCGTTGACCGTCGAGAAGGCCTGGCGGAAGGCGATGAACACGGTCGCCTCGAACACCTCGCGCTCGCCGAGCCCCGCCGCGCGCAGCGTCTGGACATCGGCCGCCGTCGTGGCGTTTGGATCCGCCACGACCTTGCGTGCCCAATTTGCCAGCGCCCGATCCCGGTCGCTCAGGCCGGTGTCCGCGGCGTTGCCGATGACGGCGGCGGCCATGGCCGCGCCGGCTTCCTTGGCCAGGGTCCGGCCCCAGGCCAGCGTGCAGTAGGAATCCCCGAGCTCGGCCGCGGCGGCGCACACCAGGACCGTCAGGTCCCGTTTGCTCAAGGTGGATGAACCGGTGAGCTGGCTGCGAAGGGCGGCGAAGCCATCGAAGACCTCGGGCCGCCAGGCCCAGGCCCTGGTCAGGTTCATCACGAAGCCCTGCGAATCGAGGCTGGCCTGGTAGATCCGGGCGGTGTCGGCGGTGTCTTCCGGTGCGGCGATGAACATGGGCCTCTCCTTCGCAACGTCGTGGCTATGCATCTTCGGATCCTGGCGTTAGACATGGGGGCCGCCACCACGCCGACGAAGCGCGCGCCCGGGGCCCCGGGCGCCGGGAAGTCTAGGTTGCCAGGCTCGGGCCGTGACCGTCCTGTCCCCGCAACCGGTGAGGTGGGCCGGGCGCCTCAGCCCCGGGCCAGCGTGCGCTCCTGGTCGGCCTTGCGCTCGGCCGTCACCCGCTGCGCGCTCGGGCGTTCGCCGATCAGCTTCACATAGGGCTTCCAGTCCACCCCGCCGGCGGCCAGCAGGTCCTCGCCCAGCACCGCCTTGCTGGCCATCGCCACCAGCGGCAGGCTGACCCAGGCGGCGCAGTCGGCCAGCGTGAAGCGGTCGCCGGCCACATAGGGCGAGAAGCTGGCCAGGCGCCTGAAGCCCTCGACGTTCTTCACCAGCAGCCGGCGCGCGCGGTTCTGCGTGCCCTCGCTGACCTGGCCGCCGAAGAAGGCCTGCGGGTAGAGCTCGCGCGCCACCAACTCCAGGTGCAGCTCGATGAAGGTGCAGAGCTCGCGCACCTTGGCGGCGGCGAAGGGCTCGGCCGGCAGCAGGGCCGGCGCGGGGTGGGTCGCCTCCAGGTATTCGGCGATCACCTGGCTCTCGCACAGCGAACCCTGCGGGGTGCGGATGAAGGGCACCTTGGCCAGCGGCGAGCAGGCCAGCACGGCCTCCTCGTGGCAATGGGTCTCGACCCGCTCCTCGGTGAAGGCGATGTCCTTTTCCAGCAGGATCAGCTTGACCTTGTTGTAGTAGTTCGAGAGCGTGATGCCGCACAGCGTGATCATGGGTGGGTCTCCGTTGCCTTGTTGTGGTTCAAGTATCGGGGTCGAGGCGCCTGGCGCGGGCCAGCCGCCAGGGCGGCTCGTCGGCATAGACCTGCTCGGCCGTGGTCGCGGTCTCCTGCAGCTTCGTGTCGATGGCGATGCGCTTGTCGAACACGAAGCATTCGCCCTGCCAGTCCGCGGCGGCATCATCCCCGGCGTCCTGCAGGGTCTGGAAGTAGTTCAGGATGCCGCCCTCCAGCTGGTAGACGGTCAGGCCCTGGTCCTGCATCCAGGCCGCGGTCTTCTCGCAGCGGATGCCGCCGGTGCAGTACATCGCGATCTTCTTGCCGGCCCGCTGCCAGTCCTCGGCATGCGCCCGCACATAGGCCGGGAAGTCGCGGAAATGCGTGAGCTCGGGGTCGACCGCGTTGCGGAAACGCCCGAGGCGGAACTCGAAGCTGTTGCGATTGTCCAGCACCAGCACATCGTGGTCGTCCAGCAGCTCGCGCCAGCGCGCCGGGCTCACATGGCTGTCGGGCCGACCGGGCTCGGGCAGGCCGCTGACGCCCGGCACGCCGAAGGCGACGATCTCGGGCTTCACATGCACCTTCAGCAGGGTGAAGGGCCGGGTCGTGCAGGCGCTGCGCTTGAACGCCAGGCCGTCCAGCCCCGGCTCGCTCCGCAGCGCCCGCTCGAAGGCGTCCAGCGCCTCGGCCGGGCCGCCCAGGGCGCCGCTGATGCCCTCCGGCGCCAGCAGGATATTGCCGCCCAGGCGCCGTTCCCAGCCGGCGCGCAGCCGCTCGGCCAGGTCTTGCGGATCTGCCAGGACGGCGAAGCGGTAGAAGGAGATATGCGCGTGCGGCGCGGGGCTTGGGCTCATGCTGGGGCGGATTATCCCGCTGGCTACAATCCGCAGTCCTGAACCCGGAGCCCGCGCCTTGTCCGACCGCCTCGCCGTCCTGCCGCAATACCTGCTGCCCAAGCAGGCCATGACCCGCCTGGCGGGCCGGCTCGCCTCGGCGCGGCTGGGGGGCTTCACCACCTGGGTGATCCGCCGCTTCATTGCGCGCTATGGCGTCAACATGGCCGAGGCGGCGCAGCCCGACCCGGCCGCCTACCCGAGCTTCAACGAGTTCTTCACCCGCGCGCTGAAAGACGGCGCGCGGCCGCTGGCCGCCGGTGCCGAGCTGATCTGCCCGGTGGACGGCGCGATCAGCCAGTTCGGCGCGATCGAACGCGACCAGGTGTTCCAGGCCAAGGGCCACGGCTATTCGACCACCGCCCTGCTGGGCGGCGACGCGCGGCTGGCCGCGCAGTTCCGGGACGGCCATTTCGCCACGCTCTACCTGAGCCCGCGCGATTACCACCGCGTCCACATGCCCTGCGACGGCGTGCTGACGCGCATGATCCATGTGCCGGGCGAGCTGTTCTCGGTCAACCCGACCACGGCGCGCGGCGTGCCCGGGCTGTTCGCCCGCAACGAGCGCGTGGTCTGCGTGTTCGAGGGCGCCGAGCCCGACCAGGGCCCCTGGGTGCTGGTGCTGGTCGGTGCCACCATCGTCGGCTCGATGGCCACGGTCTGGCATGGCCAGGTCAACCCGCCGCGCCCCGGCCATCTGCGCGACTGGTCCTATCCGGACCGCAAGATCGCGCTCAAGCAGGGCGAGGAGATGGGCCGCTTCCTGCTGGGCTCCACCGTCGTGATGCTGTTCCCCAAGCGCGGCCTGCAGTTCAACCCGGCCTGGCAGCCCGGCGGCGCGATCCGCCTGGGCGAGGCTATGGCTGGGGCCACGGCTCCAGCACGCGCCTGAGCAGCTCGCCGGCGCGCTCGGCCGGGAGCGGCCGGCTCAGGTAATAGCCCTGCAGCTGGGTACAGCCCAGGGCCTCGACGGCCAGCGCCTGCTCCTCGGTCTCGACGCCCTCCGCGACGATCTCCAGCCGCAGCGACTGGCCCAGCGCGCAGGTGGCCTGCACCACCGCGCTCGCATCCAGGTCCGGCAGCGGCGCGATCATGCTGCGGTCCAGCTTCATCGCATGGATGGGCAGCTGGCGCAGCATCGTCAGCGAGGACTGGCCGGTGCCGAAGTCGTCCAGCGCGCACAGCACGCCGGCCTCGCGCAGCCGCTCCAGCTGCGGCAGCACGCGCTCGACATGGCCGATCGCGGCGGTCTCGGTGATCTCGATCTGCAGGCTGTCGTGCGGCAGCTCGTGCGCGTCCAGCGCGTCCAGCAGGCGGCCGGCGAAACCGGCGTCCTCGAACTGCAGCGGCGAGACATTGATGGCCACCGGCAGGGCGCGGCCATGGCGCGCGGTCCAGTCGCGCAGCTGCCGGGTGGCCAGCGCGACGATGCGCTCGCCCAGCGCCCTGATCTGGCCGGTGCGCTCGGCGGCCGGGATGAACTCGGCCGGGCTGACCGGCCCGATGCCCGGCCGCTGCCAGCGCACCAGGGCCTCGAAGCCGCACAGCCGGCGCGTGACGGCCGCCACCTTGGGCTGGTACTCCAGGTAGAACTCATCCTCATCCAGTGCGCGGGAGAGCGCCTGCTCGGCCTCCAGCCTTGCCTGGGTGGCGCGGTTCATCGCCGCGTCGAAGAAGGCATAGGTGGCGCCGGCGCGCTGCTTGGCGCGATGCATGGCCGCGTCCGCCGCGCGCAGCAGGCCGGCGCCGTCGCTGCCGTCCCGCGGGAACAGGGCCACGCCCACCGACATATGGACGAACAGCTCGGCCGCGTCGAGCGCCGGCATCGAGAACGGCCGCTCCATCAGCGCCAGCAGCCGCTCGGCGAAGATCAGCGCCTCGGCGTGGCCGGGCACGCCCTCCACCAGCATCACGAACTGGTCCTCGCCCAGCCGCGCCACCGTGGCCTGCGGCGGCAGCTGGCTGCGCAGGCGCTGCGCGACGGCCTGCAGCAGCGCATCGCCCACCGCATGACCCAGGGTCTCGTTGACCAGCTGGAAGCGGTCCAGATCGGCCGACACCAGGGCGAAGGGCGGCGCCCCCGGCGCGGTCAGCTGCTGCAGGCGCTCCAGCGCGAAATTGCGATTGGGCAGCTGGGTCAGCTCGTCGTGCAGGGCCTGGCGGCGCAGCGCCTCCAGCGCCTGGTGGCGCGCGGTCTCGTCCACCATCACCAGCAGCTCGGCCGGCTGACCGTCCCATTCCAGGTGGCTGGACAGGCCGCGGATATGCAGCGGCCGGTCGTCGAGGCCCAGGCGCGGGCCCTCCCACTCGATGCGCGCCTGGCGGTCGGCCAGCACGCGGGCATGGCGCTCGCGCACCGCCTCGCGCAGATCGGGCGAGACCAGGGCCCGCAGCAGGTCGTCGCGGCCGAACATCGCGCGCGCGGCCGGGTTGGCATAGAGGATCTGCTGCTCGCGCAGCACCACCAGGCCCTGCAGCGAATGCTCGGCCAGGCGGGTGAAGCGCTCGGCCTGGCGCCGCGCCTCGCCATGGGCGCGCGCCACCGCCAGCAGGATCAGGCCCAGGCTGAGGGCGCTTTGCGTCAGCAGCCCCGCGCCGTGGGTGATCGGCGAGCGGCTCAGCGGATCCAGCAGCGGGCCGCTGGCATTCACGCAGCCCATCGCGGCGAAGCAGGCCGCGACGATGCGCTCGCCCCGGCCCTCGCCCGCGGCCATCCACAGCGCGCAGGCCCAGTTGCCCAGCGCCAGGGCCGCCGCCGCCGCGATCACCGCCCAGCGCAGCTCCCGATGCGCCAGCAGGGCAATCAGCAGCATGGTCGTCAGCAGCACGCCGGCCCAGACCCGGCGGTGCCAGGCCTGCTGGCGGAACAGGCGGGTGCCCTGCATCTGCAGGTACATCGACAGCATCAGGGCGAATGAGGCCAGCCCGCCCTGCAGGTCGCGCCGGGCCATGTTCAGGCCCTCGGCCGGAACCAGCGCGATGCCCAGCATCAGCCCCAGGCCCAGCAGCACGGCCGACCAGCCCCACAGCCGCACATAGCGGTAGCGCGGATCCGGATCGATGCGCCACAGCATGAGCAGGGCCAGCCCCAGCAGCATCTGCAGCATCGAACTGATCATCATCGAGGGGCTCATCCCTTTGCCTCCCTTCGGCAAGCGCCGGGCCCATCCTAGCCAGCGCGGCGAGGGCGGAATACCTGAGCGCGCGCTTTGTTGGGAAAATAGCGCTTTTGCCACCCTCTCGGCCACCATGACCCAGCGCGTTCTGACCGGCATCACCACCACCGGCACCCTGCACCTCGGCAACTATGTCGGTGCGATCCGCCCCGCCATTCGCGCCAGCCGCGAGCCGGGCGTCGACAGCTTCTTCTTCATGGCCGACTACCATGCGCTGATCAAGTGCGACGAGCCCGGCCGCATCGAGCGCTCGCGGCTGGAGATCGCCGCCACCTGGCTGGCCGCGGGCCTGGACACCGCGCGCGTCACCTTCTACCGCCAGAGCGATATCCCCGAGATTCCCGAACTGACCTGGCTGCTGACCTGCGTCACTTCCAAGGGCCAGATGAACCGCGCGCACGCCTACAAGGCCTCGGTGGACGCCAATCTGGCGGCCGGCGAGGACGCCGATGCCGGCATCACGATGGGCCTGTACAGCTACCCGATCCTGATGGCCGCCGACATCCTGATGTTCAACGCCCATCGCGTGCCGGTCGGCAAGGACCAGGTCCAGCACATCGAGATGGCGCGCGACGTGGCGCAGCGCTTCAACCACCTCTTTGGCGCCGGCAGGGAATTCTTCGTGCTGCCCGAGGCCCAGACCGACGAGGAGATGGAGCTGCTGCCGGGTCTGGACGGCCGCAAGATGAGCAAGAGCTACGACAACGTGATCCCCTTGTTCGAGGGCGGCAGCCAGGGGCTCAAGGAGGCGATCGCGCGCATCGTCACCGACTCGCGCCTGCCCGGCGAGCCCAAGGACCCGGAAAGCTCGCACCTGGTCACCATCTACGACGCCTTCGCCACTACGGCGCAGCGCGAGGCCTTCCGCGCCGCGCTGCGCGCCGGCCTGGCCTGGGGCGAGGCCAAGGCGCAGCTGGTGGCGCTGATCGAGAGCCAGATCGGCCCGATGCGCGCGCGCTATGCGGACCTGATGGCGCATCCCGAGCGCATCGAGGCCATCCTGCAGGAGGGTGCGGCGAAGGCGCGCGCGATCGCCGCGCCGCTGCTGGCCGAGCTGCGCGAGGCGGTGGGCCTGCGCCGCTTCACCGCGATTCCCGCCGCCGCGCCCAAGGCGGCGAAGGCCGAGAAGGCCGCGCTGCCGCTCTTCAAGCAGTACCGCGAGGCCGATGGCCAGTTCTATTTCAAGTTCGTGGACGGCGACGGCACGACCTTGCTGGAGATCGGCGGCTTCGCGTCCGGCCGCGATGCGGGGCGCCTGGTCGGCCTGCTGAAGGCCGAGGGGCCGGCGGCCCTGGCCGATGCGCCGGTCAAGTACCGCCTGGACGACGAGGCCCGGCTGCACGCGGCCTTCGAGGCGCTTGCCGCCGCATTGGACAGCTAACTCTAGCCCCGCGGAAACCCGGTAGGCGGCCGGGCCCCGATGCCTATAGCCTGCAAGCAGACCCTAGACATCCAGGAGACAAGAACAATGGCCACCACCATTCCCGCCGACAGCCTCGCCCTGCAGCGCTTCTACCACTGGGAGCGCGAGGCGCCGGGCCGCATCGCGCTGACCCAGCCGATGGGCGGCGGCGTCGTGCAGGACTTCACCTGGGCCCAGGTGGCCGAGCAGACGCGGCGCATGGCCGCCCATCTGAAGGCGCAGGGCTGGGAGCCCGGCGCCAAGGTGGCGATCCTGTCGAAGAACTGCGCCTGGTGGCTGATGAGCGACCTGGCGATCTGGCTGGCCGGCTATGTCTCGGTGCCGCTGTATCCGACCTTGGCGCCCGAGACCATCACCCAGATCCTGAAGCACAGCGAGGCCAAGGCCCTGTTCGTCGGCAAGCTCGACGGCTGGGAGGGCATGAAGCCGGGCGTGCCGGCCGACATGCCGGCCATCAGCTACCCGCTGTCCCCCGATGACGCGAAGCAGGCCTACGAGGGCTGGGACGCGATCTGCGCGCGCACCGCGCCGCTCGTCGGCGAACCGCTGCGCGGCGCCGACGAGCTCTGCACGCTGATCTACACCTCGGGCACCACCGGCAACCCCAAGGGCGTGATGCACAGTTTCGGCGCCTTCGCCTGGGCCATCCAGACCGGGCTGGAGCGCTTCAAGCTGACCAGCGAGGACCGCATGCTGTCCTACCTGCCGCTGGCCCATGTGGTCGAGCGCATGCTGGTCGAGCATGGCTGGCTGCGCACCGGCATGCACATCTACTTCGCCGAATCGCTGGACACCTTCACCGCCGACCTGCAGCGCGCCCGGCCCACGGTGTTCTTCTCGGTGCCGCGCCTGTGGGTCAAGTTCCAGCAGGGCATCCACCACAAGATGCCGCCCGCCAAGCTGGACCGCCTCTTGCGCCTGCCGCTGATCGGCGGCCTGGTGCGGCGCAAGATCCAGAAGGCCCTGGGCCTGGACCAATGCCGCTTCGCCGCCGGCGGCGCCGCGCCGATGCCGCTGGCCCTCTTGGAGTGGTATGCCAAGCTGGGCATCCCGATCAACGAGGGCTACGGCATGACCGAGAACCTGGCGGTCTCGCACATCACCATCCCCGGCGAGAACCAGCGCGGCACCGTCGGCAAGGTCTACGAGGGCGTGCAGACCCGCATCGATCCGGCCAGCGGCGAGCTGCAGATGCGCAGCCCGGCCGTGATGCTGGGCTACTACAAGGAGCCCGAGCTGAGCCGGGACGCCTTCACCGCGGACGGCTGGCTGCGCACCGGCGACAAGGCCCAGGAGGACGCCAGGGGCTGCCTGCGCATCACCGGCCGCGTCAAGGACCTGTTCAAGACCAGCAAGGGCAAATATGTCTCGCCGGCGCCGATCGAGGACCGGCTGTCCATGCACCCGGCCGTCGAGGCCTGCATGGTCACCGGCGCCAACCTGGGCCAGCCGCTGGGCATCGTGATGCTGTCGCCCGACGCGGCCGAGCACAGCAGCGGCGAGGCCGAGCGCCAGCAGCTGATGACGCAGCTGAACCAGCACCTGGACGATGTCAACGCGCGGCTCGATCCGCATGAGCAGCTCGACTGCCTGGTCGTCGTCAGGACGCCCTGGACCGTCGACAACGGCTTCATCACCCCCACCTTCAAGGTCAAGCGCAACCGCATCGAGGAGGTCTACGGGTCGCAGATGGAGGGCTGGTCCGAGTCGCGCAAAAAGGTGGTGTTTGTCGACTGATGGGACGACGCAAGGGCCTGCTGAAGACCTGGGCGCTGGCACTGAAGGGCGAGGTGCTGGCGGTCTATTTCGCCGCGCGTGACCCGCAGGCGCCGCTGCGGTGGCGCCTGCTGGCGCTGGCCGTGGCGGCCTATGCGCTGAGCCCGATCGACCTGATCCCGGATTTCATCCCGGTGCTCGGCTATCTGGACGACCTGATCATCGTGCCGCTGGGCCTGTGGCTGGTGCTCAGGCTGATGCCGCCCGAGGTGATGGCGCGGGCGCGGGCGCGCGCCGAGCAGGTGCTGCGCCGGCCGCGCAGCTGGGCGGCGGCGGCCTTGTTCGTGCTGCTCTGGCTGCTGGCGGCGGGGCTGCTGACCGCCTGGCTGCTGCGGGCCTTCCCGACGGCCTAGCGGCGCAATCGCTGCATTTCCCTTTCCAGCATGCGCTCGCGCAGCTCGCCGGTGCCTAGCGCCAGCAGGGTCACGATGCCGTGGATCGTCAGGCCCAGGCCCCAGCCCCAGAGCGGGAAGCGGTACCAGCGCTGGCCGCCGCTCAGTTCGCTGATCAGGTAGAGGCCGGCGTTCACCAGCACGAAGATCAGCGCATGGGTCAGCCAGCCCATCTTCAGCGCCACGCGGCGGCGGGCCTGGCGGCGCAGGGCCGGTTCGTCCTTCTCGGGCATGCGGGGGTCGTTCATGACGGGCTCTCCTGGGTCGATGGCGCGATCCTGCCGGGCATGCCCAAGGCCGGCGAGCGGGCTGCGACGGACGGCCGGGGCGCGGCGCGAAGCGACGGCACCGGGGCGCGAGCGGCTATGCTGCGCCGCGCGAGAGGGAAGGGAATGACGATGACGACGATGACGACGACGACGAACCAGCACCGCGCCATCCGCCGCCTGCTGGGCGGCTTGCTGGGCGGCCTGCTGCTGGCGCCGGCGCTGGCCTGGGCCCAGGGCTTCACGGCGGCCGAGCTGCGCGCCGCCGCGGCCCTGCGCGAGGCCGGGCTGCAGAGCGGCCTGGCCTATGAGCTGGTCGACAGCCTGGTCACCGAGGTCGGCGCGCGGCCGGCCGGTTCGCCGAACGACCAGCGCGCGGTGGACTGGGCCGTGGCGCGGCTCAAGGCCCTGGGCTTCGCGAACGTGCGGGCGGAGGCCGTGCCGCTGCGCGCCTGGAAGCGCGGCGAGGCCCATGCCCATATCACCGCGCCCTACCCGCATCCGCTGATGATGACGGCGCTGGGCAACAGCGTGGCCACGCCCAGGGAAGGCCTGCATGCCGAGATCGCCTACTACGCCGACCTGGAGGCGCTGAAGGCCGACACCAGCGAACGCGCCCGGGGCCGCATCGTCTTCATCGACCAGAAGACCGAGCGCAGCCGCGACGCCCGCGGCTACGGCCGTGCGGTGGCGGCGCGCGTGCAGGGCACGGCCGAGGCCGCCAAGCGCGGTGCCGTCGCGGTGGCGATCCGCTCGATCGGCACCGACCGGGATCGCCTGGCCCATACCGGTGCGACCCGCTATGCCGAGGGCCTGACGAAGATCCCGGCGCTGGCCGTCTCGGTGCCCGACGCCGACCTGATCGCGCGCCTGGGCCGCTACGGCCGGCCGCTGCGGATGCACCTGGCGCTGCAGAGCGAGGGCGGCATCGCCGCCACCTCGCACAATGTGATCGCCGAGATCCCGGGCAGCGAGCTGCCCGACGAGGTGGTGCTGATCGGCGCGCACCTGGACAGCTGGGACCTGGGGCCCGGCGCGCTGGACGACGGTGCCGGCGTCGGCATCGTCACGGCCGCCGCGAAGCTGCTGCTGGAGCAGGGGCGGAGCTCTGGACAATGGCCGCGCCGCACCCTGCGCGTCGTGCTGTTCGCCAACGAGGAGAACGGCTTCGACGGCGCCCTGGCCTATGCCGAGCGCTACAAGGACCAGGTGCACCAGTTCGTCGGCGAGAGCGACCTGGGAGCCGGCCGCGTCTACCGGCTGCAAGCCAGGGTGCGGCCCGAGGCCCGGCCGGTGCTGGCGCAGATCGCCGCGGCGCTGGCGCCGCTGGGTGTCGCGGCCGAGGACGGCGACGCCACGCCCGGGCCCGATGCGGCCCTGCTGATGCGGCGCCTGAACTGGCCGGCGCTGGCGCTGAGCCAGGATGGCAGCGACTATTTCGACTGGCACCACACCCCCAACGACACCCTGGACAAGGTGGACGCGCTCAGCCTGCGCCAGAACGTCGCCGCCTGGGCCGTGATGGCCTGGCTGGCGGCACAGAGCCCGATCGGCTTCGGGCCGCTGCCGGCGCCCGAGGCGCCACCGGCCAGGCCCTGATGGCGCGGCCACCCGAGCGGCCGCTGGGTTTTTCCTTCGCTTGCGCGCCGCGCAAGAAAAGCGGTGAGCTGCAGATCCTGCGCGACGGCAAGCCCGTCACCCTGCTGGGCGCCGCTCAGGCCGAGCGGCTGCTGGCGGCACTGGCGCGCTGCGGGGAGGGGAAGGGCGCGGATGCGGAGGCGCAGCGGCAGCGCTTGCTGGCGCGGGCGACGGGGAACTACAAGCGGGGGAATGAGCGGCGATGACGAGACAAGCATGAGCAGCACGATGACCACCCAGGATCTCGATCCAGATGCAGTCACGGCAGAGGTCCGGCAGCGCGCCCAGGTGCGCGCTGAGCTGCTGTCGATCCGGCCCTGGGACGAGATGGAGCGGGAACAGCTGGCGCAGACCCTGGACTGGGTGGACGACCCCGGCGGTGCGCCGCTGTGCCGCGTCGCCAAGCCGGCCACGCCACCCAAGCATCTGGTGTCGTATTTCGCGCTGGTGGACGATAGCCATATTCTGCTGGTCGACCATCGCAACGCCCGCCTGTGGCTGCCCAGCGGCGGCCACGTCGAGCCGCATGAATCGCCGCGCCGCACGGTGGTGCGCGAGCTGCAGGAAGAGCTGGGCCTGACGATAGCCGAGGCTCAAGTCGGCGTGCCGCGCTTTCTCACCTGCACCACCACGGTCGGTCTGACCGCGGGGCATGAGGATGTGTCGCTGTGGTACGTCCTTCAGGGCGACCGCCATGCGCCGTCGCAATTACTACGCTTCGATGCCGAGGAGTTCGAATCGGTGCGCTGGTTTGCGTTCGATCAGGTGCCGCTGGAGAGGAGCGATCCGCATATGGGGCGGTTTTTGGCGAAGCTAAGGGTGGGCATCGACTGATGGTGGGTGGGGCGACGGCCATGCAGCGGAAACGGACATCTCGCGGAGGCCATGCACACCATCCCGAATGACCTATCCCCGGGGGACTAGATGCCCGCCAGAAAAGCGCAGCTGCCGAGGCATCTTGTTTGATCGGACTGCAGTGAATTTGACTCCGTCGCAGGGGCGGGAAAATCCGCCCCTCTCCTAGTTACAAAGTGCGTAAATTGCCTAGCCAAACGCGTTTGAAGCGCGGGGAGGAGTGTGGATGTCAGCCACGTCGAGCCGCAAAGACCGCGGCCAAAAGCCGATTCGTACGTTCGCCGAGTACCAGGCTATGGTCGAACGAACCGACGAACGCAAGAAGGTCATCGTGTCCTTGCTCGGCTTGGCCGGTGAACTCGGGGACCTCAATTCGACCTTCAAGAAGCTGGTGCTGCAGCGTGACAGCCGAACGCTTCGCGAGGACCTTCGCGAGGACATCGGCGACATCCTCTGGTACCTGACCAGCCTCGCTGTCCAGTACAAGATTCCCCTGCAGGAGGCAGCGCGGGAGGGTGCACGCAAGGCCGAGCGCCTCTATTCCCAGGGTGAGGTGAACCGTTTCGATGACGGCTTTGATGACGAGGAACGCCTGCCGCGGCAGTTCAGCGTCACGTTCTCGGAGAAGCGTAACGGCAAGCAGTTGCTGGTTCGCATCATGGTCAGTGGCGTCATCGTCGGCGACACCCTGACCGACAACGCTCACAAAGGGGATGGCTACCGTTATCACGACGTCTTCCACTTGGCCTATGCCGCGGTTCTAGGATGGTCTCCGGTCGTTCGCGGTCTCTTGCGGCGCAAGCGCAAGAGCAACTCGCGCATCGACGAAATCGAGGATGGCGGCCGTGCGGCTGTGGTGGAAGAGGCCATCTCGGTGCTTGTCTTCAACGAGGCGCCGCAGCGAGCCTGGTACAGCGAAGAAAGCTCGGTCGACATTGGCCTGCTGAAGACCATCATCCGCCTGACCGCCGGGCTGGAAGTCCACAGCTGTACTGCGAAGCAATGGAAGGCCGCCATCCTCCAGGGCTACGCGGCGTTCAGACAGCTGAAGGACAACTGTGGCGGCCGCGTCGATGTGGACCTCGACCGCCAGACCTTGACCTATTACCCGCCGCCGGTCCCCGAGGGCGCGCTGTGACCGCGCGCAATGTAACCGGCACTACGGCCCTCGACGCCTGGCGCGCCGGCGTTCAAGCCGTGCTTGCGCAGGGCGAAGTCTTCAACCTATTCACGACCGTCGAGCAGCCGGCTACTTTCGACCCGGCGTGGCTTCAGGCTCATTCGCCACGACGCCGCGGATTTGGCGGTGACGACTTGCGCGAAGTCATCAAGACCATCTTTCCGTATGACCTTGCGCAGCGTATGGCAGAGCGTCCAAGTCTATACAGCGAATATCTACGACTGCACGACCGCGCCATGAGGTTTGTTCGCAACCGCGGGACGTGGGGAACGTACTTCGAGCGGCTGGTTCGCTTTCCCGACCATCCTGACACTAACCAACTCGAGACCGTCATCGGCAAGCTCAGCACTTGGCAGAAACGAAGCGGGACGAGCTTGGTGTTTCATTTGTCGACGCCGGCGCGCGATACTCCTCGCACTCGCGGAGTGCCCGTGCTGGCAGTTCGGCGAAATCGTCTGGCACCCAGGCGACCGGCTCGACCTGGTGGTGGTCTATCGCAACCACGATTTCTTCAACAAGGCGCTGGGCAACTTCATCGGCTTGGGTCAGCTCTTGAATTTCATATGCGCCGCCTCGGGCAAAACGCCCGGCCGCTTGCTATGCCATTCGGTGCACGCCTACAACGGCGGTACGGTCGAAGCTTTGCGTGCCCTGGCGGCCTGAACGGTGATGGCGGATAAAGAACTGCAGTTTGTCGACCTCGTGCGCCGCGTGAAGGCGTGCAAGCGCTGCCCGCGCATGGCGGACAGTGCTCGAGTGCTCGGTGCGGGCTGCGGCTCGCTCAGCGCCAAGGTGATGTTCATTGGCGAAGCGCCGGGGCGGCTCGGTGCCGACGCCTCGGAGCTGCCGTTCCACGGCGACAAGTCCGGCCACAATTTCGAATCGCTGCTGGAACAGGTGGGGCTGAGCCGCTACGACGCTTTCGTGACCAATGCCGTACTCTGCAATCCGAAGGACGCGAACGGCAACAACGCCACACCGTCCCCCTCTGAGGTGGCCAACTGCGCCCCGTTCCTGATGGAACAATTGGAGCTCGTGGACGCTCCCGTGGTTGTGACGCTGGGTGCGGTGGCGTTGCGGGCCACCGCACTGGTCACAGCCCATGCGCTCACGCTCAAGGACAGCGTGCGCAAGGCTCACCTTTGGGCAGGGAGGCAGCTCATTCCTGCTTACCACCCGGGCCAGCGAGCAATGGTGCATCGCAGCTTCGCCAACCAACTGGCGGACTACCAGTTCGTTGCCGAGACGATGCGCCGCAGCGGTGGCGCTGCACGACGTAAGCCGTCGGCCAAACTGAGCCGGGTATCGGAGAAGGTCGGCGCCGCAGCGCGGGTGCTGCTCGAGGAAAGCGGGGAACTGAGCTACTTTGCCCTGCACAAACTACTGTTCATGGCTGAGGTCCGGCACCTCGATGCGGCTTCAGAGCGCCTCACGGAGGGCTACTACGTTCGACAGAAGGATGGGCCCTATTGCGTCGAGTTGCATGCCAGCCGGCTGGCTGCGCTCATCCCGGGCTGCTTCACGCACACCGTCGGCAAGCACCTGATGGTGGTGCTCGGCCAGAAGGGCCTGCTAGACGGAGCGTCGCAGGCCGGCGCGCTCAGTGCGGCCGCTAGGCGCACGCTGTTGGAGGTGGCAGCCAAGTACGGTCAACTGCCCGCCGGGAAGCTGAAGACGGCGGTTTACCTGACGGCGCCGATGCGCGAGTTGCTGCGCAAGGAGAAGACCCTGAGGATGAACCTGTTCAATAGCGCGGTGCTACCGGCTCCCTGAACCTCCCGGCCGCAGGGCTACGTTGTACTGCGAATGGGTGCCCGCTGAGGACCGCTCTCAGCCTCAAGCCGCCGTTCACCCCGCCGCCCTACTTCCCCAACACCACCGCAGCTCGCCTCCTCAACCTCTCCGCCTCTTTCTCATCCCCCGCCGCCTCCGCCTGCCTGATGCCGATATGCAGCCACGCCAGCAGCGGCCTTCGCCAGCCCTGTGCGGAGGCGGTATCGATCGCCAGCCGCGCCACCCCGCGGTCCAGACGTTGATCTCCCTCGCGCCTCAGCGCCGTGCCCGCCGCCACCAGCCGCGCCAGCGGATCGTCGGCCTTGATCGTTGCAACCAGCCGCTCCGCCGTGACCGGCCCGGCCGTGAGCAGCATCCCCCGCTGCGCCTCCGGCAACAGCTCCACCCGCGCCGGCACCTTGCCGGCCAGGTATTCGGCATAGGCCCGCTCCGCCGCGCCCGCATCCTGCGCCAGCGCCGCGAAGGCGGGGCAGTCATTGTCGAATTCCAGCCCCGCCACGCGCGCCGCGCACAGCAGCAACTCGGCGCGTGCCAGCAGCTCGGGCCGGCCGGTGCGCGACAGCTCGGCGCGGGCGCGGGCGGCGTCGACCTCGGCCACCCGCGTGTTCCCGCTCAGCCAGGCCGCGGTGGCGCGGTCCAGCGCGCTCCTGGATTCCAGCTGCCAGTCCGGCTGCGGCGTGCCGGCGCAGCCGGCGATCAGCAGGGCCAGGATCGCGCTCAGGGCGAGTGTCCTGTTCATGGCAGCTTGATCTCCGTCTCGCGCTTGCTG
Source organism: Roseateles sp. GW821-FHT09B06 (assembly GCF_059418245.1). NCBI lineage: Bacteria > Pseudomonadati > Pseudomonadota > Betaproteobacteria > Burkholderiales > Sphaerotilaceae > Roseateles > Roseateles sp. GW821-FHT09B06. Next base: position 144,076 of record NZ_JBWKPM010000002.1, on the reverse strand, counting down.
TTGAACGGCCAGCGCCGGTTCACCTCGGTCAGCATCTGCTCCACCTTGCGCAGGCTGGCCTCGACCTCGGCGCGCAGCTGGCCCAGGTCGGCCGTGGCCGCGCGCGCATTGCCGGCGATGCCCTGGGCCTCGACCAGCAGCGCGTCGACCTTCTTGAGGCTCTGGCGCGCCTCGCCCAGCAGGGCGTTCAGCTGCTGCACGCTGGCCTGGGTATCGCGCATCAGCCCGCGCTCGCCGAACACCTGGGCATCGGCCTTCTGTGCCAGGCCATCGAGCCGCGCCAGCAGCGCATTCGTGCGCTCCAATGTCGCGATGAGCTGGCGGGCATCGTTGCCCATCAGCGCAGCCAGGGCGCCGCCGGGGCCGTTGAGGCGCTCGGTGGTGGTCTGCACATTGCGCAGCGTGGCGGCGAGCGGCGCATCGTCGGCGCTCAGCGCGCTCAGATTGGCCAGCAGATTGCGCGCATCGGCCATCAGGCGCGGGATCTCGGCGGTGGCGTCGCCGATCAGCACCGGGCGCTCGGCGCCGTCGGGCAGCGGCGGGTCGTTGAGGATGCCGCTGAAGGCGCGGATGCGCGGCGCGCCGACCAGGGCGCTCTCCATCGTGAAAACACTGGACATGCGCAGCCAGCGCGCGTCCTTGCGCGCCACGTCGACCACGATGCGGGCCTTGCCGTCGTCGCCCAGCTCGATGCGGCTGACCCGGCCGATCGGAAAACCGGAGAAGCTCAGATCCATGCCCACCGCCGCGCCCTCGGCATGCTCGGCCACCAGCACCAGGCGCTGGGTGCGCTCGAAGGCGCCGCGCGCATACATCACATAGGCCACCGCGCCGACCAGCAGCAGCGCCACCGCGGCCAGCAGCAGCCGCGCCTTCAGGTCCAGGTTGGCGACCGGCGGCACGTCGGGGGGCAGGTCTTGCGGTGCGTCCGTCATGGTTTCAATAGTAGTTGCCAACCAGCGACAGCAGCTCGATCAGCAGCACCACGGCCAGCAGCCGCGCCAGGCGGCCGATGTCACCGCTGCCCAATGGCGCATCCTGCAGTTCGCGCGGCGTCGGCAGCATCGGGATGATGGCCACGGCCAGGCTCAGGCTCAGGGTCTTGAGCATGAAGATCAGCACGATCACCGGCGTGAAGATATGGCCCACGCTGCGCGTGAAGCCGGGCAGGCCCCAGCTGCCGAAACCGTAGACCGCCAGATAGGTCAGCACCAGGGTGATCAGGCTGCTGACGGCGGTCAGCGTGATGGCGGCGAACATGCCGGCCAGGGCCTGCGGCAGCACCTGGTCGCGCAGCGGGTCCAGCCCCTGTGCGCGCTGCGCCCTGAACAGGCCCCGCAGGCGCAGCTGGCGCAGCCGCGCGCCGGCCGGCATGGTGCAGCGCAGCGCCGCGAACAGCACGGCCGACAGCGGGATCAGCTCCAGCACCAGGGTGCGCACCAGCAGGTCCAGCGCATAGCGCGACAGGCCGTAGCTGCTGGCGGTGGCCAGCACGATGCGGATGATGATCTGCGCCGCGACGGCCGAAATCAGGCCGAAGGGCAGCAGCAGCGGCGCCGTGGCGCGGTAGCAGGCCTGTCGCAGCAGCGGGCGCTGGCTGCGGCGGTAGCTGGAGGGGGCCATGGCCAGCACCATCAGGCGCGCGCCCAGCTCGATCAGCTGCCACCAGCCCAGCAGCCAGCCGAGCAGGGCCTGATGAGGGGGACGGCGGCGCGAGTCGAGCATGGTCGGGACTATTGTGCGTGCTCTGCCGCCCGGCGTAGCGGAGTAAGCTGTCACGACATGAGTTGCCGTCAAACCCTGCGGGTGCTGGACAACCCGATCGAGGCCAATCTGCTGCTGGGCCTGCTGCGGCAGCGCCTCGAGGTCTGGCTGCTGGGCGAGCACCTGCAGGGTGCCATCGGCGAACTGCCGGTCACCGGCTTGCTGCGCCTGGTGGTCGAGGAAGCGGACTACGACAAGGCCCTCGCGGTGCTGCGCGACTGGGACCGGGCGCGGCCGCTGCTCGATGACGAGGCCGCCTGCTAGGCGCGCCTCCGCGCCGGCCGCCCCATTCCTGCCCTCAAGCCGATGCCGCGCGACAACGGTCGCGCTGGACCTGGTCGCGCGTTGTCGTCTACACTGTTTCATCAAACGAATTATCGTATCGCTAGATGATACAAACGCCAGAGCCGACAGACCCGCCGTTCCAGCTGCTCGCGCCCGCGGCGCTGGCCGCCTCGCCGCTGCTGTTCGACTCGCCGCACAGCTGGCCGGACTGGCCGGCCGAGGCCGTGCCCAGCGCGGCGCCGCGCGCGGCGCTGCTGTCGAGCTGGGACGCCTGGATCGACGAGATCTGGGCCGCCGCCGCCGAGGGCCGGTCGCCGCTGCTCGCGGCACGCTTTCATCGCGCCTATATCGATGCCAACCGCGCCCGCGACGACATCGACGCCGAGCTGCTCGACGCGCCCTGGCCGGAGCCGCTGAACCCGAGCCCGGCGGGCCGGCGCGGCATGGGGCTGATCCGGCGCTATGCACTGCCCGGCGTGCCGATGTATGCGCAGCGCCTGAGCCCGGCCGAGGTGCGCGCGCGCATCGAGCATTGCTACGACCCCTATCACGCCGAGCTGGCGCGGCTGATCGAGGCCACCCATGCGCGGCACGGCCTGGTCTGCCATATCGACTGCCATTCGATGAAGTCGGTCGGCAACGCGATGAACGAGGACGGCGGCCGGCCGCGCCCGGACCTGGTGGTCAGCGATCTGGAGGGCGCCAGCGCCCATCCGCTGCTGATGCGCTGGATCGCCGACGAACTGCAGGCCCTGGGCTATCGCGTGCAGATCAACCACCCCTATCGCGGCGGCGAACTGCTGCGCCGCCATGGCCGGCCGGCCGCGCGGCGCTACAGCGTGCAGATCGAGATCAACCGCGCGCTCTACATGGACGAGCAGCGCTTCGAGAAGAAGCCCGCGGGCCATGCGCGCCTGGTGTCCGACCTGACGAGCTTCGTGCGCCGGCTGCGCGGCGCCCTGCTGACCGAGCTCCATCCCCATCTCGCTTCAAACATCAAACCAGGAGACCCCGCCCCATGAAAAGAATCCATCGCGCCGCCCTGCTGCTGGCGCTGACCCTGGCGGCCGCGGCCGCCCAGGCCCAGACGAACGTGCAGATCGGCGGCCAGATCCGCCTGACCGCCAACAGCATCAGCAGCGGCGGCAAGCGCAGCTACGAGCTGCGCGACAACGCCTCGCGCCTGAACTTTCGCGGCAGCGAGGACCTGGGCGACGGGTTGAAGGCGCTGTTCGGCCTGGAGATGGGGCTGGATGCCGACGCCGGCACCGCGACCAACCCGCAGTACCGCTACAGCTATGTGGGCCTCAGCGGCGGCTTCGGCGCGCTGGCGCTGGGCCGGCTGGACTCGGCCAACCCGACCGGCTCGCCGCTCTATTCGCAGGTGACCGCGATCACCAGCTTCGCACCCAACGACGCCGGCGCCACCGCGATCGGCACCAGCATGCTGAACTCGCGCAACCGCACCTCGAACTCGATCGGCTATCGCAGCCCGGGCTTCGGCGGCTTCGACCTGCGTGCCCGCGCCTATCTGCGCGGCGTCGACAGCGCGACCGAGGCGGAGGACGATGCCCGCTCGCTGGACCTGGGCCTCAACTACGCGGCCGGGCCGCTGAAGGCCGGCATCGGCTGGGCGCGCGACGAGCGCAGCGGCGGCCTGAAGGCCAACGAGTTCGAGCAGAAATGGCAGATCGGCCTGCGCTACGCCCTCGGCGCGATCGAGCCCTATGCGCTGTTCGGCACCGATCAGTACAAGGCCGCCGCCACCTCGCGCCGCAAGGTCAACTACTGGATCGTCGGCGCCAAGCTGGGCATGGGCCCGCACGCGCTGGTGCTGAACCTGATGGAGCGCGAGGTGCAGACCAAGCGGGTCGGCGAGCGCCGCCGCCAGCAGCTCGGCTACCAGTACGCGCTGTCCAAGCGCAGCGAGCTGCAGGCCTTCATCGACCATGACGGCATCGATTCGAGCCGCAAGGGCGTCGCCGTGCGCGCGATCGGCGCCGGCATCCGCCACGACTTCTGACACCGGGAGACCCGATGAACCGCAAGCAACTCCTGCGCCGGGGCGCCACCGTCCTGGCCGCCACTCTCGCGGCCCTGGCGGCGCCGCTCGCCGCGGCCGCCTTCCCGACCAAGCCGGTGCGCATCATCGTGCCCTTCCCGGCCGGGGCCTCGGCCGACAACGCGACCCGCGTGGTCGCGCGCAAGCTGGGCGACTACTGGGGCCAGCAGGTGCTGGTCGAGAACCGCGCCGGCGTGCCGGCGATCCAGGCCGGCGCCACCGCGCCGGCCGACGGCTACACCCTGCTGCTGGCCGCCGGCTCGCAGATGGTGACCGGTCCGCTGATGCGCAAGCTGCCCTACGACCCGCACAAGGACTTCGCGCCGGTCGGCCGCATGGTCACGATCCCGCCGATCCTGACCGTCCATCCCTCGCTGAACGTCAAGTCGGTCAAGGAGCTGATCGAGCTGGCCAAGCGCAAGCCCGGCACCCTGAACTTCAGCTCCAGCGGCATCGGCAGCCCCAACCAGCTGGCGATGGAGCTGCTGATGTCGATGACCGGCACGCAGATGGTCCATGTGCCCTACAAGGGCGGCGCGCCCTCGGTCGTCGAGCTGGTGGGCGGCCATGTGCAACTGGGCATCAACGCCATCCCCAGCGTGCTGAGCCATGTGAAGGAGGGCAAGCTGACCGCGCTGGCGGTGGCCAGCGGCACGCGGGCGCGCTCGCTGCCCGAGCTGCCGACCATCGCCGAGGCGGGCGTGCCCGGCTTCGAGTACCAGATCTGGTACGCGCTCTACGCGCCGGCGAAGACGCCGCCCGACGTCGTCGCCAAGCTCAGCGCCGACCTGAAGCGCGCGCTCGCCGAGCCCGAGGTGGCGCGGCTGCTGCAGGAGCAGGGCGCCGAGCCGGCGCCGACCGGTTCGCAGGAGCTGGCCCGCTTCATGAAGGCGGACACCGCGCTCTGGACCAAGCTGGTGGCCGAGCGCAAGCTGCAGCTGAGCGACTGAAACCGGCCCTAGGCGCGCCCGGCCACATAGCCGAGCGCGCGCGAGATCTCCAGCGCGCGCCGCTGCAGCTCGCCCAGCAGCGGCGGCAGGCGCGCCTCGCTCATGCGGCTGGCCGGCGTCGACAGGCTCAGCGCCGCCACCACGGCGCCGCCGGCGTCGCGGATCGGCACCGCGATCGCGGCGGTGTCGGCGGTGTGCTCGCCGATCGACAGTGCATAGTCCTGTGCCCGCACCTTCTTCAGCTCGGCCAGCAGCGCGGTCTTGGCGGCCGGCGTGGCCGCGGTGAAGCGCTGGCGCTCCTGCGCCAGCACCTGATCCAGCACCGCGGCCGGCGCATGCGCCAGCAGCAGCTTGCTGGAGGCGCCGGCATAGAGCGGCCGGCGGTGCCCGAGTTCGCCGCCATGCACGCGCAGCGACTGGGTCGACTCGCGGCGCGCCACGCAGACGGTCTCCAGCCCGTCGCGCACCCGCACCACCACGGTCTCGTTGAGCGCCGCCCCCAGCGCCTCGAGCGGCTCCTGCACCAGCTGCACCAGATCGATCTGGGCCTGCGCCGCCGCACCCAGGTGCAGGGCCTTGAAGCCCAGCACATAGCCGGCCTGAGCGCCGCCGCGCCGCGCGACCAGGTCGCGCTGCTCCAGCGTGGCCAGCAGGCGGAAGGCGCGCGCCTTGGTGATGCCGGCGCGCTTGGCGATCTCGGTCACGCCCAGGCCCGGCTCGGCGGCGACCTGGAACAGCAGATTGATCGCCTCATCGACGGCGGCGACGGTGTAGTCCATAGGCTCCCTGTTTGGCTGGCGCGGATTGTCGCCCCGGCGCGGCGGCGGCCGCGCGCTTGGGTTCTAATGAGCGTCAGTCCAAGAAGGCGCGCTCATGTTCGGAATCCACGACCTGACCCTGTTCATTCTCTCCGGCCTGCTGCTGAACATCGCGCCGGGCCCGGACTCGGTGCTGATCATGACGCGCAGCGCCACCCAGGGCTGGCGCGCCGGCTCGGCCGCGGCCCTGGGCATCGGCGCCGGCACCTGCGTGCATGTCCTGGCGGCGGCGCTGGGCCTGTCGGCGCTGCTGGCCACCTCGGCCTGGGCCTTCACGATCGTCAAATGGGTGGGCGCGGCCTATCTGGTCTGGATCGGGCTGCAGATGCTGCTGGCGCGCCGGCGCGCCGCGCCCGCGGCGGCGCCCGATGCCGGCCTGCCGGCCCTGCCCTGGCGCAAGATCTTCGCCCAGGGCTTCCTGACCAATGTGCTGAATCCCAAGGTGGCGCTGTTCTTCCTGGCCTTCGTGCCGCAGTTCATCGCGCCGGACGCGCCCCACAAGGCCCTGGCCTTTCTCGTGCTGGGCGCGATCTTCAACATCAACGGCATGCTGTGGTGCCATTTGCTGGCCGTCTCCACCGCGCTGGCGAGCCGTCGCCTGCGGGTGGGCGGCGCGCCGGCGCAATGGCTGAACCGCGCGATCGGCGCGCTGTTCCTGTCCTTCGGCGTCAAGCTGGCGCTGTCCCAGCGCTGAAAGGCAAGACATGACCCTGGACGAGGAGATCGCCCGCAAGCTGCGCGAGGCCCAGGCCAGCGGCGAGCTGGCCGCGGCCAAGCATTACGGCAAGCCGCTGCCCGAGGAGGACGAGGGCTGGAGCGCCACGCCCGAGGCGCTGCGCATGCCCTTCAAGATCCTGAAGGACGCCGGCTATGCGCCGCCCGAGCTGGCGCTGTTCCACGAGCGGGCCCGGCTGCGCGCGGCGGTCGAGGCTTGCGCCGACCCGACCGAGCGCCAGACCCTGCAGCAGCGCCTCAGCGATCTGGAGCAGTCGCTGGCACTGCGCCTGGAGTCGCTGCGCGTCAACGCCTCGCTGTGACGGACCGGGCACGATGAAATTCAAGTCCCTGCTGATCGGCCTGGCGGCGCTGGCCGCCGCCGGCCTCTATGCCACGCCCTATCTGACCGTGCAGCAGATGCGCGCGGCCGCCAAGGATCGCGACGGCCAGCGCCTGGCCGCCTATGTGGACTTCCCGGCCGTGCGCGCCAGCCTGAAGACCGAGGTGCAGGCCAAGCTGGCGGGCCTGGACCGCAACGAGCGCGGCGACCCGACGCCCGCCAGCGCGATGGGCGCCGCGGTGGCCGGCGCGCTGCTGGGGCCGCTGGTCGATGCGCTGATCACGCCCGAGTCGCTGGCGCGCATCCTGCAAGGCCAGCAGCCGGCGTCGGCGATGACCCGGGTCGGCGAGCGAGCGCCTCCGGCCGAGACCGACAGGCTCGAGACCGTGATGGGCTACGAGAGCCCCAGCCGTTTTGTCTTCAGCGTCAGGCGCCGGGGCGACGGCGAGGAACCGGTGGACCTGGTGCTGCGGCGCGAGGGCCTCGTGCAATGGAAACTGGCCGAGCTGCGCCTGCCCTGAAGAAAACCCAAGAAAGCCCATGATGAACAAGATCCGTCGCACCCTGCTGCTGGCCGCCGGCCTGGCGCTGGCCGCCTCGCCGGGCCTGGCGCAGCCCGCCGGCGCCGACAAGGTGGTCTATCACATCGACAACACCGAGGCGCAGGCCACCAAGGGCCTGCGCAATATCCGCAACCACCTGGACGTGGCGCCCGACACCCGAATCGTCGTCGTGACCCATGCCGACGGGGTGGACTTCCTGATGGAAGGCGCCAGGGACAGGAAGAACCCGAACATCGACTACGGCTCGCTGGTCTCGGCCCTGGCGGCGCGCGGCGTCACGTTCGAGGTCTGCGAGATCACGCTGAGGAACCGCAACCTCGACAAGCAGTCCTTCGTGATGGAGGCGCAGTTCACGCCCTCGGGCGTGGTGCGGGTGGCGCGCCTGCAGGCGCGCGAGGGCCATGCCTATCTGAAGCCCTGAGTCGGCCGCATGTCCACGGCAATCTCGAAGCGGGACCGGGTGCTGGCCTATCTGCGCCATTACGCGGCCAAGGACCTGGACGCGGTGGCCGCGATGTTTGCCGAGGACATCCGGCTGCGCGACTGGAAGATCGCGGTGGTCGGCAAGGCGGCGGCCGTGGCCGAGACGGCGAAGAACTTCGCCGTGCCCGAATCCCTCGAGATCCATCCGCTGGCCCTGCACGAAAGCGCCGATACCGTGGCCGCCGAGCTGCGCATCGTGATCGGCGGCGGCCCGGAGCTCCATGTGGTGGATGTGATCGCCTTCGACGCGGCCGGCCGCATCCGCGCGATCCGCGCCTACCTCGGCCGCGGCGACGCCTAGCGGGCGACCGGCCTCAGAGCTCGAAGGCCGGCACCTGCCGGCCGTCGATGTCGGTGAAGCCGTATTCCCGCGCCAGGTCCGCCACCCGCAGCACCCGGCCGCTCTTCTGCTCCAGCACCGCCGGGTCGGCCGCCAGCGCGGTCACCGCGCGGCCCAGGTAGCGCGGCGATTCGGTGCGCGCCAGCGCCGGGCGCTCGCGCCAGTGATCCTCGTCGGTCTGGTGGCCCTGCAGGATGAACTCGGTGCGCATCCAGCCCGGCGAGACGGCCAGCGAGGCCACGCCATGCGGGCGCAGCTCCTCGGCCATGCCGAAGGCCAGGCGGCAGATCGCGGCCTTGGCCAGGTCGTAGAACAGGTTGCCGCGCAGGTAGCGGTCGCGGTCCCAGAAGGTGGTGCCGACGATCAGGCCGCGCCGGCGCGCGATCATCAGCGGCGCCGCATGGCGCGCCGCCAGCAGGTGGTGGCGCACGCCGCGGTCGAACATCGAGTCCCAGTGCGACATCGGGCGCTCCCAGAAGGGCGCGTCGAACACGCCGTCGAAGCTCTCGTGCCCGCCCCAGGCGTTGTTGACCAGCAGGTCGAGCCGGCCGTGGTCGGCGCGGATGCGTTCGAACAGCGCGGCCACCTGGGCCTCGTCGCCATGGTCGCAGCGGATCGCGATGCCGCGGCCGCCGGCGCGCCCGACCTCCTCGGCCGTGTCCTCGATGCTGCCCGGCACGGCGGCCCGGCCGGACAGCTTCAGCAGCTGCTCGTAGCCCGAGGCGGGCGCGGCGCGGGTGCTGCGCGCGCTGACGATCACGGTGGCGCCGGCGGCGCCCAGCTCGATCGCGATGGCACGGCCGGCGCCGCGGCTGGCGCCGGTGACGAGGGCGATGCGGTCCTGCAGCGGGCGGGTCGACATGGCGCGGACTCCCTGTGGCCTGCGCCGATGTTAGGGCCTGTTAACACTAAGGCAATGGGCCGCGTTGTGACCAGAAAGGCCGCAGGCAAGGCGCAAACCGCAGCCGGGTTGGACACCCGGCGAGGATTTGCAACGCCGCTTGCGGCCTTTCTGGCCACAACCCTTGCGGGCCTTCGCGACCCTTTGCCGTAGTGTTAACAGGCCCTAGCTCCGCGGCTCGGCCACCGCAGGCCGTAGGCGGCCGCCCTCAGGCCACCAGGCTCTGTGGTGCCAGGTAGCGCAGCCGGTAGGTCTCGAAGTCCATCGTGTCGGCGGCCTCGATGCGCTGCTGCTCGGCCACCGAGGCGGCGGCCAGCGCCGCATAGCGCTGGCGCTGTTCGGCGCCGAAGGGCAGATCCAGCAGCTGCGTGCGGGTCTGCTCGGACTGGGCGCGCACGAAGCGCACATGGCTGCTGTCGAAGTCCTGCGCCATCGCGGCCAGCACCCGCGCCGAGGGGGTGGTGTCGGGCTCGGCCAGGGCGCGGTGCGCGTCCGCCAGCGCCTCGCGATGCGCCGTGCCGCCCTGGGCCGCATCCAGCGCGGCGGCCAGCGGCGCGCATTGCGCCAGCAGCTCGGCGCCCCAGTCGGCCAGCGTCAGCTCGGCGCCGCCGCGGGTCAGACGCAGGCCCGGTTCGCGGCCGCGCGCGGCCGTCAGGTGCTGGTTGCACGCCAGCGCAGCGATCTCGTCCGGGCTGTCCGGCGGGCTGTCGCTCTGCAGGCAATGCAGCAGGAAGATGTCGAGGAAGCGCATGGTCTGGGCATTGATGCCCAGCGGCTCGAAGGGGTCGAGATCCATGCAGCGCACCTCGACATACTCGACCCCGCGCTCGCGCAGGGCGTGCAGCGGCCGCTCGCCCGAGCGGATAACGCGCTTCGGGCGGATCGTGCCGTAGAACTCGTTCTCGATCTGCAGCAGGGTGGGGCTCAGCTGGTTGTAGTCGCCGCCGACGCCGCGCACGCCCAGGTTCTCGTAGGGCGGGTAGGGCCGGGTCAGCGCGTCCTGCAGCGAGGCGGCATAGCTTTCCAGGCTGTTGTAGCTGACCGAGAGCGAGGCCTGCGCGTCGCTCTGGTAGCCCAGCCGCCCCATGCGCAGCGAGGTGCCGTGGGGCATGTGGTAGGTATGGTCGCCGAGCCGGCACAGCTCGTGCTCGCGCCCTTCGACAAAGCTGGCGCACAGGGCCGGCGAGGCGCCGAACAGATAGAGCAGCAGGAAGGAATGGCGGCGGAAGTTGCGGATCAGGCCGAAGTACTGCTCGGTCGTGACGCCGGGCATCGACCAGTTGTAGTGGATGCCGGAGATGGTCTGCATGCGCCGGCCGTAGCGCTGGCCCAGGCCCATGCGATAGACGCTCTTGGAGCGGCCGACATTGCTGTGGCCGTAGCGGCCCAGCGGGATGGTCTCGTCGGTGGGCAGGCCGCAGGGCATCGAGCTGACCCACAGGCGCTCGGAGCCTTCGGCATGCAGCGCCTGGTAGACGGCCTGGTGCACCTCGCGCAGCTCGGCCAGACAGGCCTCGACGTCGCCATGCACGCCGGTGATCAGCTCCAGCTGCGACTCGCTGAAATCGGTGGTGATGTGCGGATGCGTCATGGCCGAGCCCAGCGCGGCCGGGTGCGGGGTCAGCGCGAGCTCGCCCTGCGGCAGCGCGCGCAGGCTTTCCTTCTCGACGCCGCGACGCATGCCCTGTAATTGTGCGGCTGCCGGCGGGCGCAGCGCTTTGTTGGTGTCATCGCTCATGCGGCGGTCCCCATAACTCTTTTCGAGGGCGGAAGGTAACAGAAGCCCGTGACGCCTGCCCGTGGCGGGCTATTTGATCAGTCGCGCTCCTGTTCCATCAAGAGATAGGTGTTGTAGGCGTTCATGCGGTTCGCCAGCTTGAACAAGGGCAGGTCTTCGTAGCGCGACCAGTCGGTGGCCGCATAGGCCTCGTCGAAGGGCGTCATGTCGCGCGCGGCGCGGCCCATGGTGGCGCGCAGATAGGCCAGGTAGTCGCGCGTCAGCTGCAGGTCCTGCAGCGCCTCGCCCGCCTGGACCGAGGCCGGCCCATGGCCGGGCACGACGATGGCGGCCGGGCGGGTCAGCAGCCGGTCCAGCGAGGCCACCCAGCGCCGGCTGTCGGCCTGGCCGACGAAGGGGATGCGGCCGCGGAACACCAGGTCGCCGGCGAACAGCAGCCGGTCGGCCGGCAGCCAGACCGACAGGTCCTCGGGCGTGTGCGCCGGCCCGACCGGGACCAGCTGCAGCTCCAGTCCGCCCAGCTCCAGCCGCGTCTCGCCGGCGATCCAGCGGTCGGCGCCCACCAGTCGGGTGCCCGGCTCCACCAGGCCCTCCTCGATGCTGGCCGCGAGGCGCAGCGCCGCGGTATCGCTGTTCAGGTACTCGCGGCCCTTTTCATGGGCAATGATCTGGGCGCCGGCTGCCTTGAAGACCTGCAGGCCGTAGACATGGTCGGCGTGGTAATGGGTCAGGATCACATGGGTCAGCGGCTTGGGCCCCAGGGCCTTGAGCGTCCGCAGCAGCTCGCGCGCCAGCGCCGGCGAACCCAGCGCGTCGACCAGCACCCAGCCGGCGGGGGTCTCGATCAGGCCGGCATTCGAGATGTGGTTGCGGTTCTCCTTGCTGCCGGCGGCGGACAGGCCCTGGACCAGCCAGACATGGGGCGACAGGCGCTGCGGCCGTAGTTCGGCCGCGGCCGGCTCTGCGCGCAGCGGGCCGATCGAGGGCAGCAGCAGGGCCAGCCCGAGCACCGGCGCGCCGAGCAGGCGAGAAAGAAGGGGATGTACGCTTGCCATGCCGTGCAGCTTAATGGCACGAGGGTCGGCCGCTGTTGGTGACAGCATGTATCGCTTCCCGGGTCTCACGCCGATGGAGCGGGCGCTGGCTACACTGGCCCGGACCGGGGAGTGTGGCGAATCTATGGAAGAGTTCTGGCGTCTGGCACGGCAAGCTGCGTTGCGCATCTGGCGCCGGGAGGGCGGCTTGCGCTGCGAGCCCAATGCGGCGGCCTTGCAATGGGTGCGCGACCAGGGCCTCGATGAGCTGGGGCTGGGCCCGAGCTGGCAGGCCCTGGCGCCGCGCGTGCTGGCCGCGCCGGATGCCGGCGTGCGCAGCTGGCGCCTGGGCGAGGACGGCCCGCAGTTCGAGGGCCAGGCCATCGCGGCGGACGACGGCGCGCTGCTGTGGTGGTGCGGCCCGTCGGCCGACTCCATGCTGGAGCGCACGCTCAAGCTGACCGGCGTCTCGCTGTGGCGCATCGACCGCAAGGAACAGTGGATGAGCTTCGACCCGCGCGGTGCGGCGCCGATTGGCGTCAACCCACCGCCCGGCGGCATGGCGCTGGCGGCGGTGCGCGAGCACATCCATCCGGACGATCTGGAGAGCGTGCGTCGCGCCGCGGCCCAGGCCCTGGCCGGCAACCAGGCCATCGACACCGTGACGCGCTACCGCCACAGCGACGGCGGCTGGCACCACCAGCTGACGCGCCGGGTGGCGCAGCGCGACGCCGAGGGGCGGGCGCTGGGCCTGCTGGGGCTGTCGCTGGATGTGGGCGAGCTGGTGGCCGAGCGCGAGCGCATGGTGTCGATCGCCGAGGCGGCCGGCCTGGGCCTGTGGAGCCGCATCGACGGCGTGGCCGACTGGAACCTGCCGATGTTCCGCCTGCACCATCGCGACCCGGCGGCCGGCACGCCGAGCCTGGACGAATGGCTGGCCACCTTGCATCCGCTGGACCGCGAGCGCCTGCGCCTGGAGTCGCTGCAGGCCGAGCGCGACTGGCAGCCGGTGCACCACACCGAGTTCCGCATCCAGGCGCCGGACGGCGGGGTGCGCTGGATCTACAGCTGGGCGCGCCGCGATCTGCGCGAGGGCCGGCGCAGCGCCTTCGGCCTGCATCTGGACGTCACCGAGCGGCGCGGCGCCGAGTACGCGCTGCAGCTGGAGCGCGAGCGCGCGCTGTTCGCGCTGAGCGCGGCGGGGGTCGGCGTGTGGCGGCGCACCGACGAGCGCAACGCCTACTGGAGCGAGGGCATGTACCTGCTGCGCGGCCTCGACCCCAAGGACCCGCGGCCGCCGCAGGAGCTGGCCCATGCCTGCCTGCATCCCGACGATCGCGAGGCCTGGCAGCAGATCTCGCGCCGCTATGCCCGCAATGATTTCGGCATCGAGCCGCACGAGTGGGAATTCCGCGTCGTCTGGCCGGACGGCTCGGTGCACTGGCTGCTGAGCCGCGGCCGCGCGGTACGCGACCAGCAGGGCCGCGTGCTCTACATGACCGGCGTCAATGTCGATGCCACCGAGCGCCACAAGGCCCAGGCCCTGCTGCTGGAGCGCCAGCGCCTGGAACAGCTCAAGCGCACCCAGTCGGAATTCCTGGCGCGCGTCAGCCACGAGCTGCGCACGCCGATGAACGCGGTGCTGGGCTTCTCGCAGCTGATGGCCTACGACGCCAGCGAGCCGCTCACCGCGCGCCAGAGCGAGCGCCTGGCGCGCATCGACACGGCGGGCCGCCATCTGCTGGCCCTGATCGACGACGTGCTGGACCTGGCGCGCGTCGAGGCCGATCAGCAGCCGCTGATCGACGAGCCGGTGCCGCTGGAGCCGCTGGTGCGCGAGGCGCTCGACTGGGTGGCCTCGCAGGCGCTGGCGGCGGGCGTCAGCCTGCGGCTGGCGCGACCGCGCCTGCCCGGGCGGGTGCGCGGCGACCGCCGGCGCCTGGGTCAGGTGCTGGTCAACCTGCTGACCAATGCGATCAAGTACAACCGCAGCGGCGGCTGGGTCGAGGTGGACACGCGCGGCCTGGCGGACGGCTGGGCCGAGGCCGCCTCGACGCAATGGGCCCTGGTGGTGCGCGACAGCGGCCGCGGCATGAGCCGCGAGGCGCTGCAGCGCATCTTCGAGCCCTTCAACCGCCTGGGCGCCGAACTGGAGGGCATCGCCGGCACCGGCATCGGGCTGACCATCGTGCAGCAACTGACCGAGCGCATGGGCGGGCGCATCGAGGTGGACAGCGAGCCCGGCATCGGCAGCGAGTTCCGCGTCTGGCTGCCGGCGGACGAGGAGGACACCCAGCCGGCGCCGCTGGACGAGCTGCCGGCGCTGACGCGCCGCCACGCGCCGGAGGGGCGGCGTCTGCGCCTGCTGTGCATCGAGGACAACCCCGCCAACCTGCTGCTGGTGCGCGAGCTGCTGGCGCTGCGCCCGCAGTTCGAGTTCAGCGGCGCCGAGGACGGGCGCAGCGGTCTGGCGCTGGCGCTGCAGCTGCGGCCCGATGTGGTGCTGCTGGACATGGAGCTGCCGGACATGCACGGCAGCCAGGTGCTGAGAGCGCTGCGTGCCACGCCGGAGCTGGCCGACTGCCAGGTGATCGCGCTGTCGGCCAATGCCCTGCCCAGCGATGTGCAGGCCGGGCTGGCGCTGGGCTTCGACGATTACTGGACCAAGCCGCTCGAGATGGCGCGCTTCCTGCGCGCGCTGGATGCGCTGCTGCAGCGCGCATGAAGTGACCTCCCCCTACCGGCTGCGCCGGCCCCCTCTGGGGGCGCGCCCGCAGGCCCGGCGAAGCCGGATCCTCGGGCGCCGCTTGGTGTGACCGGTTTCCGGCGTCGCGCGTGCCGCGGGCGGAGCGCCTGCATCAGGCCAGGTCCGCCACCATGCCCTGATGGTGGCTGAGGAACACCTGGCCGCGGAACCAGCCCTGCCAGGCGCCGGCGCGCAGCCGGTCCAGCACCGGGCCCTTGACCTCGCTGAGGTCCAGGCGGATCCGCTGGCGCGCCAGCGTGTCGTGCAGTTCGCGCAGCGCCTCCAGGCCGCTGAAGTCGATCGCGTTCACCGGCGACATCTGCAGCACCACGCGGCGCGTGTCGGGGCGCGGCGTCAGATAGGCCTGCACCACGTCGGTCAGGCTGCGCGCATTGGTGAACAAGAGGCTCTCGTCGATGCGCAGGCCCAGCACGCCGGGCCGGCATTCGACCGCGTGGCGATCGATATTGCGGTAATGCTCGGTGCCGGGCACCCGGCCGATCAGGGCGACATGGGGGCGTGCGGTGCGCTGCAGCAGCAGCGCGATCGAGCCCAGCACGCCCAGGCCCAGCGCCGCGCTGACGCTCCAGCACAGCACCAGCAGGCTGACCGCCAGCATCAGCAGGGCCTCGGGCCGGGCGTAGCGCCAGGCGTCCCGGTAGGGGGCGAGCTTCAGGCCGGACAGCACCGCCACCATGATGGTGGCGGCCAGCACGGCCTTGGGCAGACTGGCCAGCGGGCCGGCCAGCAGCAGCATGGCCGCGCCCATTGCTACGGCGATGAACGCGCCGGTCATGCGCGTGCGGCTGCCGGCGTCGAACATCAGCACGCTGCGCGAGAAGCTGGCCGCCACCGGCATGCCGCCGCTCAGCGCCGCGGCGAGATTGGCGCCGGCCAGGCCGCGCAGCTCGGCGCGCGCATCGATGCGCACGCCGGCGCGCCGGCCCAGCGATTCGGCCACCACCAGGCTGGAGACGAAGCCCACCAGGGCCACCAGCAGGGCACCGGGCAGCATGGCCAGCCACAGCGGCGCGTCCAGGCGCGGCAGCGCCAGGCCCAGATGCAGCGGCGGCAGGGTGCCGACCAGGGGCACACCGCTGGAGAGCGCATCGCTGCCGCGCGCCAGCGCGATCGCGCCCAGCAGGATCAAGAGCGGCGCCAGCCGTGCCGGCAGGCCCTTGAGCCAGCGCCGCGCGGCCAGCAGCAGGGCCAGCGCGGCCAGGCCGTAGAGCGTCGCGCCGACCTGCCAGGCGAAGCCACTGTCCCAGGCGCTGCGCAGCAGGGCCGGCAGCTCGAAGCCCTTGGCCGGGCTGCCCAGCAGCACCGGCAGCTGGCTGGCGGCGATCGACAAGGTCGCACCGGTCTCGAAGCCATGCAGCACCGGGACGCTCAAGAGCGCCGCCAGCGCGTCCAGCCGCAGCGCCGCCGCCAGGGCCAGGATCAGGCCGACCTCGGCCGCCAGCACCAGGGCCGCCTCGGTGGGGCCGACGCCGGGCGGGGCCTGGGAGAGCGTCTGCGCGATCATCAGGGCCAGCACCGCCACCGGGCCCAGGCCCAGGTGCGGGCTGGAGCCCAGGGCCGCATACAGCACCAGCGGCAGCAGGCTGGCATACAGACCCACCTGCGGCGGCAGGCCGGCCAGCATCGCGTAGGCGATGCTCTGCGGGATCAGCAGCACGCTGACGACCAGGGCCGCCAGCAGGTCTTCACGCAAGTAGCGCCGGGCATAGCCGCGCCAATCCGGCCAGGACGGGAGCATCAGTCGACCTTGGCCCCCGAGTTCTTGACCACCTGGGCCCATTTCCTCGTTTCGCTGGCGATCAGCGCCGCGAAGTCCTTGCTGGGCATGCCGCTGGCCACCGCGCCCTGGCCGGCCAGGCGCTCCCTGAGCACCGGCGTCGCCAGGGCCTTGGCGGTCTCGCGCTGCAGCAGGGCCACCTGCTCGGGGGGCATGCTGCTGGGCGCCAGCAGACCGAACCAGGAGCTGGCCTCGTAGCCCTTCAGCGCCGGGCCGCCGGCCTCCTCGATGGTGGGCAGGTCGGGCAGGGCCTCGCTGCGCTTGGCCGAGGTGACCGCGATGGCCTTGAGCTTGCCGGCCTTGATATGCGGCATCGACGAGGGCAGGTTGTCGAACATCAGGTCCACGTTGCCGCCGATCAGGTCCAGCAGGGCCGGGCCCGAGCCGCGGTAGGGGAAGTGCAGCATGAAGGTGCCGCTCATGCTCTTGAACAGCTCGCCGGCCAGGTGGATCGAGGTGCCGTTGCCGCTGGACGCCATATTGAGCTTGCCGGGGTTGGCCCTGGCCACGCGGATCAGGTCCTGCACCGTGTTGACGCCGAGCTGCTGTGCCTTGGCCGGGTTCATTACCAGCACATTGGGCACGGCGGCGACCAGGGTGATCGGCGCGAAGTCCTTCACCGGGTCGTAGGGCAGCTTGGGGTAGAGCGACTGGTTGATGCCATGCGTACCCACCGTGCCCATCAGGATGGTGTGGCCGTCGCCGCTGCGCGCCACCTCGGCGCTGCCGGTGTTGCCGCCGGCGCCGGGCTTGTTGTCGACGATGACCGGCTGGCCCAGGGCCTTCTGCAGCTCCGGTGCCAGCGCGCGCGCCAGGATGTCGGTGGTGCCGCCGGCCGCGAAGGGCACGACGATGCGCAGCGGCTTGCTCGGCCAGGCGCCCTGCGCCAGCGCGAAGCCCGGCAGCAGGGCCGCCGCGGCGATGCCCAGCAGCTCCAGCAGGTGGCGGCGGGTCAGGTCTTGCTTCATCGCATGTCTCCTCTTGTGATGGGAGCAAGTATGCCGCGAGCGGCGCCGCGCAGACTCCTAGGGGCCGGCGATGTGGCGCAGACTGACGCGAGCCGAGGAACAGGCGGCGTCGAAATCGGCCTCGATCTGCAGCAGCGCCTCGACGTCGCGCGCATCCACCGTGACGATGCCCATCGCACAGTTGCGGCCCTGGGCCTTGGCGCTGTAGAGCGCCATGTCGGCCCAGTTGACCGCCTGCTCCCAGTGCAGGCGCAGCTGGCCGGGCGGCAGCGGGAAATGCGCGAAGCCGATCGAGGCCGTGATGCGCAGCGCCCCGCCCTCGGTGGGCACCGGCTCGGTGCCGACGCTGAACAGGATGCGCTGGGCCAGCAGCTGCAGCTGGTCCTGGGCTACATGGGGTGCGAATACCAGAAACTCCTCGCCGCCCCAGCGCACCACCAGGTCCTCGCTGCGTACCGCCTCGCTGATGCGGCGCGCCACCTCGCGGATCACGATGTCGCCGGCCGCATGGCCGTGGCGGTCGTTGACATGCTTGAAGTGGTCGATGTCCACCATCAGCAGGCCGCCCTCGAACAGGTCGCGCGCGCGCTGCTGCATCACGGCCAGGAAATGGCGCCGATTCGCCAGGTCGGTGAGCGGGTCGCGCTCGCTCTGGGCGCGCAGCAGCAGCTCGTTGGCCTTGAGCCGCTTGTTGGCGGCGTGCACGCGCTTGAGCATCACCGCCACCAGCAGCAGCGACAGGGTCAGCAGCGTTCCCACCGCCAGGCCGACGCGCTGCGCCAGCGTGTGGTTGGCGAGCTGCTGGTCCTTCAGGGTCTTGTCGCGTGTCAGCAGCTCCAGGTCGCGCTGCTTGCGGCCGCTGTCGTACTTCAGCTCCAGCTGCTGCAGCTGGGCCTCGCGGTTGCGCTCCTGGATCTGGGCCGAGAGCGCGCGCTCGGCATGGAAGACCGCGATGGCCTCGCGCGGCTGGCCGCTGGCGGCCCAGGCCTCGCCGAGCTCGCGCAGTTCGGTGGCCATGCGCGCCGGATCGGCCTGGGCCGTGGCCAGCGCTTGCACTCGTGCGATCTCGCGCCGGGCGGCATCGAACTGCTTGAGCAGGATCAGCGAGACCGCGGTGTTGTGGCGCAGCGTGCGCTCCAGGCGCACGTCCTTGAAGGCCAGCAGCACCGGCAGCGCCTGGCGTGCCAGCTGCAGGGCCAATGCGGGACGGTCGTTGTGCATGTGCAGATCGGTCAGGCTGACCTGGATCTGCGCGGTGGTGCGCGGCGCGCCGGCCTGCTGCGCGAAGTCCAGCGCTTCCTCGTAGGACTGCAGCTGCGTCAGCCGGTCGCCGCGGCGCACCGCGATGCGCGCCTCCACGACCTTGGTGCGCGCCATCGCCAAGGGGTCGCCGCGGGCCTGTTCCAGCGCGCTGGAGAGCCAGCGCCGCGCCTCCTCGGGTTGCTCGAGGTTCTGGCTCAGCAGGGCCAGCGAGCCCATGCTGATGGCCGTCAGATAGGGATCGTTGCCGCCCTGGGCCAGGCTCAGGGCCTGGCGCATGATGGCGGCGGCCTGGGCCAGCGCGCCCTGCGAGACCTGCTCGCGCTCCAGGATGCGCAGGGCCGCCCAGGCCATGCGGAAGTCGCAGTCGCGCTCGGCCAGGCCGCCGCCGGCGCAGGGCGGCTCCAGTTCGGTCAGCGCGGTCTCGGCGGCGGCGGCGGCCTCCTGGTTGCGGCCGATGCGTTCGGCGATCAGGGCGCGCAGCAGCGCCACGCGGCCGCGTTGCTGCAGATCGGCCTGCAGGGCGGTGGCGATCCTCTCGGCCTCCGCCACGTGGCCGGCCTGCACCAGGATCTGCGCCTCGGCCATCAGCAGCTGGGCGCCATGCCGGCCGCCCTGCTCCCGGCGCAATGTGCTCAGGTCCTGCTGCGAACGGGCGGGCCTGTCGTAGGCCTGCTGCACCAGGCGGTCGAGCTGCGTGTCAAGCGCCGCGTCGATGCGCGCCAGCGCCTGCGCGGCACCGCTCGTCAGGGCCATCGCCAGGCACGCAGCCGTCAGCGCCAGCACGCGCCTCACGGCTGGGCCTCCACCGGGCCCTGCAGCGCCACCATCTCGACCAGCCCTTCCTGCCAGGCCGCCTCCAGGCGGTTGGAGAGCTGGGCCAGGCCGGCCTCGTCGCGCACGTCGGCGCTCAGCACGCCATAGGCCCGGTTGCGGCCATGGGCCTTGGCCATGTACATGGCCGTGTCCACCAGATCGATGGCGCGCTCCCAGCTCAGGCTCAGACCATGCGGCGCCAGCGGGAAGCTGGCGAAGCCGATCGAGGCGGTGACGCCGATCTGCTGGGCCGCGCCATGCGGCACCGGCGGCGCGCCGATCAGCTCCAGCAGGCGCTGCGCCAGCGTGCGCGCGTCCTCGCTGCTGCGCGCCGGCACGACGATCAGGAACTCCTCGCCGCCCCAGCGCACCACCAGGTCGTCCTCGCGCAGCGCGGCGCGCAGGCGGCGCGCCACCTCGATCAGCACGCCGTCGCCGGCGGCATGGCCCCATTGGTCGTTGATGCGCTTGAAATGGTCGATATCGATCAGGTAGACGGTGCCGGCCAGCTTGCCGGCATCGGCCAGTCGCTTGATCGCCGACTGGAAATGGCGCCGGTTGGCCAGGCCGGTCAGCGGATCGCGCTCGCTCTGCACCTTCAGCGTCTCGTTGCTGCTGGCCAGCGCCGCGTTGGTGCGGCGGATGCGCTGATAGGCCAGGCCCAGCAGCGCCGCCGACAGCAGCACGCAGCCGGCCAGCGCGGCCCACAGCTTGAGCTCCAGGTCATGGGCGCGGATCTGCTCGGCCTTCAGGCTGTTGTCGCGGTTGAGCAGCTCGATTTCCTTGGCGCGGCGCTCGGCGTCGTGGCGCTCCTGCGCTTCCAGCACGGTCTTGCGGGTGTCGTCGCGCAGGATCTGGTCGATCAGGCGGCGGTATTCATGGTGGGCCTGGATGGCGCCGGCCCAGTCGCCGGCCTGCTCCAGGTATTCGCCCAGCTCCTTCCAGCCGTCGGCCGCATAGGGCAAGGCGCCCTGCTGCTCGTCCAGCGTGATGGCCTGGCGCACATCGCGCGTGCCCTCCTCCAGGCGCTTCAGGCCGATCTTGGCCAGGCCCAGGTTGTGCAGCGCGACGATTTCGCCGTTCAGGTTCTGCGAGCGGCGTGCCAGCGGCAGGGCCTCGCCGGCCAGTTCCAGCGCGCGCTCGTAGTCGCCGCGGCGCAGGTAATGGTCGCTGTAATTGCCCAGCGAGGTGGCCCGCAGGGCCTCGGAGCCGGCGTCCCGGGCATGCTGCAGGGCCTCGGCCCAGGCCTGTTCGGTGACGCTGCCGTCGGCGTCGTTGGCATGCACGATGCCGCGCACCGTGACGACCGCCTGCATCAGCACCGGATCCGGGTCCTGCCTGGCCGCCCGCAGCGCCGCGTCGCTGGTCTGGCGGGCGCGCTCGGTCTGCTGGGCGCGCTCGTAGATGCGCGCCAGCTCGTTGAGCGCCAGCGCGCGACGCCAGCTGCTGCCCAGGCTCTCGGCCAGGCGCACGCCTTCCAGCGCGGTGTCCAGGGCCTCGTCCACCAGGCCCTTGTCGGCCTGGACCCGCGCCAGCGCGCTGGTCGCCCGCAGCAGCACGCGCGGCGCGCGCGTGCTGCCGCGCTGCGGCGCCAGCGGCGCCATGGCTTTCAGGGCCTCGCGCAGATCGCCGCGCTCCTGGTAGAGCAGGGCCGTCATCGTGGCACTGGCCAGTTCGGCCGAGGGCCGATCGGCCGGGCTGGGCCAGTCGCGCAACTGGGTCTGGATCTCGTCCACCAGGCGGCGGTCGCGGTTGTAGCCGGCGGTCAGGCCACGCAGGCTCAGCAGCTCGAGCCGCTCCATGCTGCCCGCCGCACTCTGCCCCTGCAGCGCCTGCAGGGCGTCCTCCTGCTCACGCGGCCGGGCACGCCCCTGGCGCTCGATGCGCTCGAGGGCCTGCCAGAGCGCATCGTTGTGAGGCGCCGGCTTCGTGGCCCCCCCGGGCTGGCAGGCGAGCAGCAGCAGCGCCAGCATGCCGCAGGCCAGCGCGCCGAGCAGCGCACGTGCCGACATGGGGGACGCCATGTTCATCGGAGGCGAGGGGGAAAAGGTCCTGCGGGAGGCTGCACCGAAGGCGCCTCAGCCACGGACGAGCGCTGCACCGGGCCGAGCCGGGGTCTGGGGCTGACTTTTCATGGTGCGCGGCACACTCTCCCTCACTGCTTGCCCGGCAAGTGTAGGAGCAGCACCGGTCCGGCCGGCCTGGGGCCGCCCCTAGGCCGGTGTCGCTATCGCGGCAGTTTTGCACGCTTACAACAACTCACAAAAGATGGTCGCGCACGGCCGCCAGCGTGGCCGCGTCGCCCAGCAGGCGGCGATGGCCCAGGCCCTGGCTGATCTGCAGGCGCGCCCGGGGCAGCGCCGCCGCCAAGGCCTGGGCCGCGGCCAGCGGTGCGGCGCGGTCCTCGCGGTCGTGCAGCAGCAGGGTGGGCAGGGGCAGGCGCGGCGCCAGCCAGGCCGGCTCGAAGATCTCCAGGCCCTCGCCGCCGCTGAGGGCCTCCAGGCGCTGCCGCATCCGGGCCTGGACGGACGGCCCGAGGCCGAAGCCGGCGCCGAACCAGGCCAGCACCTGGCGCGGTGGCGCCGAGCCGGCCAGCAGCACCAGACGCTCGGCCGTCAGTCCGCGCGCCAACGCCTGGCAAGCCGCCAGCGCGCCGAGCGAATGCGCCACCACGCCGTGCAGCGGCCCGAAGCGCGCGCCCGCCGCCAGCAGCACCCGGACGAACTCCGGCAGATGGCTGCGCCAGCCGGCGCTGCGGCCATGGGCCGGCATGTCCAGCAGCAGCGGATCGAAGCCGGCGGCCCACAGCGCGTCGGCCAGCGGGCGCATCTGCTGTGCGTCGCCGGCCCAGCCATGGACCAGCAGCACGCGCGGGCGCGGGCCGTGGCTTTCCAGCGCGTCGCGATGGCGCCAAGCGGTCAGCCGCAGCGTGTCGACCCGCCAATCCAGCGGCCGCCAGTCGTCCGGCATCGGCCGGCGCCGCGCGGTCAGCTTGCTGGGGGTGGGCGTGATGAAGAACTGGTAGGCCACGGCGCTGCTCAGTGCCGGGCTGAGGCGCTGCAGCAGGGCGAGCCCGGCGCGCAGCAGGCGCTGGCCGCCGCCGGCGGCGTAGAACAGGGTGGCAGGGTTGCTGCCGCTGTGCGTGCTGGACATCAAGGTACTCCGTATGCGGTGTTCCCGGGTGGGTGCCGCCGATCCGGCTTTGCCGGTCGGCCGGCACCGCCCCCTTGAGGGGGCGGAGTCCGGACACAAACAGTCCCGGCGGACTGTTTGTGACTGACGACGGCCATGGCCTCTGGCCTTGGCGCGCGAAGCGCGCAGGGGGTGGGCCTCTATTCCCAGCCGAAGTCGCGGTTGCTGGCGGGGATGGCGCGCCAGAGCCGGCGCAGACCGGACCAGAGGCGCCAGACCAGGGCGGCAGCGAGAGTCAGCAGGACGAGGTGGAGCATGGCGGCCTCCGGCAGGGGCGGGTGGGTGCGCCTCCAAAAATTCGCACGATCGTGCGAAATTGGGCGCAAAGGAACGGCCGAGCGGGGTGCATGGGCGCTCAGCCGCGGTAGCTGTGGATCAGGCGCTGGTAGCAGGCCCAGCCGCGCTCGGCCGCCCGGGCGTCGCGCATGAAGCGGGCCTCGCGCAGCAGCGCGGTGAACAGGCCGTCGAGTTCGAACACCAGCTGGTCGGGATCGAGGTCGGCGCGCAGATGCCCGATCTCGACCGCCTGCAGCACGCTGCGCTTGAGCGTGCCGCGCCAGCGCCGCACGCCGGCCAGCAGCAGCTCGCGCAGCGGGCTGTCGTCGCGGTCGTCGAACTCGAAGCTGCCGGCCGCATACAGGCAGGCGCCGCGCGGCCCGGGCAAGGCGCTGCGGTCGAGCCAGGCGCGCACGATGGCGTCCAGGCGCGGCAGGCCGCGCGGCTCGCGCAGCGCCGGCATCAGGATGTCCTGCTGGAAGCGCCTGTCGAACTCGTCCAGCACCGCACGCTGCAGCGCCTCGCGCGAGCCGATGCGCGAGAACACCCCGCTCTTGGACAGGTTCAGCCGTTTCGCCACCTCGCCGATCGACAGGCTGTCCAGCCCGTCGAGCACGGCCATCTCCAGGGCGACATCGACGATGGCGCTCTGGGTCAGTTCACTGCGTCCGGTCTTGGCTTCCATGGTGTCAATTTAGCACGAGCGTGCGAATTACGCCAGGAAACAAATCCCCCCAGAACGAAGGGTCGACCCCAGTTGTTTGGTCGCATTGCGCACAACTAGCATCGGGTCACTTGGCGCTCTTGCCTCGGGTGGCGAGGGGCTTCGGCAATCTTCAAAGGATCGATATGACCCAAGGTTTTCTTCCGCGCTCGCTGCGACCGTCGCTGCTGTGTCTGGCGGCGCTGTGCCTGAGCGCGGGTGCCCATGCCGCGGCGGACAGCAGCCGCGTCATCGTGGTGTTCAAGCCCGGCCAGGCGGCCGCGGGCAAGGCGGCGGTGCTGGCGGCGCGCGGCGCCGTCAAGCATGAGATCTTCGGCATGGACGCGGTCGCCATCGAGGTGCCGACCCAGGCCTTGCAGGGCCTGAGCCGCAACCCGAACATCGAGTTCGTCGAGGAGGATGTGAAGCGCTATCCGCTGGCCGGCAGCAGCCCCTCGACCGGCGCGCCCTATGCGCAGGGACAGCAGGTGCCCTATGGCATCAAGCTGGTCCAGGCCGACCAGCTGCCCGACACCTATGTCGGCAACCGCAAGATCTGCATCATCGACTCGGGCTACGACCGCAGCCACGAGGACCTGGACAAGGACGCCACCCGCATCACCGGCGAATACGACAGCGGCACCGGCTGGTGGTACACCGACGAGAACCACCATGGCACCCATGTGGCCGGCACGATCGCCGCGCTGAACAACAGCGGCACCGGCGTGGTCGGCGTCAACGCGAACGCGCGCCTGAAGCTGCACATCGTCAAGGTCTTCGGCGCCGAGGGCTGGGCCTATTCGTCGACCCTGGCGAGCGCGGCCAACAAATGCGGCGCGGCCGGCGCCAACGTGATCAGCATGTCGCTGGGCGGCGCGCGCAGCAACAAGACCGAGCAGCGCGCCTTCGACAGCCTGCTGTCCAAGGGGGTGCTGCCGATCGCCGCGGCCGGCAACGACGGCACGACGGCCAGGTCCTATCCGGCCGCCTATGCCAGCGTGATGTCGGTGGGAGCGCTGGACGAGAACAAGCAATGGGCCACGTTCTCGCAATACAACAGCGAGGTCGAGATCGCCGCGCCGGGCGTCAATGTGCTGTCCACCGTGCCGATGGGCGCGGGCAGCAGCTCCAGCCTGACGGTCGGCGGCGTGGTCTACGCGCCTGGCGGCATGGACGGCTCGCCCAAGACCTCGGCCACGGCGGCGCTGGCGGACTTCGGCCTGGGCAATGCGGTGAACACCGCGGTGTCCGGCAAGGTCTGCCTGATCCAGCGCGGCACGGTCGACTTCGCCACCAAGGTCGGCAACTGCCAGGCCAGCGGCGGCGTCGGCGCGGTGGTCTACAACAATGTGGCCGGCGGCTTCGGCGGCACCCTGGGCAGCACCGCGACCAGCATCCCCTCGGTCACCGCCTCCGACACCGAGGGCACGCAGCTGAAGGCGCAGCTGGGCCAGAGCGCCACGGTCAGCGTGACGGCCACCCACTACGCCTTCTACGACGGCACCTCGATGGCCACGCCCCATGTCTCGGCCGTGGCCGCCCTGGTGTGGAGCTATTTCCCGACCTGCAGCGCCAGCCAGATCCGCATCTCGCTGAACAACAGCGCCGAGGACCTGGGCAGCGCCGGCCGCGACACCAAGTTCGGCTACGGCCTGGTGCGCGCCAAGGCGGCCTACGACCGCATCACCGCCCTGGGCTGCGGCAAGTAAGAAGCCGGCGCAGCGCCAACAAAACAAAGGCGGCCCCGCGGGGCCGCCTTTTTCATGGGCCGCGGGGCCGGCTCAGGCGGCCTGGGCCGCGCCGGCCTCCTGGTAGCCGCGCGGCACCGCGCCCAGCAGGCGGCGCGTGTACTCCTGCTGCGGCGCGGCCAGCAGGGCCTGGGTCTCGCTCTGCTCGACCACGTCGCCGTTCTGCATCACCAGCACCTCGTCCGAGATGAACTTCACGACGGCCAGGTCATGGCTGATGAAGATGTAGCTCAGGCCGAACTCGTCCTGCAGGTCCTTCAAGAGGTTCAGCACCTGGGCCTGGACCGAGACGTCCAGCGCCGAAACGGCCTCGTCCAGCACCAGCACCTCGGGGTTCAGGGTCAGGCAGCGCGCGATCGCGATGCGCTGGCGCTGGCCGCCGGAGAATTCGTGCGGGTATTTGTTCAGCGCGCTGTCGTCCAGTCCGACCTTCTGCAGCAGCTCGCTGGCCTTGGCCTGGCGCTCGGCCAGGCTCTTGCCGATGCCGTGGATCTCCATCGGCTCCAGCAGGGTCTGGCCGATCGTGAAGCGCGGGTTCAGCGAGGCATAGGGATTCTGGAACACCACCTGGATGCGGCGGCGCATCTTCTGCCAGTCGTTGCCGCTCATCTTCAAGAGGTCCTTGCCCTCGAACAGCACTTCGCCGCCGCTGGGCTCGTGCAGGCGCAAGAGGGTCAGGCCCATCGTGGTCTTGCCGGAGCCCGACTCGCCCACCACGCCCAGCGTGTGACCCTTCTTCAGCTGGAAGTTCACGCCCTTGACGGCCTTGAACTCCTTCTTGCCGAACAGGCCCTCCTTGAAGAAGAAGCTCTTCTTCAGGCCGCGCGCCTCCAGGATCACCGGCGCCGTGGGATCCTTGGCCTTGCTCTCGTTGCTGGCGGCGCGCCCGGCGATGTGATCGTCGATCACCATCAGACGGGCCGGGTTCTCGCTCAGCGAGGGGCGGCAGGCCAAGAGGGCCTTGGTGTAGCCGTCCTGCGGGGCCTTGAAGATCTCGGCCACCGGCGCCTTCTCGCGGATCTGGCCATGGCGCATCACGACGACATGGTCCGAGATCTCGCCCACCACGCCCAGGTCGTGCGAGATGAACAGCATGCTCATCTTGTGCGACTCCTTGAGCTTGGCCATCAGCTCCATCACCTGGCGCTGGATGGTCACGTCCAGCGCGGTGGTCGGTTCGTCGGCGATCAGCAGCTTGGGCGAACAGGCCAGCGCCACGGCGATCATCACGCGCTGCTGCTGGCCGCCGGACATCTCGTGCGGATAACTCTTGAGCCGGCGTTTCGGCTCGGGGATGCCGACCTCGTTGAGCAGCTCCTCGGCACGCGCCAGGGCCTGGCGGCGGCTCATGCCCATGTGCTTGATCAGCGGCTCCATGATCTGGTCGGCCACCGTGAACACGGGGTTCAGCGAGGTCATCGGATCCTGGAACACGCAGGCGATTTCCTTGCCGCGGATGGCCTGCAGCTCGGGCAGCGAGGTGCGCAGCAGGTCGCGGCCCTGGAACTCGATCTTGCCCTCGCGCTCGGCGTTGCTGGGCAGCAGGTTCAGGATGGACATCGCGGTGACGCTCTTGCCCGAACCCGACTCGCCGACCAGGGCCACCGTGCTGTTCTCGGGAATGTCGAAGCTGACGCCCTTGACGGCCAGCTGGCGCTGCATCTGGCCGTCGACCTTGCCCATGCGGAAGGCGACCTTCAGGTCTTGAATGGATAGCAACATATCAAATCTCCTGTCTCGCAATGCGCGCCGGTCTTACCGAGCGGAGCCCGCGGATCCGGCTCTGCCGGTCTGCCGGGCTCGCCCCCTTGAGGGGGCGCGCGCAGCGCGTAGGGGGTGAACTTTCACTCCAGGCCGCGCAGCTTCGGGTCCAGCGCATCGCGCAGCGCGTCGGTGAACAGCGCGAAGGCGGTCACGAACACCGCCATGAAGGCGGTCACGGCGGCCAGCTGCCACCAGTAGCCCAGGATCAGCTCGCTCTGGCTCTCGGCCAGCATCGTGCCCCAGGACACCTGGTCCACGCCGACGCCCAGGCCCAGATAGGACAGGATCACCTCGCTCTTGATGAAGCCCACCACATGCAGCGAGAGCTGCACCAGCGCCACATGCGACACGTTCGGCAGGATGTGCTTGAACATGCGGCTGGTCTTGGAGGCGCCGATGGCCTCGGCCGAGCGCACATACTCGCGCACCGAATGCTTCATGAACTCGGCGCGGATCAGGCGGTAGATGCCGGGCCAGCCGGCGAGGCCCAGGATCATCACCACCGACAGCACGCCGCGGCCGAAGATCACCGCGAAGGCGAAGATCAAGAGGATGCCGGGGATGGCGGTGAAGACGTTGTAGAGCCATTCCAGGAAGTCACCGACCTTGCCGCCGAAGAAGCCCGAGACCGCACCCAGCACGGTGCCGATGATGGTGGCCACGACGGCCGCCAGCACGCCCACCATGATCGAGACCTCGGCGCCCTTGATGGCCTTGGCCAGCACGTCGCGGCCCAGGCGGTCGCCGCCGAAGGGCAGGGTCTCGGCCTTGACGGTCTCCTCGGTCTTGAACTGCTTGGCGCGCTCGTCCCATTCCTTGTAGCGCGGCGCCAGCGGGTCGATGTCGCTGAGGTCCACGTTCGGCCCCTTGGGCACGGCGATCGTGCCGGTGGCCTCGGCCGGCGCCGGCCCCATCAGGGTCGGCGGCGCATTCGGTACGCCCACTTCCTTCTGCCAGTTCTTCGCCACCAGGCCGACACCGGAGGCCAGCACCAGCAGCAGGAACAGGCCGACGATGGTCATGCAGACCATGCCGACCTTGTCGGCGCGCATGCGGTGCCAGGACGCGGCCCAGACGCCTTCGGAGCGCTGTGGCTTGGCCGCGGCGGAAGTCTGAGAAAGTACCGCGCTCATTTCAGCACCACCCGTGGGTCAACCAGCTTGTACAGCAGGTCGGTGAGGAGATTGACCACCATGGTCAGGAAGGCGATGTAGATCGCGAAGGCCTGGATCACCGGATAGTCGCTGCGGTTCACGGCCAGCAGGATCTCGCGGCCCAGGCCCGGGATCGAGAAGAACACCTCCAGCAGGAAGCTGCCGACGAACACGCCCGGCAGCGCCACGGCGACATTGGTCAGGATCGGGATCATCGCGTTGCGCAGCACATGCTTGAGCAGGATGGTGCGCTCGGTCATGCCCTTGGCGCGCGCGGTGCGCACATAGTCGTGGCCGATCTCGTCCAGGAAGAAGGTGCGGTACAGACGCGTCTGCGGCGCCAGCGCAACGGCCACGGCCACCAGCACCGGCAGCGGCGCATAGGTGGTCAGATTGGTCCAGACGCTGTCGGTCCAGCCCTGCACCGGGAACCAGCCCAGGCGGAACGCGAACACATACTGGGCGACGATCACGTAGACCAGCAGCGAGATCGAGACCGCCACCGTCGTGATGATCATCACGGCGCGGTCGGTCAGGCTGCCGCGCACATAGGCCACGGCCAGCGCGAAGGGGATGGCCAGCAGCACTTCCAGCAGCAGGATTGGCAGCATCACCGTCAAGGTGGCCGGCAGACGGCTGGAGAACAGGCTCGCGACCGATTCATTGGTGGCCCAGCTCTTGCCCCAGTCGAAGGTGACGATCTGCTGGATGAAGATCCAGAGCTGTTCCCAGACCGGCTTGTTCAGGCCCAGCTGCTCGCGGATGGCGTTGATCTGTTCGGGGCTGGCGTTCAGGCCGCCGAGGATTTCCGCGGGGTCGCCGCCGAAGTATTTGAAGAGAAAGAACACCAGCAACACGACGCCCAGCAGGGTGGGGATCATTTGCCACAGGCGCCTTATCAGGTATGCCGCCATCGCTGTCGGTCTCCGGGAAAGGTCTGACTAAAAGTGAAACCCCGGACACTTGTGGCGACCGGGGTTCCCAGTGGAAAGCAGGCGCGAGTCTAATGGAGGCCGGCCTCGGTATTCACCCGCATTTGCCCTTGCTTTACGCGGGTCGGGGCGCCGTGGGCCGCACGGAATCGGGGTTGCGGGCGATTTCTGGTCCAGAATGCGCGCCCTGCGGGCCCTTTCCCGCCCGGGTTGGGGTTGGCGTGCATGGCTTTCGGCCGGGCGGGCCCTTAGACTGCGCGGCTTGCCCCGAGCCCGCGTCCACCCTGCGCCGGCTCACAAGAATGTGACGCGCCGCTGCCCACGAGGACGGCGGCGCCCTGGTTTGCGATAAGGATTTCTGACGTGATGCGACGTGGTTTTGCGCGTGCCGCCGCCCTGGCGGCCCTGCTCGGCGCTGTTTCCCTCGCGGCGCCGGCCCAGTCGGCGGCGCCCGAGGCCAAGGTGCTGAGGTATTCGTTCCGCGTCGCCGAGACCGGTTTCGACCCGGCGCAGATCAGCGACCGCTATTCCAAGGCCGTTTCGGCCGGCATCTTCGAGGCGCCGCTGGAGTTTGCCTATCTGGCGCGGCCCTTCCAGATGCGTCCGTCCACCGCCGCGGCCATGCCCGAGGTGTCGGAGGATTTCAAGACCCTGACCTTCAGGATCCGGCCCGGCATCCACTTCGCCGACGATCCGGCCTTCAAGGGCCAGAAGCGCGAGCTGACCGCGGCCGACTACCTCTACTCGATCAGGCGCCACTACGACCCCAAGCTGAACAGCCGCAATCTCTACCTGCTGGAGAACGTCAAGATCCTGGGCCTGTCGGAGTTGCGTAAGGAACTGATGGCCGCGAAGAAGCCCTTCGACTACGACCGCGAGGTCGAGGGCCTGCAGCTGCTGGACCGCTACACCTTCCGCATCAAGCTGGGCGTCGGCGACCCGCGCTTCATCAACCAGTTCGCCGACTCGGCCTTCCTGGGCGCGCTGGCGCGCGAGGTGGTGGAGTTCTATGGCGACAAGATCATGGAGCACCCGGTCGGCACCGGGCCCTACCGTCTGGCCGAATGGCGCCGCAGCTCGCGCATCGTGCTGGAGAAGAACCCGAACTACCGCGAGGAACTCTACGACGAGCAGCCGCGGGCCGACGCCGACCCGGTGCTGAAGGCGCAGGCCGCCAAGCTGAAGGGCCGCCGCCTGCCGCTGACCGACCGGGTCGAGATCGCGATCATCGAGGAGAACCAGCCGCGCTGGCTGTCCTTCCTGAACGGCGAGGCCGATGTGCTGGAGGAGGTGCCCTCGGAATACGTCAGCATCGCGACGCCCAACGGCCAGCTGGCGCCGAATCTGGCCAAGAAGGGCATGCGCGCGGTGCGCTTCCCCTACCCCGAGGTCGCGTTCTCCTACTTCAATATGGAAGATCCGGTGGTCGGCGGCTACACGCCCGACAAGGTCGCGCTGCGTCGCGCCATCAGCCTGGCGGTGGACATCGACAAGGAGATCCGCCTGCCGCGCCGCGGCCAGGCCCTGGCGGCCCAGGGGCCGTTCGGCCCCGGCACCTTCGGCTACCGCGCGGACTACAAGTCCGAGATGAGCGAATTCAACCTGCCCAAGGCCAAGGCCCTGCTCGACATGTATGGCTATGTCGACCGCGACGGGGATGGATGGCGCGATCTGCCTTCCGGAGCGCCGCTGGTGCTGAACTTCGCGACCCAGCCCGACAGCCAGAGCCGCCAGCTGATCGAGCAATGGCAGAAGAACATGGACGCGCTGGGCGTGCGCATCGAGTTCAAGACCGCCAAATGGCCCGAGAACCTGAAGAGCGCCAATGCCGGCAAGCTGCAGATGTGGCAGGTCAGCTGGGTGGCCACGGCGCCCGACGGCGACACCTTCCTGGCGCTGGGCGACGGCCGCGCCAAGGGCTCGGCCAACAAGTCGCGCTTCGACCTGCCGGCCTACAACGCGCTGTACGAGAAGCAGAAGATGCTACCCGACGGCCCCGAACGCCAGGCGGTGATGGAGCAGGCGGCCCGGCTGATGATCGCCTACATGCCCTACAAGATCTCGGTGCATCGCCTGTTCACGGATCTCAGCCAGCCCTGGGTGCTCGGCTACGACCGCAACGTGTTCGTGCGCGATTTCTGGCAGTACGTGGACATCGACACCGAGCTGCTGAAGCAGCGCCGGGGCTCCTGACCGGGGCGCGCCGCGATGCAGCCCCTCAGCCGCCTGCTCGGACGCGTCGCCTGCGGCGCCCTGCTGTGTCTGGCGGTCGGCTGGGCCGGTGCGGCCGGCACGGCCCCCCAGGCGCAGCCCAAGGTGCTGCGCTATGCCTTCCCGATCGCCGAAACCGGCTTCGACCCGGCGCAGATCTCCGACCTCTACTCGAACACGGTGGCGGCCAACATCTTCGATGCGCCGCTGACCTACGACTACCTGACGCGCCCGGTGCGCATCAAGCCGGCCACCGCGGCGGCCATGCCCGAGGTCTCGGCCGACTTCAAGACCTTCACGCTGCGCATCCGGCCCGGCATCCACTTCGCCGACGACCCGGTCTTCAAGGGCGTCAAGCGTGAGCTGGTGGCGGCCGACTACGTCTATTCGATCAAGCGCCATTTCGATCCGCACTGGAAGAGCCCGCGCTATGCGCAGTACCGCGCCGAGCAGATTCTCGGCCTGGACGAGTTGCGCCAGCGCGCGCTCAAGGGTGGCAAGCCCTTCGACTACGACGCGCCGGTCGAGGGCCTGCAGGCGCCCGACCGCTACACGCTGCAGATCAAGCTGGGGCGCTCCAGCCCGCGTTTCGAGCACATCCTGACCCACCCGGGCATGAGCGGCGCGGTGGCGCGCGAGGTGGTCGAGGCTTACCGCGACAGCATCATGGAGCATCCGGTCGGCACCGGCCCCTTCCGGCTGGCCGAATGGCGGCGCAGCTCGCGCATGGTGTTCGAGCGCAACCCGAATTACCGCGAGGAGTTCTACGCCGAGCAGCCCAGCGCCGGTGACGCGCGCGACCAGCGGATCGCGCAGCAGTTGCACGGCCGGCGTCTGCCGCTGGTCGAGCGCGTCGAGATCTCGGTGATTGCCGAATCGCAGCCGCTGTGGCTGGCCTATCTGGCCAATGACTTTGACTTCGTGGCCGTGCCCTACGACTACGCGAGCCTGGCCGCGCCGGGCGGCGCGCTGGCGCCGAACCTGGCCAAGCGCGGCATGCAGTTGCACCAGATGCTGCGCTCCGACCTGGTGTTCACCTATTTCAATATGGAGGATCCGCTGGTCGGCGGCTACACGCCCGAGCGGGTCGCGCTGCGCCGAGCGATCGCGCTGGCCTACGACAACGAGTCCGAGATCCGCCAGCTGCGCAAGAGCCTGGCCATCCCGGCCCAAGGCCTGACGACGCCCGCCGCCTTCGGCTACGACGCCGACTTCAAGAGCGAGATGAGCGAGTACAGCCCGGCGCGTGCCAAGGCCCTGCTGGACCTGTACGGCTATGTGGACAGGGACGGCGACGGCTGGCGCGAGCAGCCCGACGGCCGGCCGCTGGTGCTGCAGTTCTACACCCAGCCCGACAATCTCTCGCGCCAGTTCAATGAGCACTGGAAGAAGTACATGGACGCGGTGGGCCTGCGCATCGAGTTCAAGGCCGGCCTGTGGCCCGAGCAACTGAAGGCCGCGCGCGCCGGCCAGCTGATGATGTGGAACCTGGGCAATACCGCGACCATGCCCGACGCCGAGCAGTCGCTGGCGATGGCCTACGGCCCATCGAAGGGCGAGGACAATCTGGTGCGCTTCGCGCTGCCCGAGTACGACCGCATCTACCAGCGCATCCAGCAGCTGCCCGACGGCCCCGAGCGCCAGGCCGCGATCCGCGAGGCCACGCGCCTGCTGGTGGCCTACATGCCGATCAAGGCCCATGTGCACCGCATCGGCCTGGGCCTGACCCAGCCCTGGGTGAGCGGCTACAAGCCCCACCCTTTCCTCTACAGCTTCTGGCGCTACGTCGACAGCCAGCCGCCCGCCTCGACGCCTCGTTGACTGCCCCGATGATCGCCCCGATGAAGTCCAGCCCCCTCCTGTCCCGCCTGCTGGCCGGCCTGGCCCTCGCCTGGGCCGCCGGCGCGCCGCTGCCGGCCGCGGCCGCCGAGCCCAAGGTGCTGCGCTACGCCTTCCGCGTGGCCGAGACCGGCTTCGACCCCAGCCAGCTGAGCGACATCTACTCGCGCATCCTGACCTCGCACATCTTCGAGTCGCTCTACAGCTACGACTATCTGGCGCGGCCGGCCAGGATCGTGCCGCTGATCGCGACGGAGCTGCCCGAGATCAGCCCCGACTTCAAGACCTTCACGGTGCGCCTGCGGCCCGGCATCTACTTCGCCGACGATGCCGCCTTCGGCGGCCGCAAGCGTGAGGTGACGGCGCAGGACTTCGTCTACAGCTTCAAGCGCTTCGCCGACCCGGCGCTGAAGAGCCAGGGCTGGACCAGCTTCGAGGAGGCCGGCTTCGTCGGCCTGGCCGAGCTGCGCCAGCAGGCCCTCAAGAGCAAGAAGCCCTTTGCCTACGACACCGAGATCGAAGGCCTGCGCGTGCTGGACCGCTACACGCTGCAGCTCAAGACCGTGCAGCCGCGCCCGCGCCTGGTGGAATCCATCCTGGCCGGCAACGACCTCTATGGCGCGCTGGCGCGCGAGGTGGTCGAGCATTACGGCGACAAGATCAGCGAGCACCCGGTCGGCACCGGCCCCTTCCGGCTCAAGAGCTGGCGCCGCAGCTCGCTGATCGTGTTCGAGAAGAACCCCGACTACCGCGAGCGCCATTACGACGCCCAGCCCGCACAGGGCGATGCCGAGGGCCAGGCCTGGGCCAAGCGTTTCGCGGGCCGGCGCATCCCGATGGTGGACCGGGTCGAGATCTCGGTGATCGAGGAAAGCCAGCCGCGCTGGCTGTCCTTCCTGAACCGGGAGCACGAGCTGATCGAGCGCGTGCCCGAGGAGTTCATCGTGCAGGCCATGCCCGGTGGCAGGCTGGCGCCCAATCTGGCCAAGCGCGGCATCCAGCCGGCCCAGGTGATCACGCCCGACGCCACCCTCACCACCTTCAATATGGACCACCCGGTGCTGGGCGGCATGGGGCCGGCCCAGGTGGCGCTGCGCCGGGCCATCTCGCTGGCCATCGACATCCCGCGCGAGATCCGCCTGGTGCGGCGCGGCCAGGCGGTGCCGGCACAGTCGCCGGTGGTGCCGCACACCACCGGCTATGCGGCCGCCTACAAATCGGAGATGAGCGACTACGACCCGGCTCGCGCCAAGGCCCTGCTGGACCTGTATGGCTATGTCGACCGCGACGGCGACGGCTGGCGCGACCTGCCATCGGGAGCGCCCCTGGTGATCGAGCGGCGCACCCAGTCCGACAACGCCTCGCGCCAGCTCGACGAGCTGTTCGACAAGAACCTCGCCGCCATCGGCCTCCGGCTCAAGCTCAAGGTTGCCAAGTGGCCCGAGAACCTGAAGGCCGCGCGCAGCGGCAATTTCATGATCTGGGGCGTGGCCTCGCTGGCCTCGCAGCCCGACGGGCAGAGCGCGCTGCAGCGCCTCTACGGCCCGGCCAGCGGGACGCAGAACCTCTCGCGCTTCAACGACCCGGCCTTCAACGAGATCTTCGACCGCATGAAGGGCCTGCCCGACGGCCCCGAGCGCGAAGCCCTGTTCCTGGAGGCCAAGCGCATCAGCGCCACCTACCTGCCCTACAAGCAGCATGTGCACCGCATCGTCACCGACCTGGCCCAGCCCTGGCTGATCGGCTACCGTCGCACCCTGTTCTGGCTGGACTGGTGGCAATACGTGGACACCGACAGCAGCCCGAAGACCGCCCCCCGAGTGACGACGCCATGATGATGAAGAAGAAGAGACTGCTACACGCCGGCCTGGCCGGCCTCCTGCTCGCGCTGCAGCTCGGCGGCGCCGCGGCCCAGGCGCCGGCCGCCAAGGTGCTGCGCTATTCCTTCCGCGTCGCCGAGACCGGCTTCGACCCGGCCAAGATCAGCGACATCTACTCGCGCGCCGTCACCGCCCATATCTTCGAGGGCCTGTACGGCTACGACCACCTGGCGCGGCCGGCCAAGCTGGTGCCCGTCACCGCCGAGGCCCTGCCCGAGACCGGTGCGGACTTCAAGACCTGGACCATTCGCATCAAGCCCGGCATCTACTTTGCCGACGACCCGGCCTTCGGCGGCAAGAAGCGCGAGCTGGTGGCGGAGGACTATGTCTATGCCTTCAAGCGCGTGGCCGATCCGCTGGTCAACTCCTCGCACTGGAGCGAGATCGAAGAACAGGGCTTCATCGGCCTGGCCGAGTACCGCGACGAGCTGCGCAAGAGCGGCAAGCCCTTCGACTACGACAAGCCCATCGAGGGCCTGCGCGCGCTGGACCGCTACACGCTGCAGTTCCGGCTGAAGGACAGCCGCCCGCGCCTGCCCGGCATCCTGGCCCAGGGCGATCTGTACGGCGCGATGGCGCGCGAGGTGGTGGAGGCCTATCCCGACCGCAGCATGGAGCATCCGGTGGGCACCGGACCTTTCCTCCTGAAGGAATGGCGGCGCAGCTCGCGCATCGTGCTGGAGAAGAACCCCGGCTACCGCGAGCGCTACTACGGGGCCCAGCCGAATGCCGATGACGCCGAGGGCCAGGCCCTGCTGGCGAAGTTCAAGGGCCGGCGCCTGCCCATGGTTGACCGGGTGGAGGTCGCCATCATCGAGGAGAACCAGCCGCGCTGGCTGTCCTTCCTGGGCGGCGAGTTCGACCTGCTGGAGCGTGTGCCCGACGAGTTCATCACCCAGGTCATGCCCCAGGGCAAGCTGGCGCCCAACCTGGCCAAGAAGGGCATGCAGGGCTACCGGGTGCTGAATGCCGATGTGCTCTTCACCGTGTTCAATATGGAGGATGCGCTGATCGGCGGTTACACGCCCGAGCGCATCGCGCTGCGCCGCGCCATCGGCCTGGCCACCGACGTGGAGCGCGAGATCCGCCAGGCGCGCCGCGGCCAGGCGATCCCGGCGCAGTCGATGTTCATGCCGCATACCGGCGCTTACGAGCCCGAGTTCAAGAGCGCGATGAGCGATTACGACCCGGCGCGCGCCAAGGCGCTGCTGGACCTCTATGGCTATGTGGACCGCGACGGCGACGGCTGGCGCGAGCAGCCCGACGGCGCCCCGCTGCTGCTGGAAAGCCTGACCACGCCGGACGGCGCGCAGCGCCAGATCGACGAGATCTGGCAGAAGGCGCTGGCCAAGGTGGGGCTGCGGGTCAGCTACAAGCCCGGCAAATGGCCCGAGAACCTGAAGGCGCTGCGCGCCGGCAAGTTCCAGATCTGGGGGCTGGGCGCCTCGGCCGCGATGCCCGACGGTCAGGACTTCCTGACCCAGCTCTACAGCCCGCACATCGGTGGCCAGAACTATGCCCGCTTCCGCCTGGCGGCGGCCGACCGCATCTTCGAGCGCACCGGCGTGATGGCCGACGGCCCCGAGCGCGTGGCCCTGTTCCGCGAGAGCAAGCGCATCGTCGCCGCCTACATGCCCTACAAGTACAGGGGCCACCGCTATGTGACCGACCTGGCCCAGCCGCAGCTGGTCGGCTACCGCCGCCACCCGTTCAAGCTGGGCTGGTGGGAGTACGTGGACATCGAGCCCGGCAAGAAGAATTGAGCGAACGCAGCGAGGCCGCGACCATGATGCTGAAGAAGATCAAAACCCTGCTGGCCGCCGCGGCCTGCGGTGCCGCCCTGCTGAGCCCGGGTTTGGCCGCCGCGGCGCCCGAGCCCAAAGTGTTCCGCTATGCCTTCGTGATCGCCGAGACCGGCTTCGACCCGGCCCAGATCAGCGACCTCTACTCGCGCATTGTGACCGGCCATATCTTCGACGCGCTCTACAAATACGACCACCTGGCCCGGCCCTACAAGGTCAAGCCCAATGTCGCGCTCGGCATGCCCGAGGTCAGCGAGGACTACCGGGTCTGGACCGTCAAGATCCAGCCGGGCGTCTATTACGCGCCCGACGAGGCCTTCGGCGGCAGGAAGCGCGAGATGGTGGCCGAGGACTTCGTCTACGCGCTCAAGCGCTTCTTCGACCCCGCCACCAAGAGCCCGGCCTATTCCTACTTCAACGATGCCGGCATCCTGGGCCTGGACGAGCTGCGCCAGCAGGCGCTGAAGAGCAAAAAGCCCTTCGACTATGACCAACCGGTCGAGGGCCTGCGCGCGCTGGACCGCTACACCATCCAGTACCGCCTGAAGGAGCCGCGCCCGCGCTTCATCTTCAGCCTGGCCGGCGGCGACCAGTACGGTGCGGTGGCGCGCGAGGTGATCGAGCATTACGCCGGCCGGGCCATGGAGCATCCGGTCGGCACCGGCCCCTTCATGCTCAGCAAGTGGCGCCGCAGCTCGCAGATGGTGCTGGAGCGCAACCCGAACTTCCGCGAGCTCTACTACGACGCCGAGCCGAATGCCGACGATACCGCGGGCCAGGCCCTGCTGGCGAAGTTCAAGGGCCGGCGCCTGCCGATGCTGGACCGGGTCGAGGTCTCGATCATCGAGGAAAGCCAGCCGCGCTGGCTGTCCTTCTTGAACCGCGAGATCGACTACATCAGCGTGCCGCTGGAGTTCGCCAATGTGGCCGCGCCCAAGGGCCGGCTGGCGCCCAATCTGGCCAAGCAGGGCATCCAGCTGGAGCGCCTGGTCAACCCCGACCGCACGCTCTACTACTTCAATATGGAAGACCCGCTGGTCGGCGGCCATGCGCCCGAGAAGGTGGCGCTGCGCCGCGCCATCGCGCTGGGCACCGACACCCAGCGCGAGATCAACACGGTGCGGCGCGGCCAGGCCGTGCCGGCGCAGAGCGTGGTCGCGCCCGGCACCTGGGGCTACGACCCCGACTACAAGACCGAGAACGGCGACTACGACCTGGCGCGCGCCCGCGCCCTGCTGGACATGTACGGCTACAAGGACCTGGACGGCGACGGCTGGCGCGAGCAGCCCGACGGCAAGCCCTTGCTGATCGAATACGCCAGCCAGCCCGATGCGCTGTCGCGCAGCTTCGACGAGCTGTGGAAGAAGAACATGGACAACTTGGGCCTGAGGCTGAACATCAAGGCCGGCAAATGGCCCGAGCAGCTGAAGGCGGCGCGCGCCGGCCAACTGATGATCTGGCAGCTGGGTTTCACCGCGAGCACGCCCGACACCCAGCCAGGCTTGGAGATCCTCTATGGCCCGACCGCCGGCGGCCAGAACCTGGGCCGCTTCAGACACAAGCGCTTCGACGAGGTCTACGAGCAGATGCAGCGCCTGCCCGACGGCCCCGAGCGCATGGCCCTGCTGCGCGAGGCGCAGAAGATCATCACCGCCTACATGCCGCAGAAATACCTGGTGCACCGCGTGCTGACCGAGCTGACCCAGCCCTGGGTGCAGGGCTACCGCCGGCCGCTGTTCGGCAACCAGTTCTGGCAGTACATCGACGTGGACATGGACGCCAAGAAGGCGAAGACCGGCGCATGAGGACCGTGGGGCGCTGGTGTGTCGCGGTGGCCGCGGCCTTGCTGATGGCCGGCGCCGCGCAGGCGGCCGCCGCCCAAGGTGTTGCGCTATGCCTTCAACGCCGGCGAGACCGGCTTCGATCCGGCGCAGATCTCCGATCTCTACTCGCGCATCGTCACCAGCCATATCTTCGACGGGCTCTACGAGTACGACTACCTGGCGCGGCCCTACAAGGTGAAGCCCAATGTGGCGGCCGGCATGCCCGAGGTGGCCGACGACTTCAAGACCTGGACCGTGCGCATCCGGCCCGGCATCTTCTTCGCCGCGGACGAGGCCTTCAAAGGCCTTCACGGCGGGGGCCGGCGCGAGCTGGTGGCCGAGGACTTCGTCTACGCCTTCAAGCGCTTCTTCGACCCGGTCAACAAGAGCCCGTCCTATTCCTATATCAACGACGCCGGCATCCGCGGCCTGGACGAGCTGCGCCAGCAGGCGCTGAAGGACAAGAAGCCCTTCGACTACGACAAGCCGGTCGAGGGCCTGCGCGCGCTGGACCGCTATACGCTGCAGTTCCGCCTGAAGCAGCCGCGCCCGCGCTTCATCTTCACCCTGGCCGGCGGCGACCAGTTCGGCGCGGTGGCGCGCGAGGTGATCGAGCATTACGGTCAGGCCCGCGCGATGGAACACCCGGTCGGCACCGGCCCGTTCCGGCTGACCGGCTGGCGGCGCAGCTCGCAGATCGTGCTGGAGCGGAACCCGGGCTTTCGCGAGCGCTACTACGACGGCGAGCCGAGCGCCGACGACGCCTCGGGCCAGGCCCTGCTGGCGCGCTTCAAGGGCCGGCGCCTGCCGATGGTGGACCGCGTCGAGGTCTCCATCATCGAGGAAGACCAGCCGCGCTGGCTGTCCTTCCTGAACGGCGAGTTCGACCTGTCCTGGCTGGTGCCCGCGCCCTTCGCGCCGATCGCCATTCCCAACGGCCGGCTGGCGCCGAACCTGGCCAAGCAGGGCATCCAGATGGAGCGGGTGCTGAATCCCGACCGCTACATGTACTACTGGAACATGGACGATCCGGTGGTCGGCGGCTACACGCCCGACAAGGTGGCGCTGCGCCGCGCCGTCGCGCTGGGCACCGACGTGCAGCGCCAGGTCAGCTCGGTCTGGCGCGGCCAGGCCGTGACGGCCCAGAGCGTGGTGGCGCCCGCCACCTGGGGCTACGACATCCGCTTCAAGAGCGAGAACGGCGACTACGACCCGGCGCGCGCCAAGGCCCTGCTGGACCTGTACGGCTACACCGACAAGGACGGCGACGGCTGGCGCGACCGGCCCGACGGCGGCCCGCTGGTGATCCAGTTCCACAGCCAGAACGATGCGCGCTCGCGCGCCTTCCAGGAGATGTGGCAGCGCGACATGGACGCGCTGCGCATCCGGCTCGAGATCAAGATCGCGCTGTGGCCCGAGCAGCTGAAGGCGGCGCGCGCCGGCCAGCTGATGCTCTGGCAGCTGGGCTACAGCGCCAACACGCCCGATGTGCAGCCGGGGCTGGAGCTGCTGTACGGCCCGGCGGCGGGCGGCCAGAACCTGGGCCGCTTCAAGCTGCCGCGCTTCGACGCGATCTACGAGCAGATGCAGGCCCTGCCCGACGGGCCCGAGCGCCTGGCCCTGCTGCGCGAGGCGCAGAAGCTCAGCGCCGCCTATATGCCGCAGAAATTCCTGATCCACCGCGTCGTCACCGACCTCAGCCAGCCCTGGCTGATCGGCTACAAGCGGCCGCTGTTCAGCCAGCAGTTCTGGCAGTACGTGGACATCGACCCGAGCAAGAAACCGCAATGACCCGACGCCGCTGGCTGGCCGCGCTGAGCGCCCTGACGATGATCGTTGCCGTGCCGGCCGGGGCGGCCGCACCGCCCAAGGTGCTGAGGTATGCCTTCCTGATCGCCGAGACCGGTTTCGATCCCGCGCAGATCTCCGACACCTACTCGCGCACCATCACGCCGCATATCTTCGAGGCGCCCTATGCCTACGACTATCTGGCCCGGCCGGTGCAGGTGCGGCCGCTGACGGCCGCCGCCATGCCCGAGGTGTCGGCCGACTTCCGGACCTGGACCATCCGCCTGCAGCCGGGCATCTTCTTCGCCACCGACCCGGCCTTCAAGGGCCCCCACGGCGGGGGCCGGCGCGAGCTGGTGGCCGAGGACTATGTCTACAGCCTGAAGCGCATCGCCGACCCGGCCAACAAGAGCGCGGCCGGCTGGGCCTTCCTGGAGGAGCAGGGCGTGATCGGCCTGGCCGAGCTGCGCCGGCAGGCCACCGGCGGCAAGAAACCCTTCGACTACGACCAGCCCATCGAGGGTCTGCGCGCGCTGGACCGCCACACGCTGCAGATCCGCCTGCGCGAGCCGCGCCCGCGCCTGCTCTATCTGCTGGCCCAGAGCGATCTGTTCGGCGCGGTGGCGCGCGAGGTCATCGAGGCCTATCCGGGCGCCGCGATGGAGCATCCGGTCGGCACCGGCCCCTTCGTGCTGAAGGACTGGCGGCGCAGCTCGCTGATCGTGCTGGAGAAGAATCCCGGCTATCGCGCGCGCTACTTCGACGCCCAGCCCGCCGCCGACGATGCCGAGGGCCAGGCCATCCTGGCCCGGCTCAAGGGCCGGCGCCTGCCGATGATCGACCGGGTGCAGATCTCCATCATCGAGGAGAGCCAGCCGCGCTACCTGTCCTTCGTCAACGGCGA
Source organism: Roseateles sp. GW821-FHT09B06 (assembly GCF_059418245.1). Classification (NCBI taxonomy): domain Bacteria; kingdom Pseudomonadati; phylum Pseudomonadota; class Betaproteobacteria; order Burkholderiales; family Sphaerotilaceae; genus Roseateles; species Roseateles sp. GW821-FHT09B06. The sequence goes on along the minus strand of NZ_JBWKPM010000002.1, from coordinate 102,477 downwards.
GCATGACCTGCTGGACCGGGTGCCGCCGGACTTCGTCAATGTGGCCCTGCCCGGCGGCCGGGTGGCGCCCAATCTGGCCCGGCGCGGCATCCAGCTCCATCGCGTGCTCGGCGCCGAGAGCGCCTACACCTTCTTCAATCTCGAGGACCCGACGGTGGGCGGCTACTCGCCGGACCGCGTCGCCTTGCGCCGCGCGATCTCGCTCGCGCTGGACATGGAGCGCGAGATCAACGGCGTGCGCCGCGGCCAGGCGGTGGTGGCGCAGTCGCCGCTGGTGCCGCACACCAGCGGCTACGACCCCGCCTACAAGAGCGTCAACGGCGACTTCGATCCGGCGCGCGCCAAGGCGCTGCTGGACCTGTTCGGCTATGTCGACAAGGACGGCGACGGCTGGCGCGACATGCCCGACGGCGCGCCGCTGGTGATCGAGGTGGCCACCCAGCCCGACGCGCTCTCGCGCCAGTACGACGAGCTGTGGCAGCGCAATTTCGATGCCGTCAACATCCGCACCCGCTTCTTCGCCGGCAAATGGCCCGAGCAGCTCAAGCAGGCGCGCGCCGGCAAGCTGCAGCTGTGGATGCTGGCGAACAGCGCCAACTCGCCCGACGGCCTGGACCAGTTGCAGCGCCTTTACGGCCCGGCCACCGGCGCGCAGAACTATGCGCGCTTCAGGCTGCCGGCCTTCGACCGGCTCTATGAGCGCCTGCAGCTGCTGCCCGACGGGCCCGAGCGCGAGACCCTGTTCCGCGAAGCCAAGCGCCTGCAGGCCGCCTATGTCCCGGAGAAGACCCATGTGCACCGCATCATCAACGACCTGGCCCAGCCCTGGCTGATCGGCTACCGCCGGCCGCTGTTCCGCAACGAGTTCTGGCACTTCGTCGACATCGACATGGAGCGCCGGGCGAAGCCATGAAACGCCGCACGCTGCTGGCCGCCTCCGCGCTGCTGCCCGCCGCATCCGGCCCGCGCGCGCAGCCGCGGCGCCCGAAGGTGCTGCGCACCGCCTACAACAGCGCCGAGGTCGGCTTCGACCCGCCGCAGGTCTCCGACCAGACCTCGGTCAATGTCAATGCCCATATCTTCGAGTCGCCGCTGAGCTACGACTACCTGGCGCGGCCGGTGAAGCTGATCCCGCAGACCTGCGTGGCCCTGCCCGAGGTCGGCGACGAGCACCGGCGCTTCGTCTTCACGCTCAGGCCCGGCATCTTCTTCGCCGATGATCCGGCCTTCAAGGGAAAGCCGCGCGAGCTGGTGGCGGCCGATTATGTCTACAGCCTCAAGCGCTTCTTCGACCCGCGCCTGAAGACCGAGCACCTGCACCATTTCGAGAACGCGCAGATCCTCGGCATGCAGGCCCTGCGCGAACGCGCCATCGCGCGCAAGACGGGGCTGGACTACGACGCGCCGGTCGAGGGCCTGCGCGCGCTGGACCGCTACCGTTTCGAGATCCGCCTGGCGCGCAGCGCGCCGCGCCTGGCCCAGCTGTTCGCCGACCCGGGCCTGACCGGCGCGGTGGCGCGCGAGGTGGTCGAGGCCTATGGCGGCGACATCATGGCGCATCCGGTCGGCACCGGCCCGTTCCGGCTGGCGAGCTGGCGGCGCGGCTCGCAGATCGTGCTGGAAAAGAACCCCGGCTTTCGCGAGCAGCGCTTCGAGTCCGAGCCGCCGGCCGACGATGCCGAGGCCCAGGCGATCGCGCGGCGCCTTGCGGCTAAGCGCCTGCCGCTGCTGGACCGGGTCGAGATCAACATCATCATCGAGGAGCAGCCGCGCTGGCTGGCCTTTGCCGGCGGCGAGCTCGAGGTGCTGGAAATGCCCACCGGCGTGGCGCCGCTGGTGCTGCCCGGCGGCAAGCTGGCGCCCAACCTGGCCCGGCGCGGCATCACGGCGCGCAGCACCCAGGGGGCCGACACGCGGCTGACCTTCTTCAACTTCGACCATGCCCAGGTCGGCGGCTACGCGCCCGAGAAGGTGGCGCTGCGCCGCGCCGTCGTGCTGGCCTTCGACACCGCGGCCGAGCTGCGCCTGGTCTTTCGCGGCCAGGGCGTGCCGGCGCAGTCGCTGCTGCCGGCCGCGGTCTACGGCCACGACCCGGCGCTGCGCAGCGAGATGAGCGCCGCCGACCTGCCGCGCGCCCGCGCGCTGCTGGACCTCTACGGCTACAAGGACGTGGACGGCGACGGCTGGCTGGAGAACCCCGACGGCAGCCGGCTGGTGCTGCGCCTGGCCGGGCTGGAGGACGCCCGGCAGCGCGCGCTCAACGAGCTGTGGAAGAAGCGCATGGATGCGCTCGGTGTGCGCATGGAGTTCGAGATCGGCACCTTCGGCGAGCTGATCAAGAAGACCCTGGCCGGTCAGCTGATGATGTGGAGCTACAGCTGGAACATCAGCTTTCCCGACGGCGACTTCTTCCTGGGCATGGCCTACGGCCCGAATGCCGGCCAGTCCAATGACGCGCGCTTCAGGCTGGCCGCCTACGACGCCCTCTACGAGCGCCAGCGCGCGCTGCCCGACGGCCCCGAGCGCCTGGCCTTGATGCGGCGCGCGAACCGCCTGATGCTGGCCTACATGCCCTATCTGGCCCATTGGCATGCGCTGCGCACCGACCTCTGCCAGCCCGGCGTGCACGGCTACCGGCGCCACCCCTTCACGCGCGACTGGTGGCGCTTCGTCGATCTGGACTGAGGCGCCGTCGCCGGGCTGTCATCTTGTATCGGGCGGTGACAGGCAAGACCTGACACCGGCGCCGGATGCTCGTGGCCGCCGGGTTTCGGCCGGTCGTGACTGATTCGATTGCTTACAAATCGGATGCAAGTCCGATGCAATCCTGTCGCCCTTCCAAAAACAAGCCATTGCGGCAATCGAGGGCACGAGATGGGTAGCAAGATCAACAAGGGGCGCAAGGCCGGGGGCGGCCCGCGCCGGGCCTGGGCCGTGGTGGCGCTGGGCCTGTGGCTGGCCGCCTGCGGCGGCGGCGGTGGCGGTGACGGTGACGGCAAGACCCAGGATCCGGTGGCCGTGCCGCCCGTGACCGCGCCGCCGACCAGCCCCACGCCCCCCGTCATCACGCCGCCCGTCACCGGCCCCGACGGCGTTGCCCATGTGCCGCTGTTCCCCGAAGGCACCCAGCTGGTCGAGCAGATCCAGTACCGCGAGGCCGACGGCACCCTGGTGACCCTGATGGGCTCGCGCACCACCGACCGCCATGCGCGCGAGCGCGGCGAGGCCTGGGACGCGCCGGACGCCGGCCCGGGCCACTACTTCACCTTCCCGACCTTCTACTTCCAGAACCGCACCTTCGGCCTGGAGATCCGCGACACCATCCCGGCCGGCGGCCAGCGCATCGAGATCCATCTGCGCGTCAACGACGGCACCTTCGACGGCACCACCTTCAGCCTGTTCCGCAACATCCTGAATCCGGACGTGAAGGACTTCGGCTGGTCGCTGAACTACGGCTTCAACAATCCCAAGGAGGGCGGCAAGCCCATCTGCCACGCCGGCCAGCCGCGCGAGGACTGCATGATGGTGTTCGACTCCAACTGGCGCACCGACCCGCACAGCCCGCTGAAGATCGGCGACAAGATCGAGCTGGCCCCGGCGCCGCGCCTGCTGCGCGACGAGAAGACCGGCCGCGCGATCATCGACGGCGGCGGCAGCCGCTACTACTCGTTCGAGCAGCTCTATGTGGTGGGCGTCGGCATGCGGCCCTGGTACGGCATCGCGCCGAATCTCGACTCCGAGCCGCTGCCCGACGAGGCCCTGCTGGGCGGCCAGGCCAGCGTCTCCTACAACTATTCGGAAGAGGCGCTGCGCGGCTTCCAGCAGATGGTCAACAACATCGGCATCGGCAACACCAAGCGCTTCGTGCAGGGCCGGCGCCTGTTCCACACCTCGTTTGCCGACGGCGTGCATTCCGAGAACCCCAATGTCAATCCGGCGTTCACGGCCCATGCCGGCCAGCTGGGGCCGCGCTTCAACCAGACGAACTGCATCGCCTGCCACCAGGCCAACGGCCGCAGCCCCGTGGTGGCGCAGGGTGGGCGCCTGGACGGCATGGCCTTCGTCACCGGCGGCATCGACGCCGACGGCAAGCCCCGGCCGGATGCGCAGTACGGCATGACCATCCTGCAGCGCGCGGCCGATGCCGCCGCGCCCGACTACGGCGTCGCGGTCGAGCGCTACGAGAGCAGCAGCCGCACGCTCAGCGGCGGCGAGGTGGTGGAGCTGCGCAAGCCCGTCTATGCCTTCAAGGGCGGCCTGCCGGCCAGCGTCTCGGCGCGCCAGGCGCCGCAGGTGATCGGCCTCGGGCTGCTGGAGGCGGTGGCGGAGTCCAGCATCGTCGCGCTGGCCGACCCGAAGGACGCCAACGGCGACGGCGTGCGCGGCGTCGTCAACTATGTGCTGGACCCCGAGAGCGGCGTCACGCGCGTGGGCCGCTTCGGCTGGAAGGCCTCCAAGGTCAGCCTGCGCCACCAGGCCGCCCAGGCCCTGGTCAACGACATGGGCGTGACCTCCTCGATCTACCCCTCGCGCAGCTGCCAGCGCGGCGCGGCCGACTGCCGCAGCCATGCCGGCAGCGCCGCCGTGGCCATCCCCGAGGCCGAGCTGCAGCAGCTGGCCAACTACATGGCGCTGATCGGTGTGCCGGCCCAGCGCAGCCTGCGCAGCGGCTATCCGGCGGGCATCCGCGTGCCGGCCGAGCATGAGCTCGACCCGGCCCGCATCCAGCAGGGCAGCGCCTTGTTTGCCCAGGCGCGCTGCACCGCCTGCCATGCGGCCCAGCTGAAGACCGGCAACACCCATCCCTTCGCCGAGCTGCGCGGCCAGACCATCCGCCCCTTCACCGACCTGCTGCTGCACGATATGGGCGACGGGCTGGCCGACGGCATCACCGAGGGCCAGGCCAGCGGCCGCATGTGGCGCACCGCGCCGCTGTGGGGGCTGGGCTCGCTGCCCGCGGTGCAGGGCGGCGCCGCCAATGTGCGCTACCTGCATGACGGGCGCGCGCGCACGCTGCAGGAGGCCATCCTCTGGCATGGCGGCGAGGCGGCCGACAGCCGGGGCCGCTTCGAGGCCCTGTCGCGCAGCGAGCGCGATGCCGTGGTCGAATTCCTGAGGTCGCTGTGATGATGACGATGATGATGATGAAGCGCCGCCTGCTCTGCAAGGGCCTGGCCGGCCTGGTTACGGCACCGCTGCTGTCGGCCTGCGGCGGCGGAGGCGGGGGTGACGGCGCTGCGCCCGCACCCGCACCCGCACCCGCACCCGCACCCGCACCGCCGCTACGCAGCGCCAAGCGCGGCATTGCCTACGATCTGGCCGATGCGCGCGACTTTGCCGCGCTGCGCCCCGGCCTGAGCTGGTGGTACAACTGGAGCGATCGGCCCGCGACGATGGCGCCGGCCGAACCGGGCCTGGACTTCGTGCCGATGCTTTGGAACGATCGCTTCGACGATGCGGCCGTCGAGACCCGGCTGCTGGCCAGCCCGGCCGTCAAGCATCTGCTGGTGCTGAACGAGCCGAACCTGCGCGACCAGGCCAATCTGAGCCCGGCCCAGGCCGCCGCGCTATGGCCACGCTACGAGGCCATCGCCCGCAGGACCGGCGTCAAGCTGGTGGGCCCGGCGATCACCTGGGGCACCTTGGCCGGCTACGAGGATCCGGTCATCTGGATGGACGCCTTCCTGGCCGCCTACCGCGGTGCCAACGGCGGCCGCGAGCCGCAGATCGATGCCCTGGCCTTCCACTGGTACGACTACGGCCTGGCCGGCCAGCTGGACCGCCTCGCCAAGTACGGCAAGCCCTTCTGGGTCACCGAGTTCGCCAACTGGCATTCCCAGAACGACGGCGCGCAGATCGATTCGGTGGCCAAGCAGAAGGCGCAGATGACGGAGATGGTGGCCATCTGCGAGCAGCGCGCCGACGTGCTGCGCTACGCCTGGTTCACCGGACGCTGGGCCAACGACCTGCACCATACCAGCCTGCTGGGCGCGGCCGGCGAGCTGAGCGAACTGGGGGCGCATTACCTGGGGCTGCCGTTCGCGGGCTGAAAGCGGGCGAGGGCCGGCGCTGGCCTTGCCCCGCGACTGCCGCTGCAGTCTTGCGACGATGTCCCGGTACGCGGCATCGATCACCGGTACTTGGCGGCGCTGATGAACTGGCCGAAGGTCTCGCACCAGACGATGACCGCGCTGTAGCGACCCGGATCGACGGACTCGGGGACGGGAACGACGAAGTTCTTGAAGGTCTTGACGTCTCCGACGCGAACCATGGTGGTCTTCAGGCGCTTGAAGTCGGCTTCCGTTTCGACGAACTCGGGCGACAGGTAGAGCTTGTAGTCCGGTCCCGGCGCAAGCTCGCCTTGGAGGACGATGGCGTTGGAGGCGATGGAGACGGTTCCCTCGCCCCAGTGCAATGCGTCACTGCCTTTCAGGTCGCGGCGGAACTGGCCCGTATAGCGCGACGCGGCGGCTTGCGTGCTGACTTCGGCAGGCGTGGGTGCCGCAGGAGCAATGAGGATGGGTAGAGCGTAGATGCCGAGCGCAAAGCCGATGGCGACGGCAAGCAGGTGCGACACGACGAGAGGAAGCTTCTTCATGGTGCTGTTGCCCGCGGTGTGGTGTTCGAGGAGCCTACCAGCGGCGTGACCCTTGTGACGGCATCCGTCCCGCTGCCCCCGCTGTGGTGCGCCGGCTACCGCCGCATCCGCCGCAGCGCCAGAAACGCGATCACCCCGGTCAGTCCGCCGATCAGGCTCACCATGATCCAGAAGCCGGTCGGGTTCTCGGCCAGCGGGATGCCGCCGACGTTCATGCCGAACAGGCCCGAGACCAGGTTGATCGGCAGCGCCAGCACGGTCACCATGGTCAGCGTGAACAGGCTGCGGTTGTTTTCCTCGGCCACGCGCGCCGCGGTCTCGTCCTGCATCAGCTTGATGCGCTCCTGCAGCCCGGCGATGTCGCCCAGCACCAGCGCGAACTCCTCGCTGGCGCGGTGCAGCTGCTGGCGGTCCTCGGGGCTGACCCAGCGCGGCGGCTTGGCCAGGGTGCGCATCAGCGCGCTGGGTTCGGGCGCCAGCAGGCGCTGCAGGCGCACCATCAGCCGGCGCAGCCTCGCGACCTCGCCGCCATGGCCGTCGTGCTTGCCGGCCAGCAGCGCGTCCTCGATATCGTCCACCCGGCTGGTGGCCTGGCGCACGATGCGCTGCAGCTCGTCCGCCTGGTCGGCCAGCAGGTGCTCCAGCAGGGCCACGCTGGAGCCCAGCGGCTCGCCGCGCTTCACCGCCATGCGCAGCCGGTCGATCGCGCGCAGCGGCTGGCGCCGCGCGCTCAGCACCAGATGCTCGCCGACCGACAGCCACAGCGTGGCCACGTCGCTGGCGTCGAAACCGAAGTCGAAGGTCACGTCGTTGACCACGGCGAACAGGCCCTCGCCGTCGCGCTCGATGCGGGTGGAGCGCGAGCCCTCGTGCAGGGCCTCGAAGAAGTTGTCCGAGAGGCCGGCATGCGCGCGCAGCCAGGCCTCGGCGCCGGCATGGCTGAGGTTCAGGTGCAGCCAGACGAAGCCCGGCCCGGCCTGGGCCAGCAGCGGCAGGGCGGCCTCGGCCGAGGCGATCGGCTCGGCGGGCCGGTCCGGCAGAAAGCGGTAGCCGCAGATCAGGCCATGGGCGTCGGCACCGTAGCTGGAAACGGGGGTCATGATGGGCATGCCGCGAGTATCGATCAGGCCACCGCGACCACCCGTTCGCGGAACAGCGCGGCGCGCTCGGCGTCGGCGGCGCGCGCGATCTCGGCGGCGCAGTCGTCCAGCCAGGCGGCGAAGCTCGATTCGGAATCGACCGCACGCGCACCCTCGCGCAGCGCCTGGTCGCGCCCGGCCAGCATGCGGCCGGCCAGGTCCAGCGCGAAGAACTTGGCGCGCACCAGGCGGCGCGCCGCGTCCGCCGCATCCGCCGCTTCCGCCGCAGCCGGCGGTGCCGGCGGTGCCGGCTCGGGCGGGCCGTCCCAGCCGATCAGGCCCTGGGCCAGCAGCTGCTCGAAGGCCGGCTGCGGCGCCAGGCCCAGCCCCTGGGCGACGGCCCGCAGCTCGGCCAGGCTCTTGCGGCCGTCCACCGTGATCAGCAGCATGCGCAGGCCCGGCGGCAGGGCCTGGCGTGCGCCGGCCAGCAGGCGGCGGCCGGCGTCGGTCTTGTGGGGAATGGGCGGCGTCATGGACCTGCGGGGCGCTGGGCGAGGGAAGGCCGCATGCTGGAGCGGCTTTGTGGCGGCGGCATGACGGCATGGTGACAGTGCCGGCGCGGCGTGCAGGGCTTGGCACCTGGACGACAGCCGGGGCGCCCGCGGCACGGCATCATCGGGCCATGGAGACCCCACAGCACACCGGCCCCGAGCCCCAGATCCGCCGCTACGAGCGCTTCCTGCGCGAGACCCGCGGCCTGGCCTTCGAGCGTTACGAGGACCTCTGGCAATGGTCCGTCACCGAGCTCGACGCCTTCTGGCTGAGCCTGTGGGAGTTCTTCGAGCTGCGCTCGGCCACGCCCTTCACGCGGGCGCTGAGCGAGGAGCGCATGCCCGGCGCGCGCTGGTTCGAGGGGGCGACGCTCAACTACGCGGCCCAGGTGCTGCGCCATGCCGACACGGCCCATGCGGCGGACAGGCCGGCCATCGTCTGGTGCAACGAGGCGATGCTGGCGCGCCGGGAGCTGGGCGAGCTGTCCTGGCCCGAGCTGCAGCGCCGGGTGGGGGCGCTCGCCGCGGCCCTGCGCGCGCTGGGCGTGGGGCGCGGCGACCGCGTCGTCGCCTACCTGCCGAACATCCCGCAGACGGCGGTGGCCTTCCTGGCCGTCGCCAGCCTGGGCGCCATCTGGTCGGTCTGCGCGCCGGACATGGGCGCGATGGCGGTGCTGGACCGCTTCCGCCAGATCGAGCCCAAGCTGCTGATCGCGGCCGACGGCTATGTCAATGCCGGCCAGGCGGTGGACCGGCGGCCGTTGCTGGGCGAGTTGCTGGCCGGGCTGCCCAGCGTCGAGCATGCGGTACTGCTGCCCTATCTGGACCCGCAGGCCGACGCCGCGGCGCTGGGCATGCTGGATTTCAACGCGCTGCTGGCCCAGGCGTTGGCGCCGGTGGCGCCGGAGCCGCTGCCCATCGACCATCCGCTGTGGATCGTCTACTCCAGCGGCACCACCGGTCTGCCCAAGCCCATCGTGCACGGCCATGGCGGTGTCGTGCTGGAAACGATGAAGGGCGGCATCCTGCATGGCGACCTCGGCCCCGCGGAGCGCTTCCACTGGTACAGCTCGACCGGCTGGATCATGTGGAACTGCCAGATCGGCGCGCTGCTGGGCGGCAGCACGATCTGCCTGTTCGACGGCAGCCCGGGCGGGTCGCGCCCGGAATTCGGCGGGCCGGACTGGGGCACCTTGTGGCGCTTCGCGGCGCTGGCCGGCGTCAGCTTCTTCGGCGCCGGCGCGGCCTTCTACGCCAGCTGCCTGAAGGCCGACGTGCGGCCGCAGGAGGCGGGCGACCTGTCGCGCCTGCGCGGCGTCGGCTCGACCGGCAGCCCGCTGGCCGACGAGAGCTACGACTGGATCTGGCAGCGCCTGCCCGAGGTGGACGGCGCGCCGGTCTGGATCAACTGCATCAGCGGCGGCACCGATTTCGCCGGCGCCTTCCTGGCGGGGCTGCGCACCCTGCCGCTGCGGCGCGGCGAGATGCAATGCCGCAGCCTCGGCGCGGCGGTCTACGCCTATGGCGAGCCCGACGCCGACGGCCGGGGGCGGCCGCTGGTGGACGAGGTCGGCGAGCTGGTCTGCACCCGGCCGATCCCGTCGATGCCGCTGCGCTTCTGGAACGATCCCGGCGACCGGCGCTACCGGGACAGCTATTTCGACATGTACCGCGGTCCGAACGGCGAGGGCGTCTGGCGCCATGGCGACTGGCTGCGCATCACGCCGGCGGGCGGCGGCATCATCTACGGCCGCTCCGACGCCACCATCAACCGCCACGGCATCCGCATGGGCACGGCCGAGCTGTACCGCGCGGTGGAGGTCCTGCCCGAGGTGCTGGACAGCCTGGTGGTGGACCTGGAATACCTGGGGCGCGACAGCTATATGCCGCTGTTCGTCGTGCTGCGCGAGGGGCTGACGCTGGACGCGGCGCTGGAGCGGCGCCTGCGCGAGGCCATCAGGGCGGCGCTGTCGGCCCGCCATGTGCCCAACGAGATCTTCCAGGTGGCGGCCGTGCCGCGCACCCTGTCGGGCAAGAAGATGGAGCTGCCGGTCAAGAAGCTGCTGCTGGGCGCCGCGCCCGAGACCCTGTTCAAGCGCGATGCGATGGCCAATGCCGAGGCGGTGGACTGGTTCGCGGCCTTTGCCGCCGCGCGCCGGCGCGTCACCTGAATCCGGGGTAGCGCATCCGCCCGGCGGCATGCGGGCAGGCGTATGCTTTCCGCCAGAGGCCCGCAGGGCCCGTGGCGCAGGGATGGCATCCGCTTTCCGGAGGCTTCATGGGCCCGCCATCACCGGATCGGCCGCGCAGCCGGCTGGACCTGCTGGTCTGGGGCCTGCCCCTGCTGGGTCTGGCCATCGTGGCCGGCCTCTGGCTGCTGGTGCTGAACGCCCTGGAGGCCGAGCGCCGGCTGGTCGAGCAGGACATCGAGCAGCGCGCCCGCGGCCTGGCCCAGGCCTTCGAGGAACACACCCGGCGCGGCCTGCAGCAGATCGACCAGATCACCGCCTTCGTGGCGCATCAGATCAGGGGCCGCGGCCAGGACGGGCCGCGCGACCGGGCGGCCGGGCGTGCCGACATGGCGGCCCTGCTGCAGCTCGGCCTGGCCGACCTGCCCGGCGTGGTGGCCCTGTTCGTGACCGATGCCGGCGGCGCGGTGCTGGGCTCGACCCTGCCGATGAACCAGGCGACGGTGGCCCACCATGCCTATTTCCGCGTCCATCTGGACCAGGGCCACAGCGGCCTGTATATCAGCGAGCCCCTACCGGGTCGCGATGGTCAGCATTGGGTGCTGCAGCTGACGCGCCGGCTGGCGCGCAGCGACGGCGGCTTTGCCGGCATCGTCGCGGTGGCGGTCGATCCGCGCTACTTCACCGATTTCTACCGTCCCAGCCAGCTCGGCCGCCAGGGCATGGTCAGCGTGATGGGCCTGGACCTGGTGGTGCGGGCGCGCCGCTCGGGCGAGCGGCTGTGGTTCGGCCAGGCGGCCGGCAGCCATCTGGCCGAGCATCTGCAGCGCTGGCCCGAGGGCAGCTACGAGGCCGTCAACCGGCTTGACGGCGTGCAGCGGCGCCTGGCCTACAAGACCCTGCAGGGCTATCCGCTGGTGGCGCTGGTGGGCCTGGCGCTGGAGGAGGCCCTGGCGCCGTTCGAGCAGCGGCGCACCGAACTCTTGGGCCTGACGGGCCTGGGCAGCGCCCTGCTGCTGCTGGCCTTCGGAGGGCTGAGTCTGGCGGCGATCCGCTTGCGGCGCAGCCAGGCCGGACGCGAACGCGCGCGGGCCCAGTTCGAGGCGGCCTCCAATGCCAGCCTGGATGCCTTCTGGATGCTGTGTGCGGAGCGCGATGCGCAGGGGCGGGTGCGGGACTTCCGCTTCGCCCATTGCAACGACCGCGGTGCGGCCCTGCTGCACAAGCCCAAGGACGAGATCGTCGGCCGCCTGCGCAGCGAGGTGTTCCCCGAGGGCCGCGACCCGCGCTTCTTCCGCATGTTCTGCGAGGTGCTGGAGAGCCGCCGGCCGCAGCGGGCCGAGTTCATGGTCGAGACGCCGCCGGCCGAGGGGCTGTGCCTGCAGCATCAGGTGGTGCCGATGGGCGATGGCGTGGCCCTGACCACACGCGACATGACGGCCGAGCGGCGCCGCGAGCAGGCCATGCAGGCGGCACAGGCCGCGCTGCAGGCCGCCGAGAAGCGTTTGCGCGACATCACCGACAAGCTGCCGGTGCTGATCACCTACATCGACCCGGAGGAGCGCGTGCGCTTTCTGAATGGCACCTTCCGCACCTGGCTGGGCATCGATCCGGAGCTGATGCTGGGCCGCAGCCTGCTCGAGATCCTCGGGCCGACCGAGTACGGGTTGCGCACGGCCTGGCTGCGCCGCGCCCTGTGCGGCGAGCGGGTCGGCTTCGAGATCGAGTCGACCCTGCTGGGCCGCAAGCGCTGGCTGCACAACGAGTATGTGCCCGACATCGGGCTCGACGGCCTGGTGCAGGGCGTCTATGCGCTGAGCCAGGACATCTCCGACCTGAAGGCGGTGCAGCGCGAGCTGGAAACTCAGGCGCGGCGCGACGCCCTGACCGGTCTGCCGAACCGCCAGCAGTTCGACGAGCTGCTGCCCCAGGCCCTGCGCCGCGCGGCGCGCAGCGGCGCGGCGCTGGCGCTGCTGTTCCTGGACGTGGACAAGTTCAAGTCCATCAACGACAGCCTGGGCCACGGCGTCGGCGACGCGGTGCTCAGGGAATTCGCGAGCCGCCTGCGCGAGAGCGTGCGCGAGGTCGACACGGTGGCCCGCCTGGCCGGCGACGAGTTCGTCATCGTGCTGGAGGATTTGCGCAGCGAGGACGAGGCCGGTCTGGTGGCGCGTAAGATCACCCGCGCGATGGCTTCACCCTTTGTGCTGGGGGGGCACAGCCTGCAGGTCACCACCAGCATCGGCATCGCCTTCCAGCAGGGTGGCGCGGTGACGCCGGCCGAGCTGCTCCAATGCGCCGACCAGGCCCTCTACGCGGCCAAGGACGCGGGCCGCAACACCTTCCGCGTGACGCGCCATTGAGGCGCCATTGAGGCCCGCGGGGTGGCACAAGGCCTTGACAAGGCCTTGCGGCCCCGTCCCGCTCGCGTGCCGTGCTCCGGCCGTGTCTATCCGGCTATTGCAGCCAGTCGATGATCTGCGGAGCCTGCAGCGCGCCGGAGATGCGCTGCACCTCCTGGCCGGCCCGCAGCTGGGTCAGGGTGGGAATGCTGCGGATCCCGTAGCGCTGGGCCAGGCGGGGATTGGCGTCGCTGTTGACCTTGACCAGCAGGGCGCGGCCCTTGAGTTGCCGAGCCACCTGGCTGAGCTGTGGCGCCATCATGCGGCAGGGGCCGCACCAAGGCGCCCAGAAATCCACCAGCACCGGCAGCTCGCTGCCGGCCACCACGGCGTCGAAATTGGCCTCGGTGAGCTCGATGACCTCGCCGCTGAGCAGGGGCTTGGCGCAACGCTCGCAACCGGGATCCAGCCGCAGGGCGGCCTCCGGGACCTGGTTGCGGGCTTGGCAGTGGGGGCAGGTGATCATCATGGCAGAACCCGGTTACGCCATGGGTCGCTGCCCGGCGTTGTTGTCTGCCGGAATTGTCCGACGCCCCCCTAGAACCAGGGGTTTCAGGCCGGGCGATTGCGTAACAGCGTGCGTCCCCCGGATGCCGGTTCAGAGGGGCAGTTCGGCGTAGTAGCGGCCACCGTGGAAGATCAGCGGCGGGCTGCCCGGGTAGGAGGTGCAGCATTCGACCTCGCCGACGAAGATGACATGATCGCCCTCCGTGTAGCGGCTGCGATTGGCGCATTCGAACACCGCCGCCACGCCCTCCAGCACCGGCGCGCCGCCGGCGCCCTCGCGCCAGGCCACGCCGGCGAAGCGGTCGATGTCGCGGGTAGCGAAGCGCTGCGCCAGCGCCTTCTGGTCGGCCGCCAGGATGTTGATCGCATAGTGCGAGCCGCGGCTGAACACCGGCATCGAACCCGCGCTGCGCGCCAGGCTCCACAGCACCAGCGGCGGCGCCAGCGAGACCGAGTTGAAGGAGTTGGCCGTCAGGCCCACCAGCTTGCCGTCCGGGCCGCGCGCGGTGACGATGGTCACGCCGGTGGCGAACATGCCCAGGGCGGCGCGGAACTGCTGCGAATCGAAGGAGGCGCCCACGACGCCGGGCTGGGAAGCAATGGCCATGGCCGGATTGTCCGCCAGCCCGGCGATCTGGCCCAAAATACGGGCATGCATGATCAAGACTTCCGTTGCCACGACGATCTGCGCCTGGAGGGCGAGCCCGACTACGGCTTCGGCCGCTGCGCCTGCCGGCGCTGCATCGCCGCGCCGCGCCGGCGCCTGTTCACCGGCCTGCTGGGTGTCGGCGCGTTGGCGGCGGCCGTGCCCGCCTGGGCGCGCGAGGGCGTGGACGTCGGCTCGCAAAGCAGCATCACCAAGCTGGTGCCGGCCGAGCAGGTGGAGGCCGCCGGTGCGCAGGAATATTCGAAGATGATGGCCCAGGCGCGCCAGCAGAACGCGCTGGCCCCCGACAGCCACCCGCAGCTGCAGCGCCTGCGCGCGATCGCCGAACGCATCATCCCGCAGTCCTATGGCTGGAACGCGCGGGCGCGCCAGTGGCGCTGGGAGGTCAACCTGCTGGGCAGCGCCCAGCTCAACGCCTTCTGCATGCCGGGCGGCAAGATCGCCTTCTATTACGGCATCCTCGAGAAGCTCAAGCTCAGCGACGACGAGGTGGCCACCATCATGGGCCACGAGGTGGCGCATGCGCTGCGCGAGCATGCGCGCGAGCGCATGGCCAAGACCACCGCGACGAAGCTGGGCGCCAGCGTGCTGTCCAGCCTGCTGGGCCTGGGCAATGTGGGCGACGCGGTGCTGAACATGGGCGGGCAACTCCTGACCCTGAGGTTCAGCCGCGAGGACGAGAGCGAGGCCGACCTGGTGGGCATGGAGCTGGCCGCGCGGGCCGGCTACGACCCCGAGGCCGGCATCAGTCTGTGGCAGAAGATGGGCGAGGCCAGCAAGGGCGCGCCGCCCCAGTGGCTGTCCACCCATCCGGCCGGCCCGAGCCGCATCCGCGACATCGAGGCCAATCTGCCCAAGGTGGGGGGCCTGTACGCGCGTGCCGAGAAGCCGGTGCGGCGCTTCGAGGTGGCGCCGCCGCTGAAGAAGGGCTGAGGCCGGCCCTTACCAGCGAGCCGGCAGGGGACGCAGCAGCTCGTAGCGCCCCATGCCGTGGCGCAGCAGGAACTCGCCCTGCTCCAGGTCCTTCATCAGCTTGGACACCATCTCGCGCGAGCAGCCCAGGCGCTGCGCCATGGCCTGGTGGGTCAGGCGCTCGTTGGGCGAGCTTTCCAGCAAGGCCTTGAGCCGGCCGTAGACGTCGTGCAGGGCCATCTGCTTGGTGGCCAGGGTGGCGGCGCGGGCGCGCCGGATCACCTTGGTCAGCAGGTCCAGCGCGAACTCGGGATGCTCGGTGATATGGGCCAGCACGCTGGCGCGCGTCAGCATCACGCAGCAGCTGGCCTCTTCGGTGATGACGCTGGCCGAGCGTGGCCCGCCGTCCAGGCTCATCTCGCCGACATAGTCGCCGGTGCCGTAGCTGCCATAGGTCACTTCGCGGCCGCGGGCATCGCAGCCGAAGGCGCGCAGCCGGCCCGACAGCACCAGGTAGATGCTGTCGCCCTGGGTGCCTTCCTCGATCAGCAGGGTGCCCTTGCGATAGCTGCGGGTGACGCCGCGGGCCGCAAGATCCGCCAGTTGCTGGGGCAGCTGAACTCGGACCGGCTTGGTCGCGGGCTCGGCAATGTGTGACGTACCGACTGGGCCGTACATGCAGCGCTCCCCGCGCGGCGTCGACAAGCCGCGCCTGTTGCGCTGCATGTTAAGGGATGTAAACGAACGTGTCAGCGTCAGTTGTAGAGCGCCGACATCAGCGGCGGCAGCACGGCCAGCTGGCGCAGCAGCTCGCGAATGCTGGGCGCGCCGGACTTGGCGCGGATGCTCTGGATCTGGGTGCGCACCGTCGAGATCGCCACGCCCTGGGCCTGGGCCACGCTGTTCGGCTCATGGCCGTCGCTGAGCGCCTTCAGCACCTCGGTCTCGGCGGGCGTCAGGCCATAGCGCAGCGCGAACCACTGCGCGGCCAGCGCGCCGCAGATCTGGCGCCGCTCCAGCACCAGCAGCACGGCGGCCTGCTCCACGTCCCGGTTCAGCGGCACCACCACCACATTGGCCTGCGCCGCGCCCTCGCCCAGGCGCAGCAGGCAGCGCCGGCCTTCGCCCTCGGCCATGGCCAGGGCCTCGAACAGGGGCTTGATGTCCTTGTTGCTGCGCGCGTGCAGCTGGCTGCCCTGCAGCTGCAGCGGATGCTGCGCTCCAATGGCCTGCCGGGCGGCACGGTTGCTGTGCAGCACCTCGCCGCGGCGGTTCAGTACCAGCACCCCGTAGTCCAGCTCCTCCAGCACCAGGCCGAGCCAGTGGCTGCTCAGCGAGGCGGCGCGACGACGCTCCGGGACGGCACGGGTTTCGGGCAGAAAATTGGCAAGATCCATCATCACTAGCTCCCATCGAACAAGAAGAGGTTCGATGGGGGAAGCTTAGGGACGCGACCCCCGCCGAGGCGGTGAATCTTGCGCCAGCGCTTTGTGAAGAATTCACATTGTGTTACATCATTCGGACGAGGGATGCGCTTCAGCTGCCCCGAACATGGGGATTGCTCAGACGCTCCCGCCCGAAGCTGCTTTCCGGCCCATGGCCCGGGATGAAGACCGTGTCGTCGCCCATCGGCCAGAGGCGCCGGGTGATCGAGGCGATCAGCGTGGCATGGTCGCCGCCCGGGAAATCGGTGCGGCCGATGCTGCCGGCGAACAGCACGTCGCCGACGAAGCAGCGCTTGGCGCTGGCGGAGTGGAACACCACATGGCCCGGCGTGTGGCCGGGGCAATGGCGCACGGTCAGGGTTTCGCGCCCGATGCCGACGCGGTCGCCGTCCTGCAGCCAGCGCGTCGGCGTGAAGCCCTCGGCCGGCGGGAAGCCGAACATCTGGCTCTGCTGCGGCAGGCCGTCGATCCAGAACTGGTCGCCCGGGTGCGGGCCGATGATCGGCAGGCCCTGCTCGCGTGCCAGCTGGCCGGTGCCGCCGGCATGGTCGATATGGGCATGGGTCAGCCAGATTGCCTGCAGCGCCAGGCCGCGTTCGGCCACGGCGGCCAGCAGGCGCGGCAGTTCGCCGCCCGGGTCGATCAGCGCGGCCTCCCGGGTTTCGTCGCACCAGACCAGCGAACAGTTCTGGGCGAAGGGCGTGACGGGGACGGTGAGGTAACGCAGGCTCATGGCTCGATGGAACTCGAAATCGATAGGGCAAAAGTTTCCATCATTCTGCCGCCCCCCTCCGGCCAGCCTTGGCGAGGATTCGGGGCATGGCGGCGCGTGCCGCCTCGTAGCCCGCTTCGATCGCGCGGGCCCTGACAGTAGATGTCCACCGCGATCACGATGTCGGCGCCCATGGCCCGGGCGAAGCGAACCGGCACCAGGCTGCTGACGCCGCCGTCGACCAGATGGCCGTCGCGATAGGGGACGGGCACGGTGACGCCGGGAATCGCACTCGAAGCCCGGATCGCCGACCCCGGCGAGCCGCGGGCCAGCAGCACGGGCCGCGCGGTCTGCAGATCCGTCGCCACGGCGGCAAAGCGGATGGGGAAGCCTTCGATCGGCACGCCCCCGTCATCCGGTCGATCCGGTCCGCCAGCTTGTTGCCACGCATGATGCCGCCGGCGCTCGGGGTCCAGTCCATCAGCGCCAGCGGTTTGAGCTCGCGGCCGGCCGATTCCAGTTGCGCGGGTGTCAGGCCGCTGGCATAGGCCGCACCGACCACGGCGCCGGCAGAACTGCCGACCACGAGGTCGGGCCGGAGGCCGGCCTCCTCGAGCGCGCGGATGACCCCCATGTGGGCGAAGCCGCGCAGACCGCCGCCGCCCAGCACCAGGGCCAGCGTCGGACGGGCCGCGGGTTCCCCGGCCGCCGGGCGCCGCACCTCCGTCAGCAGTTGCGGCCGCAGGGTCGGTGGGGTCACCGCTCGGTCACTCGCGCAGCCGCCGATGGCCGCCGCGAGGACGGCCGTTGCCAGGACTGCAAGAGCGCGAGGGATTCTGCCGCGGACGGCCTCATGACGGGGCTTGGTCACTTCGGCTGCGTCAGCGCCACCGCATCCGCCCCGGCCGCGAAGCGCAGCTGCCCGGACGCATCGTTCGCGGCGCGCCAAACCCCCTCGGCCACATCGGACTCGGTGGTCACCGCCCTCACTTCGGTGAAGGCCGAGAAGACGCGTTGCGCGAAGGGCGCATAGGCCTCGGGAATCAGGCCCGCCATGCGCGACGCGCCATTGCTCGTGAAGCGCGTGCTCGGGCCGTAGCCCGGCTCGACCAGCTTCACACGCACATTGAATTCCGCGAGCTCGAAGGCCAGCGATGCGGTGAAGCCTTCGATGGCCATCTTGCTCGCGGTGTAGACGGCCACCAAGGGCATGGGCGCCAGCGTAGCGCTCGAGCTCACGTTCACCACCACGCCCGCGCGGCGCGCGCGGAACTGCGGCAGCACCGCCTGCGTCATGGCCATCACCCCGAAGGTATTGGTCTCGAACAGTTCGCGGGTTGTGGCGAAGGGCGTGGCCTCGAAGGCGCCGAACAGGCCGAGACCGGCGTTGTTGACGAGCACGTCGATCGGGCCGCTGGCCGCCAGCGCGGCCGCGATGCTCTCGGGGCGGGTGACGTCGAGTGCCAGCACGCGCATCCGCTCCGAGCGGGGCAGCAGGTCTTCGCGCGGCGTGCGCATGGTGGCGATGACCTTCCAGCCCTGGGCGTGGAAGTGGCGGGCGGTTTCCAGGCCGTAGCCCGAGGAGCAGCCGGTGATCAGGACGGACTTCATCAGGGGTTTCCTTGCGGATTGCGATGGTCGCTACCTTACGGGCGTGCGGCAGGACGATCTACAATGAAGAGTCTAGATTTCGTTGGCAAAAGTCCAATAGTCGAAGATGAGCGACCCGCTCGCGGAAGTCATCAGGCTGCTCCAGCCCCGCACGGTGTTTTCGAAATGCATCAGCGGTGCCGGCAGCTGGGGCGTTCGCTATGCCGACTTTGGCCAGCCGAGCTTCTGCGCCGTGCTGGAGGGCGCTTGCCTGCTGGCCGTCGACGGCCAGCAGGCACTTGCGCTGGAGGCGGGCGACTTCGTGTTGCTGCCGGCGACGCCGGGCTTCACGCTGTCGGGCTTCGAGCGGGTGATCCCCGAGGCGGTCGATCCCAAACTGGCATCGGCGCCCAGCGCCGAGGTGCGCCATGGCCGACGTGGCGGGCGTCCGGATGTGCGATTGCTGGGCGGCTATTTCGTCTTCGATTCCGCCGACGCGGAGCTGCTGGTGTCGCTGCTGCCGGCGCAAATCCATGTGCGCGGTGTCGAGCGCCTGTCGGTGCTGGTGCGTCTGGTCGGTGAGGAAGCCGGCCGGCAGCGTTCGGGCCGCGATCTGGTGCTGACCCGCCTGGTCGAGGTGCTGCTCATCGAGGCCTTGCGGGTCACCGCGGGGGAGGGGGCGCCTGCGGGCCTGCTGCGTGGCCTGGCGGACCCGCGGCTCGCTCAGGCCATCAGGCAGATGCACAGCCACCCCGGGCGCCCGTGGACGATGGCGCAACTTGCCGACAAGGCCGCGCTGTCACGCTCGGCCTTCTTCGATCGGTTCACGCGCGCCGTGGGCCTGCCGCCGATGGAATACCTGCTGGCCTGGCGCATGGCCGTCGCCAAGGATCTGCTGCGCCAGCGCTCGCTCGGCATTGCGGAGGTGGCCGAGCGCGTGGGCTACGGCTCGGCAAGCACCTTCAGCACCGCATTCAGCCGCCATGTCGGCCAGCCGCCGGGCCGCTATGCGCGCCGGCTCGACTAGGGCCGCTCCCGCAAGCGGCGTTGCAAATCCTCGCCGGGTGTCCAACCCGGCTGCGGCGAGAACGCTGTTCCGACGCGCGGGCCACAGTTGCTTCCGCTTAACAGAAGAAAATGGGCGTCGACACGGTCAAACTTCGGCAAGCCATGGCGCGCGTGGTTCGCGCACAGCGCATCGACGCGTTCATTGCGTCCAACTTGGCATGGGCTTTCAAGACCCATGGCCTGGAGGATCGAGTGGTGGCCGTCAAGGGGCTGCCGGGCCCCGCGAGCCGCATCGATCATGCCATCCCCGGTGCTCGCTCGTCGGGCCGCGGGCCACGGCCCGGCGGCCCTGATGGGCTCCTGACAGGAATGGGTCGCCATGCTTCGGATACTGAGCAGCCACAAGTTCGACCAAGAAGCCGCCGGCGCCTGTCGATTCGCGGATGCCTTGTCCGTCGTGTAGCAGGATCCCCGACGAGGAAGCAGTGCAGCGATGAAACACAGCAACACCCCCCCGAGCACCGACAGGGCCACGCGCCGCGAATGGATCGGCCTGGCCGTGATCGCCCTGCCCTGCCTGGTCTATGCGATGGACCTGACGGTGCTGAACCTGGCCGTGCCGGCGCTCAGCACGGCGCTCAGGCCCAGCGCCTCCGAGCTGCTGTGGATCATCGACATCTACGGCTTCCTGGTCGCCGGCTTCCTGATCACGATGGGGACGCTGGGCGACCGCATCGGGCGCCGCCGCCTGCTGCTGCTGGGCGCGGCCTTCTTCACCATGGCCTCGCTGCTGGCCGCCTTCGCGCAGAGCGCGGCCCAGCTGATCGCGCTGCGCGCCTTGCTGGGCATCGCCGGAGCGACCCTGGCGCCGTCCACGCTGTCGCTGATCCGGAACATGTTCCACGATGAGCGCGAGCGCCAGTTCGCGATCGGCATCTGGATCACCGCCTTCTCGGTCGGCAGCGCGATCGGCCCGCTGGTCGGCGGCCTGCTGCTGCAGCATTTCTGGTGGGGCTCGGTGTTCCTGCCGGCCGTGCCGGTGATGGGCCTCTTACTGCTGGTCGGGCCGCGCCTGCTGCCCGAATACCGGGACGCGCATGCCGGCCGCGTCGACCCGGCCAGCGTGGCGCTGTCGCTGGCCGCGGTGCTGACCCTGATCTATGCGCTGAAGGCACTGGCCGAATACGGCCCCAGCCCGCTGCGCTTCGCGCTGCTGCTGGCGGGCCTGGGCGTTGGCGCCCTGTTCCTGCGCCGCCAGGGCCGGCTCGACTACCCGCTGCTGGACCTGAAGCTGTTCCGGCTGCCCACCTTCCGCGCGGCGATCGCGGCCTATGGCCTGTCCTGCCTGGCGATGTTCGGCGTCTACATCTTCATCGCGCAGTTCCTGCAGCTGGTGCTGGCGCTGACGCCGCTGCAGGCCGGCTGGGCCACCGTGCCCTGGGCGCTCGGCTTCGTGCTCGGTTCGATGCTGGCGCCGCAGCTGGCGCGGCGCTGGTCGCCCGGCGGCGTGCTGGTCTGGGGCCTGGCCGCGGCGGCGGCCGGCATGGCGCTGATGGTCGCGGCGCAGGGGCCGCAGGCGCTGGCGCTCCTGATCGCCGGCATGGTGATCGTCAGCCTGGGCATGGCGCCGGTGTTCGCGATCGGCACCGAGCTGATCATCACCTCGGCCCCGCCGGAGCGCGCCGGCGCGGCCTCGGCGATCGCCGAAACCAGCTCGGAGTTCTGCGGCGCCCTGGGCATCGCGCTGTTCGGCAGCCTGGGCACGCTGATCTACCGCCACCAGCTGAGCGCGGCCTGGGCCAGCGAACTGCCGGCCGAGGCGCTGGCGACGCTGGGCGGCGCGTTGGCCAGCGCACGCGCCATGCCGCCGGACCAGGGCCAGATCCTGCTGAGCCAGGCGCGCGCCGCGTTCACCGACGCGCTGCAGTTCACCGCGCTGGGCGGGGCGGTGCTGGTGCTGGCGGCGAGCCTGCTGTCGGCGCGGCTGCTGAAAGGCGGTGCGGGGCGGCCGGCCTGAGGCGGGCCTCGGCGCATAGCCGGTGCGGATTGGGCGTTCGACCCAGAGCGGCAGCGGCCCGGCCTCGAATGCGGCGGTCGTCGCTGCGCGCCGACTGCCATCGCGCCACCTGAGGCCCGGCGCCGTAGCACGGGGCCCAGCCACTGCCGCCCTGGGCCTATCGGCGTAGGCGTGAAGAATTTCGCGCTGCGCTCACTTCAAGACGAAGCGAACATTGACCGTCTTCTTCATGCCGGGCAGTTGCACCAGCGCGACGGCCTTGGTGCCGGGCGCCACCTTGAAGCCTCCCTTGGCCTCCAGCCGCTCGCCCGCCGTGCTCAGGCTCGCCTCGCTCTTGTCGCCACCGCTCAGCAGGGTCAGCCTGGCCGTGGCGCCGGCCAGCGCGGCGGGCTTGCCATGGTCGCGCACATAGAGCGCAATCACGTCGGGCCTGGCCACCAGCTCGAAGTCCAGATCGCCGGCCTCGGCGACCACGCCGCCATGCAGGGGCTTGTGCTCGTGATGATGCCTATCGCCGGCGGCGAGCGCGGCGCCGGCGGCCAGCGTCAACAGGATCGAAAACAGGAAACGGGTTTTCATCGTGGTTCTCCTTGGTAGTGATGGGGGCCGCGCGGAGCCCGAGGATCCGGCTTTAACGGGCCGCGGGCGCCCCCGTGAGGGGCGCGCGCAGCGCGTAGGAGGGTGGTCATTGGCTCATAAGGCCTCGGCCTGGCGCGCTTCGGCCAGGCGTTCGGCGGCACGCCGGCCGAACAGCCGGAACATCGCGGGGGTCAGGAAGGTGTCGAGCAGGGTGGCGCTGACCAGGCCCGAGAAGATCACCACCGCGACCGGATGCAGGATCTCGGTACCGGGGCGTTCGGCCTCGAACAAGAGCGGCGCCAGCGCGAAGGCGGTCACCAGTGCCGTCATCAGCACCGGCGAGAGCCGCTCCAGCGAACCGCGCAGGATCAGCGCCGGGCCGAAGCTCTCGCCTTCGAAGCGCATCAGGTTGATGTAGTGGCTGACCTTCAGGATGCCGTTGCGCACCGAGATGCCGGCCAGGGTGATGAAGCCCACCAGCGCCGCCACCGACAGCGGCTGGTTAGAGAGCGCCAGGCCCAGCACCGCGCCGACCAGGGCCAACGGAATATTGGCCATGATCAGGAGGGTCAGCGCCGTGCTGCGGTAACGGCTGTAGAGCACCACGAACATCAGCGCCAGCGAGACGATGGACAGCAGGCCCACCAGGCGCGAAGCCTCCTCCTGCGCCTGGAACTGGCCGCCCAGCGTGATGAAGAAGCCCTCGGGCAGCGTGGTCTGGTCCACCACCTTACGGATGTCGGCCACCACCTCGGACAGCGCTCGGCCCTGGGCGTTGGCCGACAGCACGATGCGGCGGCGCCCGTCGTCGCGGCTGATCTGGTTCGGGCCGTCGCTCTCCTCGATGCTGGCCAGCTTGGACAAGGGCACGCGGCCCAGCGGCGTCTCGATCAGCAGGTTCGCCAGCCCCTCGGCCGAGCGCGCGCTTTCGGGCAGGCGCATCACCAGCGCGAAACGCCGCCCGTTGCCCTCGTTGATCTGGGCCAGCTTCTCGCCCTCCACCAGGCTTTGCAGGGTGGCGAGCAGTTGCGGCGCCGGCAGGCCGTAGCGCGCCAGCGCCTCGGCGTCGATGCGCAGCTTGATCTGCGGCGCCAGCACCTGCTTCTCGATCTCCAGGTCGGCAAGACCCGGCACCGAAGCCAGGCGCGTGCGCAGCGCATCGGCCTGGCCGCGCAGCTGGTCGAGGTCCTCGCCGAAGATCCGGATCGCGATCTGCGAGCGCACGCCCGACAGCATGTGGTCGATGCGGTGCGAGATCGGCTGGCCGATCGCGATCGCGGCCGGCAAGTTGACGAGGCGCGCCCGGATGTCGGCCTGGATCTCGTCCATCGAGCGCGTCAGCTCGGCGGCCGGCTTCAGGCCCACGTCCAGCTCGCTGACATGCACGCCCTCGGCATGCTCGTCCAGCTCGGCGCGGCCGCTGCGCCGGCCCACATGCGTGACCTCGCTCACCTGGGCCACCAGCTTCTCGGCCTGCTGCGCAAGACCCGAGCTTTCGGCCAGCGTGACGCCGGGATTCAGCCGCATGCCGATCAGCAGGGTGCCCTCGTTGAAGGGCGGCAGGAAGGTGGTCGGAAAGAAGGGCACGGCAGCGGCCGCGGCCAGCACCGCCAGGCCGCCGGCCGCCAGCGCTGCCCGCGGGCGGTCCAGCACCTGCTGTAGGCCGCTCGCGTAATGCGCCTTCAGCCAGGCCAGCAGCCTGGTGTCGCCATGGTCCAGCGACTTCATGCGCGGCAGCAGGTAGAGGCTCAGCACCGGCGTCATGGTCACCGAGACCAAGAGGCTGGCCAGGGTCGAGACGATGAAGGCGATGCCCAGCGGCACGAACAGACGCCCCTCCATGCCGGGCAGCGCGAACAGCGGCACGAACACCAGCACGATGATCACGGTGGCGTAGAGGATGGCCGAGCGCACTTCCAGCGTCGCCCGTGCCACCACTTCCAGCGGATGCATGCGGTGCTCGGGGTGCTTGGCGCGATCCTCCTTCAGGCGCCGCATCACGTTCTCGATGCCCACGACCGCGTCGTCCACCAGGCCGCCGATCGCGATCGCCAGGCCGCCCAGGGTCATCGTGTTGATCGACAGGCCGAACCAGCGGAACACCAGCGCCGTCACCAGGATCGACACCGGGATCGCCACCAGCGCGATCAGGGTGCTGCGCAGATTGCCCAGGAACAGCAGCAGGATCAGCGCGACGAAGCCGGCCGCGGCGAGCAGCTTGCCCTGCAGCGTGGAGATCGAGGCTTCGATGAAGCTGGCCTGGCGGAAGGTCACGCGCGGCGCCTCCATGCCGGCCGGCAGCGAGCGCTGCAGGCCCGCGAGCGCGGCCTCGATGCTCCTCGTCAGCGCGATCGTGTCGGCGGTCGGCTGCTTCTGGATGCCGAGGATCACCGCCGGCTTGCCCTCGAAACCGGCGTCGCCGCGCTTCGTGGCCGGCGCGAAGCGCACCTCGGCCAGCTGGCGCAGCAGCAGCGGCTGGCCCATGCGCGCGCCCAGCGCCAGGTTCTGCAGATCCTGCAGCGCGGAGCTCTGGCCCAGATGCCGGATCAGGTATTCGCGCCCGTTCAGCTCCAGGAAACCGCCGGAGCTGTTCGAGGCATAGCCCTTCAGCGCCGCCTCCAGCTGCTCCAAGGTGATGCCCAGCTCGGCCATCCGTGCGGTATCAGGCAAGACCTGGAACTGGCGCACCTCGCCGCCGATCGGTATCACCTGCGCGACGCCCGGGATCGCCATCAGCCGGGGGCGCAGCACCCAGTCCGCATACTCGCGCACGGCCATGGCACTGGTCTTGGCCGTGTCGACGGGGATCGCGATCTGCATGATCTCGCCCATGATCGAGCTGATCGGCCCCATGCGCGGGATCACGCCGGCCGGCAGGCCCTCCTCCATCGCCGAGAGCCGCTCCGACACCATCTGGCGGGCGCGGAAGATCTCGGTGCTCCAGTCGAAGGTGACGTAGACGAAGGACAGGCCGGCGTTGGAGCTGGAGCGCACCGCCTCAACGCCGGGCAGGCCGTTCATCGCCGTCTCCAGCGGGAAGGTGATCAGCTGCTCCACCTCCTCGGCGGCCATGCCGCCGGCCTCGGTCATCAGGGTGACCGTGGGCTTGTTGAGATCGGGGAACACATCGACCGGTGTGCGCATCAAGGTGAACAGGCCATAGGCCATCAGCACCGCGCCGCCGATCAGCACCAGCAGCCGGTTGGCCAGGCTGCTGTCGAGTAGCCACTTGAACATGTCAGGTCTCCTGCCGGGCCGTCCCGAGGGAGGCCTGCGCCCCCTTGGGGGGCAGTGAACGAAGTGAACGTGGGGGTCTCATTGCTGTGGCTCCCGTTAGCGGATCTGGTTGACCAGGACCGCGCCCTGGATCACCACACGCTCGCCGGGCTGCAGGCCCTGCGTCACCGCCACGCGCGCGCCGTCCAGCGGCTGCACCGTCACGACTCTCGGTTCGAAGCGCTCCGCGGCGTTCTTGACCCAGACGATGGGCTGGTTGGCCGGGTTCTTCTGCAGCGCTGCCGCCGGCAGGGCCACACCCTGCACGCGGCTGCGGGTCTGCACCACCAGCTGCAGCGGTTGCCCGACGGCCAGGCCGGCAAGACCAGACCCCTCGCCCCTGAACAGCAGCGGCAGGGCCTGGTCGCGCAGCGCATGGGCGGCCCCGACCAGGCGCAGCGGCAAGGCCTGCCCGCCCACTGTCACATGGGCCGCGGCCACGTCGGCTGCCAGCGCGGTGTCGAAGGCCAGGGCCTCGACCTGCAGCCGGGCCGGGTCGACGATCTCATAGACCAGTTCGCGCGCGTCGACCACCTGGCCGGTCACAGCATTCGCCGAGGCGATCACCCCGCTCACCGGCGCGGTCAGCGGCTCGCGGCCATGGAGGCCGGCACCCAGCGCCTGGGCACGCGCGGCCAGGCTCTGCAGCTCGCTCTCAAGCGCCTCGATCTCCTTGCGCGGCACGCTGTCGGCCAGTTCCTGCAGGCGCGCCAGGCGCTTTTCGGCCAGCGCGCGCGCGGCGCGCAGCTCAGCCAGCTGGGCGGCCTGTCCCGAGCGCTCCAGCGCCCCGGCGGCCGGCACGACATAGGCCAGCAGCTCGCCCTTGCGCACCTTCTGGCCCAGGCTGGGCAGGCCGTGCGGGCCTGCCTCCAGGCGCCCGGCCTGCAGGGCCTGCACCTTGCCGCCGGCGTTCGGGTCCATCAGCACCTTGCCATTCAGGCTCAGCGCGCGCGGCAGTTCGTGGCGCGCGGTCACGAGCGTGCGCAGCGCCATCTGGCGCTGGGCCGGCTTGGGCAGGAAGACGCTGCCGTCGGGCAGGCGCTGCGGGCCGTTGGCGTTGGTCGCCGCGGGCGCGTCGCCATGGTCATGGCCCTCGCCCGCGCGGGCGCCGCCGCACAGCGCGGCCAGCAGTGCGATCGAGAGGAACAGGAAGGGCTTGCCATTCATGCCGAGGCCCTCCGGCGCAGACCGAAGATCAGCGCGGCACCCGCGCCCAGCACGGCCAGGGCCGCGCCGCCATAGCGCTGCCAACGCGTGGTGCCGGCCTCGCCATGCCCGGCATGGCCGTCGTCGTCGCTGCCATGCAGGTCCAGCTCGCCGGCCAGCAGGTCGCTGTCGGCGCCGGCCGTGACGGTGGCCGTCACCGGGAGCAGGCCGGGCCTTGGCGCCTGGGCCAGTTGCACGCTGAACTCGCCAGCGGCGCCGGCCTTGGGCGCGGCCTTCAGCCTGGCGCCGCCCAGCTCCAGCTCCAGGCTGGCGTCGGTGACCGGCGCGTTGTCGGCGGCGCGGTCCAGGTACAGGGTCAGCGAGCGGCCGTCCAGCACACCGACCAGCTCGAACAGCTCGGAGCTGGCGGCAAAGCGCGGCAGGGCCGGGGCTGTCGCGGTGGTGGCGGGGGAGTCATGGTCATGACCTTCGCCGGACCGGGCCGGCAGGCCGGCCGCCAGCAGCAGGGCCAGCAGGAACAGGGGTTTCATCATGGTGTGCATCGCTCTTCGTGGGTTCATTGCGGCAGCAGGCCCAGGGCCTGGCGCAGCGCGGAGACGGCTTGTTGGCGGGCCAGGCGGGCCAGCGCCTGCTGGCGCTGCGCCTCGAAGGCTTCCAGCTCGACGCGCAGGCGCGTCGGCAGGTCGCTCTCGCCCAGGCGGAAGGACTTTTCGATGAAGCCGCGCGCCTCGGCGGCCAGGGCGGCGCGGCGCGCGGCGGCCTCGACCACCGCATCGGCCGCGGCCAGGCGCGCGTGCGCCGTGGCCAGCTCGGCCGCCAGGCGCTGGCGTTCCAGCGCCAGCTGGGCCTCGGCCGCGACCAACTCGGCGCCTGCATCGGCCAGCTTGGCGCGCTGGGCCGGGCCGTTGCCGAATGGGATGCGCAGGCCCAGGGTCAGGCTGCGCCCGTAGGCCTCGCCGAAGGCACCGCGTTCGCGCGTCGTCGTCAGGGTCAGCTCGGGGTTGGCGCGATCCTGCACGGCCGCCAGCGAGCGGCTGCGCTCGGCCAGCAGGCGGCGGTCATCCAGCTCGCGCAGCGCCGGATGCCGGGCCGGCAACTCATCGCCGGCCAGGCCCTCCGGCAGGGGCTCGCCGCCGTCGGGGGCGGTCGGCTCCGGCGGCGCACCCAGGGCGCGCAGGGCCTGGCCGGCCTGTGCGGCCTCGGCCCGGGCCTGGGCCAGTTCGGCCGCGGCCGCGGCCACCTGACCCTCGGCCTGATGGCCGTCGCTGCGCGCCAGATCGCCGGCGGCGACGCGGCGCAGCACGTCCTGCGCCAGGCTGCGTGCGCTCTGCGCGCGGGCCTGCGCGAGCGCCTCGCTCTGGCGCGCCCGCTGCAGCGTCCACCAGGCCTCGCGCAGCTGGCCGGCCAGGCGCCAGGCGGCGGCCGCGTTGCGGCTGGCCACGCTGTCCAGCTCGGCGGCGGCCAGGGCCTGGCTGCGCTGGCGTTCGCCGGGCAGCCACAGCGGCACGGCGATGCCCAGCTCCTGCTCGCGCAGGCCCGCGTTGCGATCCAGATAGCGGTCGCTGCGGGCGGACAGTTCCAGCGCCGGGGCCTCGGAGGTCCAGCGCTCGGCCGTGCGCCGGCGCTCCAGGGCGGCCTCGCGCTGCTGGGCGCCGGCCAGGGCCTCGGGCTGGCGGGCCCAGGCGGCCTCGAAGGCCTGGGCCAGGGTCGCGGGCGCGGGGCTGGTCGGGGGCTGGGCCTGGGTGCTCAGCGCCAGCAGCATCAGCATGGCCGCCCCCGCCAGACGGTCGCCCGTCCGGGATTTCTTCTTTCTCGTCATGACAGTCCTCGTCGTCGGTGGGCGCGGGCCCGCCGGATCGTCTGCGGGAGGACCGCTCGGGCCCTCGGGGAATCAGGCGACGAGGAGCTGGTGGGGTGGCCGGATCAGCCGTTCGGGCAGGCCGGCGGTGATGGAGCGCAGGTAGGGCGTGGCGGGGCTGGCCGCCAGCAGCGGCGCCTGGGCGCCCTGCTGCGGCATTGGCAGCACGGGTGCGGCGAAATGGCAGCTGGGGCAGTCGCTGTCGGCGCCGGCATCGGCAGGGGCCCCCTCATGCTGGTGCTCGTGATGGCCGAAATGCGCGCGGGCTTCGTCCGTGAGGCCGATCTCCTCGTGCTGGCAGACGCTGGCCGCGGCCGCCCAGGTCCATTGGACCGGCAGCAGGGCAAGCATCAGGATCAGCACAAGACGGCGCAGCATGATGGGGGCGGAGTGTACTCAGTCCTGGCGATGCATCAGCCGGTTCAGCGCCGGCGTCAGCGCCAGCAGCAGCAGGCCGGCGCCGATCGACGAGGCGATCAGGAAGCCGTACAGCGGGATGCCGCTGCCGGCCAGCAGGGCCTCCAGCGTGCCAGCCAGGTAGTTGGCCACCGCCGAGGACAGCAGCCAGACGCCCATCAGCAGGCCGGCCAGGCGCTGCGGCGCCAGCGCCGAGACCATCGACAGGCCCACCGGCGAGAGCATCAGCTCGCCGATCGTGTGCAGCACATAGACCAGGATCAGCCATTGCGGCCCCACCATGCCCTGCGCCTCGGCGCGCGTCTGCGCGGCCAGCATCACCACGAAGCCCAGGCCCAGCACGATCATGCCCAGGGCCTGCTTGGCCATGTCGGGCAGTGCGAAGCGCGACTGGTCCAGCCGCGTCCACAGCAGCGAGAACGCCGGCGCCAGCAGCACGATCACCAGCGGGTTGATCGACTGGAACCAGCTGGCCGGGATCTCCCAGCCGAAGGCATGGCGGTCGGTCTGCCGGTCGGCGAACAGACTCATCGTTCCGCCGGCCTGCTCAAAGCCCATCCAGAAGAAGATCACGAAAAACACGACGATCGCGATGCCCAGCACGCGACCGCGTTCGGCGCGCGTCAGCGGCGCCGGTTGCGGGCCGCCGGACAGCTTGCCGGGCAGCCAAAGCGCCAGCGCGCACAGGCCGCCGCCCACCGCCAGTTTCAGCGGCAGCGGCCAGCCGGCCACCACACCGGAGACCATGCTCCACAGCGCCAGCGCGCCGTAGACCAGGGCCACGCTGGCGGCCGACCAGGTCAGGATGCGGGGCAGATCGCGCGTGTCCACCGCTGCCTGGCCTTCCTTCAGTCCGGCCCGGCCCAGCAGGGGCTGGCCACGCCACAGCACGCCGAGGCCGATGGCCATGCCGACGCCGGCGCTGGCGAAGCCCCAGTGCCAGCCGACGTTCTCGCCCAAGGTGCCGGCCACCAGCGGCGACAGGAACGCGCCCAGGTTCACACCCATGTAGAAGATCGTGTAGCCGCCGGCGCGCCGCGGGTCGTGCTCGCCCTCGTAGAGCTCGCCCACCATCGCCGAGGTGTTGGGCTTGAAGAAGCCGTTGCCGACGATCAAGAGGCCCAGCGCCAAGTGCAGCAGCGGCTCGAAGGCCATCGCGAAATGGCCCAGCATCATCACCGTGGCACCGACCACCGCGGCGCGGCGCATGCCCAGGTAGCGGTCGGCCAGATAGCCGCCGGCCAGCGGGGTCAGGTAGACGAGGCCGGTATAGATGCCATACAGCTCCAGCGCGTTGCCGCGCTCGTAGCCCAGCGCGTTGACGAGGTAGAGCACCAGCAGCGCGCGCATGCCGTAGTAGCTGAAGCGCTCCCACATCTCGGTGAAGAAGATCACCTTGAGGCCGGGAGGATGGCGGCGCGGTGCGGGCGAGGAGGCGGTCGTCATGGACGGGGCGGGCGAAGAGCAGAACCGGCTATTTTCGCCGACCGCAAGTCCGGCGCCGGACGCCCGGCCGCGCGCGCAGCGCGTAGGGGTGGACCTTCATGTCAGGCCGCGCCAGCGCAGCAGCCTCAGGCCATTGAGGACGACCAGCGCGCTGGCGCCGGCATCGGCGAACACCGCCAGCCACAGCGAGCCCTGTCCCGTCAGCGTCAGCGCCAGCACGACGGCCTTCAGCCCCAGGGCCAGCGCGATGTTCTGCCACAGCACGGCGACGCTGCGGCGCGACAGCGCGATGAATTCCGGCAGGCGCTGCAGATCGTCGCGCATCAGCGCCACGTCGGCCGCCTCGACGGCGATCGCGGTGCCGCCGGCACCCATCGCGATGCCGATGTCGGCGCGAGCCAGCGCCGGCGCGTCATTGATGCCGTCGCCCACCATCGCCACCGGGCCGGCCGATTCCGAGAGGGCGGCGATCGCGGCCAGCTTGTCCTCGGGCAGCATGCCGCCATGCGCCTCGTCCAGCCCGACCGCGCGGCCGATGGCCGCGGCCGCGCCCGGGTTGTCGCCCGACAACATCACGCAGCGCAGGCCCTGCGCGTGCAGCCTGCGGATCACCGCGGCGCTGGCGGCGCGCGGCGGGTCGGCCACGGCCAGCAGCGCGACCGGGATGCCGTCACGCGCCAGCACGTTGACGGTCTTGCCATCGGCCTCCAGGCGCTCGCGCTCTGGCCCGCCGTCCGGCAGGCCGCGCTCGCGCATCAGCCGCGCGCTGCCCAGCAGCCAGGCCTGGCCGTCGATGCGCCCGGCCAGACCGCGGCCCGCCAGCGATTCGAAATCCTGCACCGGCAACAGTGGCGCGCCATGCGCCGCCGCGACGATGGCGGCCGAGGCTGGGTGGGTGGACAGCGCGGCCAGTGCGGCGGCAATATGCAAGACTGGCAAGACTGGCAAGACCTGGCCCCGGTCCATGCCGGCCTCCAGCGGCAGCGCATCGGTCAGCACCGGCCGGCCCTCGGTCAGGGTGCCGGTCTTGTCCAGCGCGATGGTCTTGAGCAGGCGGCCCTGCTCCAGGTAGAGCCCGCCCTTGATCAGCAGGCCGCGCCGCGCCGCGGCGGCCAGGCCGCTGACGATGGTCACCGGCGTGGAGATCACCAGCGCGCAGGGGCAGGCGATCACCAGCAGCACCAGGGCGCGGTAGAACCAGTCGCCCCAAGCCTGGCCCGCCATCAGCAGCGGCGGCAGCAGGGCCAGCGCCAGCGCGCCCAGCACGACGATGGGGGTGTAGATGCGCGCGAAGCGGTCGACGAAGCGCTGCGTCGGCGCACGCTGGCCCTGCGCCTGCTGCACGGCCTCGGCCATGCGGTCCAGCAGGGTCTGGCCCTTGGGCGCGGTGACCTCCATCTCCAGCAGGCCCGCCTGGTTGACGCTGCCGGCCAGCAGGGTGTCGCCAGCTCCCTTGGCGACCGGCAGGCTTTCGCCGCTGATTGCCGCCTCGTCGACGCTCGATTCGCCGCTCAGCACCCGGCCGTCCAGCGCCACCCGCTCGCCGGGGCGCACGCGCAGGCGCGCACCCAGCGGGATGGCGGCGGCCGCGCGCGGCTGCCACTGGCCGCCCTCCTGCAGCATCAGCGCGCTTTCGGGCGCCAGCGCGGCCAGGGCCTGGATGGCCTTGCGCGCGCGCTCCAGGCTCAGCGCCTCCAGCATCTCGGCCAGGCCGAACAGCCAGACCACCATCGCGGCCTCGGGCCATTGGCCCAGCGCGATGGCGCCCAGCACGGCCAGGCTCATCAGCAGATGGATGTTCAGCTGCAGATGGCGCAGCGCGATGACACCCTTGCGCAGGGTGGCCAGGCCGCCCAGTGCCAGGGTGGCCAGCGCCAGCGCGATCACGCCAGGGTGAGCATCGCCCCAGCCGGCGAAGGCCAGGGCCTCGGCGGCCACCGCGGCCGCGCCCGCCAGCCCCATGCGCCAGCGCAATGCGCTAGGCACGGCCGGGCCGGGCGCGGGCGGCGCCGCCGTGACGTCATGCAGCGCCTGGGCCTGCATGCCGGTGGCGGCCACGGCGCGCAGCAGCGGGGCCTCGTCGTCGAGGGCATGGTCGACGCTCAGCACCCGGCCCAGCAGGTCGAAATGCAGGGCCTGGACGCCGGGCAGCGGCTGCAGCGCCTGGCGCAGCAGGGCCTCCTCCGTGGGGCAGTCCATGCCGGCGATATAGAGGCGGCTGCGCCTTGCGCCAGCCCCGACGGCGGGTGCCGGGCGGTTTTCCGGCGCCTGGTGATCATGCTGCCCGTGGGCGCAGCAGGCCTCGTGCGAATGCTTCGTGCTCGTCATGGCGCAATTGCAAAGCCTGTAGCGGCTCCAGAGTCAAGCTATGCTTGGCGCATGCGCATCGGAGCCATGGCCCAAGCCACCGGGGTCGACATCGAAACCATCCGCTTCTACGAGAAGAGCGGGCTGCTGAGCGCGCCCGCGCGCAGCGCCAACGGCTACCGCGCCTACACCCAGCAGCATCTGGAACGCCTGGCCTTCATCCGGCATTGCCGCGCGCTGGACATGTCGCTGGCCGACGTGGCCCTGCTGCTGGACAGCCTGCAGACGCGCGATGCGTCCCGGCTGGCCGAGGTGGATGGCCTGGTCGAGGCGCAACTCGCCAAGGTGCGCGCGCGCCTGGCCAGCATGCAGGCGCTGGAGAAACAGCTGGTGGCGCTGCGCGCCCGCTGCGATGCCGACCATGCAAATCATGGCTGCGGCATCCTGGAGGAGCTGGTGGCGGCGGCGCATGGCGAGGCCTGCGCCTGCCATGAGCCGGCCCGGCGGGCGCCGGCCGAGACCGGTCCGTATCAGATCGAGAAGTCGTAGTCGATGGTCAGCGGCGCATGGTCGCTGAACTTGATGCCGGTGAAGATGGCTTCGCGCTGGGCCAGCGCCGCCAGCTTGGGCGTCGCGAAGTGGTAGTCCAGGCGCCAGCCCACGTTCTTCGCATAGGCCTGGCCGCGGTTGCTCCACCAGGTGTATTGCTCGGGCTGGTCGTTGAGCGTGCGGAACACGTCGACCAGGCCGCCCTGGTCGGGGGCTATCAGCTGCGTGACCCAGGCGCGCTCCTCGGGCAGGAAACCGCTGTTCTTCAGATTGCCCTTCCAGTTCTTCAGATCGATCTCCTTGTGGGCGATGTTGACGTCGCCGACCAGGATGAATTCGCGCTCGCCCTTCAGCTGCATCAGGTGCGGGTAGATTGCGGCCAGGAAGCGGAACTTGGCCTGCTGGCGCTCCTCGCCGCTGGAGCCGCTGGGGAAGTAGCAGCTGATCAGGCTGAGCTTGCGGCCGGGCTTGTCGAAGCGCTTCTCGACCCAGCGGCCCTCGAAGTCGAACTCGTCGACGCCGATGCCGTAGATGACGTCGCTGGGCTCCTCGGCGGTGTAGAGACCCACGCCGGAATAGCCCTTCTTCTGCGCGTAGTGGAAATGGCCCTTCAGGGTGTCGTGGGTGCAGAACTGGCCCTCGACCACGTCCTGCTGGGCCTTGACCTCCTGCACGCCCACGGCGTCGGCCCGCTGCTGCGGCATCCAGTCGAAGAAGCCCTTGGTGGCGGCGGAGCGGATGCCATTGAGGTTGGCGGTGATGAAACGCATGGAACGGGCGGCAATGGGAAGAAGGCCCGCAGTATCGCAGCCGACCCGGCGCGGGGTTTTAGCAACAAAAAAGCCCTGCGCTGTGACATTTAGGTGACTGCTCGGCATGCGAATTGCTAGATTCGAGCGTTTGTCGAGCGCGGCCCGCGCCGCGACCGCACCTCATGCCCCGAGTCCTCACTACCCCTCTTTCTCTCTCCCCGGAGTACTGCATGCGCAAGCCCCAAGCCAATCGCCCCTTGCAGCTGGCCCTGTCCGTGAGCCTGGCGCTGGCCGCCTGGCCGGCCCTGGCCCAGACCAGCGACAAGACCCAGCTGGACACCGTCGTCATCACGGCCGAGCGCCGCGTCGAGAACATCAAGGATGTGCCGACCTCCGTCTCCAGCATCAGCGGCGAGAGGCTCGACGTGCTGGCCTCCGGCGGCCAGGACGTGCGCTTCCTGTCGGGCCGCGTGCCCAGCCTGAACATCGAGTCCTCGTTCGGCCGCGCCTATCCGCGCTTCTACATCCGCGGCTACGGCAACACCGACTTCCGCCTGAACGCCTCGCAGCCGGTCTCGGTGGTCTATGACGACGTGATCCAGGAGAACCCGATCCTGAAGGGCTTCCCGGTCTTCGACCTGAAGGCGGTGGAGGTGATCGCCGGCCCGCAGGGCACGCTGTTCGGGCGCAACACGCCGGCCGGCGTGGTCAAGTTCGACTCGGTGCGCCCGAGCCAGAAGCAGGACGGCTATGTCAGCCTGTCCTATGGACGCTACGGCACGATCAATGCCGAGGGAGCCGCCAACCTGCCGCTGACCGGCGACTGGTCGGCCCGCGTTTCCGGCCTGGTGCAGCGCCGCGACGACTGGGTCAAGAACACCAATGCCACCGGCACCCGCGAGACCGAGGGCTACCGCGACGCCGCGGTGCGCCTGCAGGCCCTGTACGAACCGCACAAGCAGTTCAGCGCGTTGTTCAATGTGCACCACCGCGACCTGGACGGCAGCCCGCGCCTGTTCCGCGGCAGCATCATCAAGCCCGGCACCAACGACCTGGTCGACGGCTTCGACCCCAAGCGTGTCTCCATCGACGGCACCAATACCCAGGATCTGAAGCATAGCGGTGCCAGCGCGCGACTGAAGTGGTCGCTGGACGGCTTCAACATCTACTCGATCACCGGCTACGAGACGGTCAAGCCCTTCAGCCGCGGCGACATTGATGGCGCCTCCGTCTACGCCTTCCCGCCCGGCCCCTTCCAGGCCAACTTCCCGGTCGAGACCTCGGACGCGCTGACCGGCCACCGCCAGCTGAGCCAGGAAGTGCGCCTGGAATCGACCGCGCCGGGCCCGTTCCGCTGGCAGGGCGGCGTCTACCTGTTCGACGAGAAGTACACGATCAAGGCGGTCGACTACATCGCCCCGCTGACCACCAGCACCTACCAGACCAACAAAGCCTGGGCGGTGTTCGGCTCGGTCAACTACGACCTCAGCGAGCGCCTGAAGCTGCGCGGCGGTCTGCGCTACACCAAGGACAAGAAGGACCTGTCGACCGGCACCACCGATCCTTCGCGTCTGAACACCAGCACCGGCACCACCGCCCACACCGACGACTCGAAGTGGAACTGGGACGCCTCGGCCACCTATGCGCTGAACAAGGACACCAATGTCTATGTGCGCTACGCGACCGGCTTCCGCGCCTCCTCGATCCAGCCGGCGGCCGAGTTCAACCCGCAGTCGCAGGCCAAGCCCGAGGACGTCAAGTCCATCGAGCTGGGCGTCAAGGCCGATCTGTGGAACCGCCGCGCCCGCCTGTCGGCCGCTGTCTTCAGCTATGAGGTCCAGGACCAGCAGCTGACGGCCGTGGGTGGCGGCAACAACGCCAACCGCCTGATCAACGCCAAGAAGGCCACCGGCCAGGGGGTCGAATTCAACCTCGAGGTGCTGCCCACCGACAACCTGCTGCTGACCATGGGCGGCAGCTACAACAAGACCGAGCTGAAGGAGCGCGGCTTGCAGGTCGAGGCCTGCGGCTCGCTGTGCACCCTGCGCGACCCGATCACCGTGCCGCGCGACCCGGCCAACTTCAAGTTCTCCGACACCGTGCTGATCGACGGCAACCCGCTGCCGCAGGCGCCGAAGTGGACCGCCAACCTGACGGCCCGCTACGCCATCCCGACCGCCGACGGCAACGAGTTCTATGTCTACACCGACTGGGCCTACCGCTCCAAGGTCAACTTCTTCCTCTACGACGCGGTGGAATTCACCGGCAAGTCGTTGACCGAAGGCGGCCTGCGCGTCGGCTACATCTGGAACAACGGCAAGTACGAGGTGGCCGGCTTCGCCCGCAACATCACCAACAAGGTGGTGACCACCGGCGCGATCGACTTCAACAACCTGACCGGTTTCATCAACGACCCGCGCACCTACGGCGTGCAGTTCAAGGCGCTGTTCTAAGAAGCGCCGGCCGTCCGGCCCGAGGCCCGGTCCCGCGAGGGGCCGGGCCTTTTTCATGGCCTCTACAATGCCCTCCGATCCCATTCGAGCACGACCCATGAGCAGCAGCCCCCCCGATCCCCTGGCCCAGGAATTCGTCGCCTTCGCGGTGGAGGCCGGCGTGCTGCGCTTCGGCGAGTTCAAGACCAAGGCCGGGCGCCTGAGCCCCTACTTCTTCAACGCCGGCCTGTTCGACGATGGCGCCAAGCTCGGCCGCCTCGCCGGCTTCTACGCCCAGCGCCTGATCGCCTCCGGCCTGCAGTTCGACATGATCTTCGGGCCCGCCTACAAGGGCATCACCTTGGCCGCGGCGGTGTCGATGGAGCTGGCGCGCCTGGGGCACAACAAGCCCTTTGCCTACAACCGCAAGGAAGCCAAGGATCATGGCGAGGGCGGCACCCTGGTCGGCGCCAAGGTCCAGGGTCGGGTCTTGATCATCGACGACGTGATCTCGGCCG
Organism: Roseateles sp. GW821-FHT09B06; assembly: GCF_059418245.1. Taxonomy (NCBI): domain Bacteria; kingdom Pseudomonadati; phylum Pseudomonadota; class Betaproteobacteria; order Burkholderiales; family Sphaerotilaceae; genus Roseateles; species Roseateles sp. GW821-FHT09B06. The sequence goes on along the minus strand of NZ_JBWKPM010000002.1, from coordinate 65,499 downwards.
GCACCTCGGTGCGCGAATCGATCGCGATGATCAAGGCGGCCGGTGCCGAGCCCTGCGGCGTGGCGATCGCGCTGGACCGCCAGGAGAAGGCGACCGCCGAGAACGGCGTCGAAGCCCAACAGTCGGCGGTGCAATACGTCACGCAGCAGCTGCGGCTGCCGGTGATTGCGATTGCCGGCCTGGCGGACTTGCTGCAGTATCTTCAGACCACCAGCAACCCCGCCGCCGCCGGCCATCAGGCCGCGGTGCAGGCCTATCGAGATCGCTACGGAGTCTGATGAGCAAGCCCCTTGCCCCCGTCCTCGTCTCCCTGTCCGCTCTGATCCTCGGCGCGGCACCGAGTTGGGCCCAGCCCAAGCCGGGCGCCGGCTTGGGCGCGATCTACAGCTGCATCACGTCCGACGGCCGCCGTCTGACCTCGGACCGCCTGATCGCCGAATGCAACAGCCGCGAACAGCGCATCCTCAATGCCGACGGCTCGCTGCGCGCCATCGTGCCGCCCGCCATGTCGCCCGAGGAGCGCACCGCCTACGAGGCGAAGGAACGCAAGGCGGCGCTGGAGCGCGCGGCGCTGCAGGACGGCATGCGGCGTGACCGCAATCTGATGCAGCGCTATCGCGATGCGGCCTCGCACCAGCGCGCCCGTGACGCGGCGCTGGACGACGTCACGACGGCCATGCACCTGTCGGAGAAGCGCGTCCAGGAACTGGCCGTCGAGCGCAAGCCGCTGCTGGACGAGACCGAGTTCTACAAGGGCAAGCCGCTGCCGGCCAAGCTGAAGCAGGCGCTCGATGCCAACGAGGTGACCACCGAGGCGCAGCGTGTGCTGATCGAGAACCAGAGGGCCGAGCTGGTGCGCATCAACAAGCTCTACGACGCCGAGCTGGCGCGGCTCAAGAAGCTCTGGGCGGGTGCCCCGGCCGGCAGTTTGGACTGAGCTGATCGCCCAGCCTGTCCGCGCGAGACGCGGACAGTCCTTCGCCCGGCGTCGGCGAGTGCGCGGGCACTCGCCTCGGTGCGGGCTCAGCCAAGCTTTTTCTTCAGCAGCTCGTTCACCGCGGCCGGATTGGCCTTGCCCTTGGTGGCCTTCATGGCCTGACCCACCAGCGCGTTGAAGGCCTTGTCCTTGCCGGCGCGGAACTCCTCCACCGATTTCGCATTGGCGGCCAGCACCTCGTCGAGGATGCGCTCCAGCTCGCCGGTGTCGCTCATCTGCTTCAGGCCCTTGGCCTCGATCAGCGCATCCACGTCGGAACCCTCGCCGGCCCACAGCGCCTCGAAGACCTGGCGCGCGGCATTGTTGGAGATCGTGCCGTCCTGGATGCGGCCGATCAGCGCGGCCAGCGTCGCGGCGCTCACCGGGCTGGCATCGATCTCGCGCTCCTCGGCATTGAGGCGGCGCGAGAACTCGCCCTGCAGCCAGTTGGCCACCAGCTTGGGCGCCTTGCAGGCGTCGCGCGCGGCCTCGTAGTAGCGCGCGGTCGCGAGGCTCGCGGTCATCATCGTCGCGTCATAGGCCGGCAGGCCATCGACCTGCTGGAAGCGCTTGGCCATCACGGCCGGCAGCTCCGGCATCTCGCCCTTCACCCGCTCCACCCATTCCGGCGCGATCACCAGCGGCGGCAGGTCGGGATCGGGGAAGTAGCGGTAGTCGGCCGAGTCCTCCTTGCTGCGCATCGCGCGGGTCTCGCCGGTGTCGGGGTTGAACAGCACCGTGGCCTGCTGGATCGGCAGCCCGTCCTCGATCTGGTCGATCTGCCAGTTGACCTCGTAGTCCACCGCCTGCAAGAGATAGCGGAAGCTGTTCAGGTTCTTGATCTCGCGGCGCGTGCCATAGGGTTGCCCGGGCTTGCGCACCGAAACGTTGACGTCGCAGCGGAACGAGCCCTCCTGCATATTGCCGTCGCAGATCCCGAGCCACATCACCAGGGCGTGCAGGGTCTTGGCGTACTCGGCGGCCTCGGCGCCGGAGCGCAGATCGGGCTCGGAGACGATCTCCAGCAGGGGCGTGCCGGCGCGGTTCAGGTCGATGCCGCTCTGGCCGTGGTAGTCCTCGTGCAGGCTCTTGCCCGCGTCCTCTTCCAGATGGGCGCGGGTCAGGCGCACCGACTTCTTCGCGTCGCCGACGAAGAATTCGATATGGCCGCCCTGCACCACCGGGATCTCGAACTGGCTGATCTGGTAGCCCTTGGGCAGGTCGGGATAGAAGTAGTTCTTGCGCGCGAAGATCGACAGCGGCGCCACCTTGGCGTCGACCGCCAGGCCGAAGCGGATCGCGCGCTCGACCGCGGCGCGGTTCAAGACCGGCAGCGTGCCGGGCAGGGCCAGGTCCACCGGCGAGGCCTGGGTGTTGGGTTCGGCGCCGAAGGCGGTGGAGGCACCGCTGAAGATCTTCGATGCGGTGGAGAGCTGGACATGGTTCTCCAGCCCGATCACGACCTCGTAGCCGCGGATGAGTTTGCTGCTGCTGCTCGTCATATCAATATCCTGCCGGGGCCTGCTGGTGCCAATCGGTCGCCTGCTGCAAGGCATGGGCCGCATGCAAGAGCTGACCCTCCTTGAAATAGTTGCCCAGCAGCTGCAGGCCCACGGGCATGCCGTTTTCGCCGAAGCCCACCGGCACGCTCATGCCGGGCAGGCCGGCCAGCGAGCCGGGCAGGGTGAAGATGTCGGCCAGGTAGGCCTTGACCGGATCGTCGCCCTGCTCGCCGCTTTTCCAGGCCACCGTCGGTGCCACCGGGCCGGCGATCAGGTCGCATTGCGTGAAGGCCTGCTGGAAATCGTCGGCGATCATGCGGCGCAGCTTCTGCGCCTGCAGGTAGTAGGCGTCGTAGTAGCCATGGGAGAGCACATAGGTGCCGATCATGATGCGGCGCTTGACCTCGGCGCCGAAGCCTTCGGCGCGGGTCTTCTTGTACATGTCCAGCAGATCGTCGTACTGCGCGGCGCGGTGGCCGAACTTGACGCCGTCGAAGCGGGAGAGGTTCGAGCTGGCCTCGGCCGGCGCGATGATGTAGTAGACCGGAATCGCCAGCTCGGTGCGCGGCAGGCTGACGTCGACCAGGGTCGCGCCCAGCTTCTCCAGCTCGGCCAGCCCCTGGCGCACCGCCTTGTCGACATCGCCGCTCAGGCCGGCCGGGAAGAATTCCCTGGGCAGGCCGATGCGCAGGCCCTTCAGCGGCTGGGCCGCGGTCGCCCCCTCGCGCTGGATGAGCATCTGGGCGTGGAAGTCCTGCGGCGGCTGCTGGATGCTGGTGGCGTCGCGCTCGTCGAAGCCGCTCATCGCCGCCAGCAGCAGCGCGCAGTCCTCGGCCGAGCGGGCCATCGGGCCGGCCTGGTCCAGGCTGGAGGCGAAGGCGATCATGCCGTAGCGCGAGCAGACGCCATAGGTCGGCTTGATGCCGGTGATGCCGGTGAAGCTGGCCGGCTGGCGGATCGAGCCGCCGGTGTCGGTGCCGGTGGTGGCCGGCACCAGGCGCGCGGCCACCGCGGCGGCCGAGCCGCCCGAAGAGCCGCCGGGCACGCGGCTCTTGTCCCAGGGATTGGCCACCGGCTTGTAGGCCGAGTTCTCGTTGGCCGAGCCCATCGCGAACTCGTCGCAGTTCAGCTTGCCCAGCGAGACCGTGCCGGCCGCCTTCAGCCTGGCGACCACGGTCGCGTCGAAGGGGCTGCGGTAGCCGGCCAGCATCTTCGAGCCGGCCGTGGTCGGCATGTCCCGGGTGACGAAGATGTCCTTGTGGGCCAGCGGCACGCCCAGCAGGGCGCCCGCCTCGCCGGCGGCGCGGCGGGCGTCGGCTGCGCCGGCGGCGGCCAGTGCGGCCTCGGCATCGACATGCAGGAAGGCCCCCAGGGCCTCGTGAGCGGTAACTCTTGCAAGCAGCTGTTGGGCCGCCTCGCGGCTGGAAACGGCCTTCTCGGCCAGCGCGCGGCCCAGTTCGGCCACGCCCATCTCGTGCAGGGACTTCGTCGTCATCATTATTCGATCACCTTGGGAACCAGGAACAGGCCGTCCTCGACGGCGGGAGCGCTGCGCTGGTTCAGTTCGCGCTGGTTCGTTTCGGTGACCGCGTCCTCGCGCAGGCGCAGGCGCACGTCCTGCACCGCGGACAGCGGCGTGTACAGCGGCTCGACGCCGCTGGTGTCCACCGCGCTCATCTGCTCGACGATGGAGAAGAAGCCATTGAGCTGGCCGAGCAGGGCGGCCTGCTCGGGCTCGGCCAGTTCCAGCCGGGCCAGGTGGGCGATGCGGCTCACGTCTTGAGGGGTCAGGGCCATGGGGCGGGCGGTATCCAAAAGTGGCAAAAAACAAGGCCCGATGCGGGCTTGCGAGCAAGGGAATGCGGGGGTGATCGGGTATTATCTCCGCTTATCTCCATGGCAACGGGGCTGCGTGGCTTGCCAAGGCCACGCGGCCTCGTTGCACATGGTGCGAACAAGTCCGGCGGCAGCCCTCTGGTGATTCTCAGGGCTGCCCTATTTTTGAACCCTCCAAGCCAGTCCATAGCGCGATCTCAACCCACGGCTCAGATGCCCTCCTGACTGGCGCTCCACACACACCATGTTCGCTTCCCTGCGTCGCTACTTTTCGACCGACCTCGCCATCGACCTCGGCACCGCCAACACCCTGATCTACGTCCGCGGCAAGGGCATCGTGCTCGACGAACCCTCGGTCGTCGCGATCCGTCACGAAGGCGGCCCGAACGGCAAGAAGACCATCCAGGCCGTTGGCGCCGAGGCCAAGGCCATGCTGGGCAAGGTGCCCGGCAATATCGAGGCGATCCGCCCGATGAAGGACGGCGTGATCGCCGACTTCACGGTCACCGAGCAGATGCTCAAGCAGTTCATCAAGATGGTGCATGACTCGAAGATGCTCAAGCCGAGCCCGAGGATCATCATCTGCGTGCCCTGCGGCTCCACCCAGGTCGAGCGCCGTGCGATCCGCGAATCGGCGCTGGGCGCCGGTGCTTCCGAGGTCTATCTGATCGAGGAGCCGATGGCCGCCGCGATCGGCGCCGGCCTGCCGGTTTCGGAGGCCAGCGGCTCGATGGTCGTCGACATCGGCGGCGGCACCACCGAGGTCGGCGTGATCTCGCTGGGCGGCATGGTCTACAAGGGCAGCGTCCGCGTCGGCGGCGACAAGTTCGACGAGGCCATCATCAACTACATCCGCCGCAACTACGGCATGCTGATCGGCGAGCCCACCGCCGAGGCGATCAAGAAGAACATCGGCTCGGCCTTCCCCGGCTCCGAGGTCAAGGAGATGGAGGTCAAGGGCCGTAACCTTTCCGAAGGCGTGCCGCGCAGCTTCACGATCTCGTCCAACGAGATCCTGGAAGCGCTGACCGATCCGCTGAACCAGATCGTCTCGGCGGTGAAGAACGCGCTGGAGCAGACCCCGCCCGAACTGGGCGCCGACATCGCCGAGCGCGGCATGATGCTGACCGGCGGCGGCGCGCTGCTGCGCGACCTGGACCGCCTGCTGGCCGAGGAAACCGGCCTGCCGGTGCTGGTGGCCGAGGACCCGCTGACCTGCGTGGTGCGCGGTTGCGGCATGGCGCTGGAGCGCATGGAGCGCCTGGGTTCGATCTTCACCTCGGAGTAAGTCTCTGTCCGGGCCTGCGGGCCCTCGTTCCAACCGCGATCTGACTCTCGCTACGCCATGCCACTGGGCACCCTGGATCGCACCCCGCCGCCGTTCTTCCGCCAGGGCATGTCGGCGCTGACCAAGCTGCTGTTCTGCGCCGCGCTGGCCGTCTTCCTGATGGTGGCGGACGCGCGCTTCAAGCTGGCCACGCCGGCGCGCGCCGTGCTGGCCCTGCTGCTGCAGCCGGTGCAGCGGGCGCTGCTGGCGCCGGTCGACGCCTGGGAACGGGCGCAGGACTATCTGCGCGGCACCGAGCGCGCGATGGCGGCCGAGGATCAGGCGCGCCGCCAGCTGGTGCAGCAGGCTCAAGCGCTGTCCAGCGCCTCCCAGCTGCAGGCCGAGAACCAGCGCCTGCGGGCCTTGCTGGACCTGCGCCCGGCGCTGTCGGTGCCGGCCGTCGCGGCCGAGGTGCTGTACGAGGCGGCCGACCCCTATTCGCGTCGCGTCGTGATCGACCGCGGCAGCGAACAGGGCGTGCAGGCCGGCGCCCCGGTGATCAACGATGCCGGCGTGGTCGGTCAGGTGACGCGGGTCTATATGTTCTCGTCCGAGGTGACCCTGCTGTCCGACAAGGATGCCGCGATTCCCGTGCTCAATACGCGCAGCCAGCAGCGCGGTGCCGCCTTTGGCGGGGCCGACGGCGGCGGCATGGAGCTGCGCTTCATGGCCGCCAACGCCGACGTCAAACAGGATGACCTGCTGACCACCTCGGGCCTGGATGGGGTCTATCCGTCCGGCCTGCCGGTGGCCAGGGTCAGCGCGGTGGAGCGGCGCGGCGACAGCAGCTTCGCGCGCGTGGCGTTGCGGCCGGTGGTGCAGCTCGACAACGTGCGCCATGTGCTGGTGCTGGGCCAGCTGCAGGAGCTGGGCAAGGCGCGCAAGGAGGCGCAGGCGGCCTCGGCGGCCGCATCGGCGCCCGCGCGTGCCGGCGCCAAGTCATCGGGAGCCAGGCCATGATCATGCCGCGTGGCGACCAGCTGCTGCTGCCGGCCAATCCGCTCTTCATCGCCGTCAGTCTCTTGCTGGCCCTGGTCGTCGACATGGTGCCGATCGGCCGCCAGAGCGCGATGCCGGACGTGCTGGCCCTGGTGCTGGTGTTCTGGAACGTGCATCAGCCGCGCCGCGTCGGCGTGGGCTGGGCCTTCGTGTTCGGCCTGCTGGTGGATGTGCAGCACGGCGCGCTGCTGGGCCAGCATGCGCTGGCCTACAGCGTGCTGAGTTTCGGCGCGATCGCGATGCACCGGCGCCTGCTGTGGTTCGGCCTGTCGGGCCAGGCGGCGCAGATCCTGCCGCTGTTCGTGCTGGCCCATGCGGTGTCGCTGGCGGTGCGTCTGCTGGTGGGGGGCATGTGGCCGGGCTGGTCCCTGCTGCTGGCGCCGCTGTTCGAGGCGTTGCTGTGGCCGGTGGCCTCCTGGCTGCTGCTGGCACCGCAGCGCCGGCCGCCCGATCCCGACGCGCATCGCCCGCTTTGAGCGCGACCCCGACGAGCCGGCCATGACCGTCCTGAAGAACCTCAAGCAGGAGCTGTCGCGCTTTCGCCTGCGCGTGTTCGCGGCGGCGGCCTTCGTGCTGTTCTGCTTCGGTCTGCTGGTGGCGCGCCTGGTCTATCTGCAGGTGCTGCAGCACGACAGCCTGGCCGACCGCGCCGAGGCGAACCGCGTCACCGTCGTGCCCATCGTGCCGAACCGCGGCCTGATCAAGGATCGCAACGGCATCGTGCTGGCCAGCAACTACTCGGCCTACACGCTGGAGATCATGCCGTCCAAGGTGGGCAATCTGGACGAGACGGTCGACGAGCTGGCCAAGTTCATCGACATCCAGGCGCGCGATCGCCGCCGCTTCAAGCGCCTGCTGGACGAGAGCAAGCATTTCGAGTCGCTGCCGATCCGCACCAAGCTCAGCGACGAAGAGGTGGCACGCTTCACCGCCCAGCGCTACCGTTTCCCGGGCGTGGAGATCAAGGCCCGGCTGTTCCGCAGCTACCCGCTGGGCGAGGTCGGCAGCCACCTGATCGGCTATATCGGTCGCATCAACCAGTCCGAGAAGAAGACCATGGACGACTGGGAAGAGGAGGACCAGGCCAATTACCGCGGCACCGACTACATCGGCAAGCTGGGCCTGGAGCAGAGCTACGAGCGCGAGCTGCACGGCATCACCGGCTTCGAGCAGATGGAGACCAGCGCCGCCGGCCGCGCGGTGCGGCGCCTGGCCTACCGGCCGCCGACGCCGGGCAACACCCTGGTGCTGTCGATCGACATCAAGCTGCAGGCCCTGGTGGAGGAACTCTACAAGGACCGCCGCGGCGCCCTGGTGGCGATCGACCCGCGCAATGGCGAGGTGCTGGCCTTCGTCTCCAAGCCCACCTTCGACCCCAACCTGTTCGTCGACGGCATCGACAGCGACAGCTGGCGCGAGCTGAACGAGAACCCCGACAAGCCGCTGCTGAATCGTGCGCTGCGCGGCACCTACCCACCGGGCTCGACCTTCAAGCCGCTGATGGCGATGGCGGCGCTGACCAGCGGCAAGCGCGCGCCCGGCACGGTGGTGATGGACAACCTCACCTTCAGCTTCGGCGGCCGCACCTTCGGCAGCCCCGAGACCGACCGGCCCGGCCCCAAGGACATGCGCCTGGCCATCGTCAGCTCCTCAAACGTCTACTTCTACAGCCTGGCCAACGAGATGGGCGTGGACCTGATCCACGACGAACTGGAACCCTTCGGCCTGGGCCGCAGGACCGAGATCGACCTGCTGGGCGAGGTCACCGGCGACCTGCCGTCCACCGAATGGAAGCGCAAGAAGTTCCGCCGGCCCGAGCAGCAGAAATGGTATGCCGGCGAGACCATCTCGCTGGGCATCGGCCAGGGCTACAACAACTTCACGATGCTGCAGATGGCCACCGCCTACTCGACCGTGGCCACCGGCGGACAGCGCTTCAAGCCGCGCCTGGTGCGCGAGATCGAGGATGTGGTCAGGCATGAGCGGCGGCGCGTCGCCAGCGACGCACTGGAGCCGCTGCCGCTGCGCCCCGCCGACGTGACGGTGATCCGCAACGCGATGCATGGCGTGACCCTGGAGGGCACCTCGCGCGCGGTGTTCGCCGGCGCGGCCTATCCCAGCGGCGGCAAGACCGGCACCGCCCAGGCCGTGGGCCTGCGGGCCGGCGAGCGCTACAGCAATATCAAGGCCGACGAGCGCAAGCGCGACCATTCGCTCTATGTGGCCTTCGCGCCGGTGGAGGCGCCGACCATCGCGCTGGCACTGATCGTCGAGAACGCCGGCTGGGGTTCGGCCGCCGCGGCGCCGATCGCGCGGCGGGTGTTCGATTTCGTGCTGGCCGGCCAGTACCCCAGCGAGGATGACATCACGCTGACTCAGGCGGGCAAGACCTTCGCGCCGATGGGCCAGTCGCGGCGACCCGACCAGGTGCCGCTGCCGGGTCAGGCGGCGGCCAGCGCGCCGGCGGCGGCTTCGGCCGCATCGGGGGGGCGACCATGAATGCCGTCTTCAGCAAGCCGAGCCTGTGGCAGCGCCTCAAGCCCTGGTTCCAGGGCTTCGATGTGCCGCTGCTGCTGGCGATCGCCTGGCTGATGGGCCTGGGCCTGCTCAGCATGTATTCGGCCGGCTACGACCATGGCACGCGCTTCGTCGACCATGGCCGCAATATGCTGCTCTCGCTGGCCATCATCTTCGTGGTGGCGCAGATCCCGCCGCAGCGCATGATGGCCCTGGCCATCCCGCTCTATACGGTGGGCGTGGCGCTGCTGGTGGCGACCGCGCTGTTCGGCATCACCAAGAAGGGCGCGACGCGCTGGCTCAATGTGGGCATGGTGATCCAGCCCTCGGAGCTGCTGAAGATCGCCACGCCGCTGATGCTGGCCTGGTGGTTCCAGCGCCGCGAGGGTCAGCTGCGCCTGCCGGACTTCCTGGCCGCCTTCGTGCTGCTGGCGATTCCCGTGGGCCTGATCGCCAAGCAGCCCGATCTGGGCACCTCGATCCTGGTGCTGGCGGCGGGGCTGTACGTGATCTTCTTCGCCGGCCTGTCCTGGAAGCTGATCATCCCGGCCTTCGTGCTGGGCGCCGCGGCCATCACGACCCTGGTGCTGAGCGAGGACCAGATCTGCCAGCCCGATGTCGAATGGCCGATGCTGCGGGAGTATCAGAAGAATCGCGTCTGCACCCTGCTGGACCCGACCAAGGATCCGCTGGGCAAGGGCTTCCACATCATCCAGGGCGAGATCGCGATCGGCTCCGGCGGCCTGACCGGCAAGGGTTTCATGAAGGGCACGCAGACCCATCTGGAGTTCATCCCCGAGCGCACCACCGATTTCATCTTCGCCGCCTATGGCGAGGAGTTCGGCCTGCTCGGCGCGCTGGCCCTGCTGGCCGGCTTCACCGCGCTGATCCTGCGCGGCCTGATGATCGCGGCCGAGGGGGCCACGCTGTTCGCGCGCCTGATGGCGGGCGCGGTGACCCTGAGCTTCTTCACCTATGTGTTCGTCAATATGGGCATGGTGAACGGCATCCTGCCGGTGGTGGGCGTGCCGCTGCCCTTCATCAGCTATGGCGGCACGGCCATGGTGACCCTGGGCCTGAGCCTGGGGATCCTGATGTCGATCGCCAAGAGCCGGCGCTTCATGCCGGGCTGAGGCCGCCGTCCCGTTCGGTGCTGCCATCCTCCGGCCGTACCGGGTGGGCCGCGAAGCGCACCGTGAAGCGCGCGCCGGGGCCCTGGCCGTCCTCGTCCTGCTGGCCGGGGCGGCGCGTGCGGGTGGCGTCCAGCGTGATCTCGGCGCCATGCTGCTGCACGATCTCGCGCACGATGGCCAGGCCCAGGCCGGAGCCGTCGACATTGGTGCCGAGAGCCCGGTAGAAGGGCTGGAACACCTTCTCGCGCTCCTGCTCGGCGATGCCCGGGCCGGAGTCCTCCACCTGCAGCACCGTGACCTGGCCGAACGGGTCTTCGACCACGCGCACCGTCACCGTGCCCTGGGCCTGGGTGTAGAGCAGGGCGTTGTCGACCAGGTTGCGGATCAGCTCGCGGATCAGCAGCAGGTGTCCGTCGATGCGCAGCGCGCTCTGGCCGGCATCCGGGCCCTCGAAGCCCAGGTCGATGCGCTTGTCCAGCGCGCGTGGCACGAAGTCGCGCACCGTCTCCATCGCCAGCTCCGAGAGGTTCACCTCGATCCTCCGGGCCGCATGTTCCTTGTCCTCGGCGCGCGCCATCGCCAGCAGCTGGTTCACCATATGGGCGGCGCGCTGGCTGGATAGCGCGATCTGCTGCAGCGAGCGCTTCAGCTCGGCCGGCGAACTCTTGCCCTCGTCGATCTCGCGCTGCGCGAACTCGGCCTGGGTGCGCAGGCCGGCCAGCGGGGTCTTCAGCTGGTGCGCCGCGTCGGCCAGGAAATGCTTCTGCGCGCCGATCGACTGGTCGAGCCGGCCCAGCAGATCGTTGATCGCGCGCACCAGCGGCGCCACCTCGTCGGGGATGCGGCGTTCGTCGATCGGGCTCAGGTCCGAGCTTTCGCGCGAGCGGATGCGGCGCTGCAGATCGTTCAGCGGCGCGATGCCGCGCGCCAGCGCCAGCCACACCAGCAGCACGGCCAGCGGCAGGATCACGAACTGCGGCAGGATCACGCCCTTGATGATCTCGTTGGTCAGGCGGGCGCGCTTGCCCAGGGTCTCGGCCACCTGCACCAGCATGGTCCGGGTGGAGCCGGCCTGCCCCTCGGGCGCCACCCACAGGTAGGCGACGCGCACGCTGTCGCTGCCCACCTCGTCATCGCGGAAATGCAGCTCCCAGGGCACGATCGGCTGCTCGGTCTCGGGCACCGGCAGCTGACTGTCGCCGCTGAGGAATTCTCCGCGCAGGCCCAGCACCTGGTAGTAGACGGTGTCGGCCTCGTCGGCGCGCAGCAGGGCCGCAGCTTCGGGCGCCAGCGCATAGCGCGAGCGCCGGCCTTCGGGCGCTTCGGCCGCGGCCACCTGCAGGCCCAGATTGCGCGCCATCTCGCCGAGTTCGCGGTCGTAGGGCCGGCCCGCGATGCCCTGCGCCACCAGCCAGGTCAGGGCGACGCTGATCGGCCAGATCACCAGCAGCGGGGCGAGCATCCAGTCGAGGATCTCGCCGAACAGGGAGCGTTGCTCGGTGTCTGCGGCCATTCAGCTTTCCGGGTTCAGACGGGCCGCCGCACCGGGCCGTCCCAGGCAAGGCCCAACCCTCCCGGCGGGGCGATGGCTGTACTCGGCCAGCGGGGTGTTCCGTTCATCCCGGAATTTTCTCCAGGCAGTAGCCCAGGCCGCGCACCGTGGCGATGCGGATCGGCCCCTGCTCGATCTTCTTGCGCAGGCGGTGGATATAGACCTCGATCGCATTGTTGCTGACTTCCTCGCCCCACTCGCACAGGCGCTCCACCAACTGGTCCTTGCTCACGAGGCGGCCGGCGCGCTGCAGCAGCACCTCCAGCAGGCTCAGCTCGCGCGCCGAGAGCTCCACCATCTGGTCGTTGATATAGGCGACGCGGCCGGTGGCATCGAAGCTCAGCGGGCCATGCTTGATGATCGAGGAGGCCGTGCCCAGGCCGCGGCGCGTCAGCGCCCGCACCCGCGCCTCCAACTCCTGCAGCGAGAAGGGCTTGGCCATGTAGTCGTCCGCGCCCAGGTCCAGGCCCTTGACGCGCTGCTCGACGCTGTCGGCCGCGGTCAGTATCAGCACCGGCATCGAGGCGCCGCGCGCGCGCAGCTTGCGCAACACCTCCAGGCCGTGCAGCTTGGGCAGGCCCAGGTCCAGGATCACCAGATCGAACTCGTGCGAGGCCAGCGCCGCATCGGCTTCGGTGCCCGAACCGACCTGGTCGACCGCGTAGCCGGAGGCGCGCAGCGCGCGCAACAGGCCGTCGGCCAGCACTTGGTCGTCTTCCGCAATCAGGATGCGCATGGTTCGTCCCCTCGTTATACGAACATTCTAGGGAGGGCGACCTTACTGAAGGACATGACTGCCGGAGGATGTACCGCCGCCTCGGTAGCTCATCCCATGAGCCACAGGAAGAATACGATGCCCCTATTGGTCGATATGTAACAGGACCGAAGCAGGCCGCTCATGCCCGACAGCCCTAATTCATATTGATCATTACTGACATTGAATGGCAGCAGGTCCTGCCTAAACTACTGTACAAATATACAGATTGCGCCATAATGCGCCCAGCCGAAACAGGAGATCGAACATGGATGCCCCCGTCAAAAACGCCAACACCGAAAAAGCCAAGGCCCTGCAGGCCGCCCTTGCCCAGATCGAAAAGCAGTTCGGCAAGGGCTCCATCATGCGCCTGGGCGAGGGTGAGGTGATCGAGGACATCCAGGTCGTTTCCACCGGTTCGCTGGGCCTGGACATCGCGCTGGGCGTCGGCGGCCTGCCGCGCGGCCGGGTGGTCGAGATCTACGGCCCGGAATCGTCGGGCAAGACCACCTTGACGCTGCAGGTGATCGCCGAGATGCAGAAGCTCAGCGGCGTCTGCGCCTTCATCGACGCCGAGCATGCGCTGGACATCCAGTATGCGCAGAAGCTGGGCGTCAATCTGCAGGACCTGCTGATCAGCCAGCCCGACACCGGCGAGCAGGCCCTGGAAATCGTCGACGCGCTGGTGCGCTCGGGTTCGGTGGACCTGATCGTGGTCGACTCGGTCGCCGCGCTGACGCCCAAGGCCGAACTGGAAGGCGAGATGGGCGACTCGCTGCCCGGCCTGCAGGCCCGCCTGATGAGCCAGGCCCTGCGCAAGCTGACCGCCACGATCAAGAAGACCAACTGCATGGTCATCTTCATCAACCAGATTCGCATGAAGATCGGCGTGATGTTCGGCAGCCCCGAGACCACGACCGGCGGCAATGCGCTGAAGTTCTACGCCTCGGTGCGCCTGGACATTCGCCGCATCGGTTCGATCAAGAAGGGCGAGGAGGTGATCGGCTCCGAGACCAAGGTCAAGGTGGTCAAGAACAAGGTCTCGCCCCCGTTCAAGACGGCGGAGTTCGACATCCTGTACGGCGAGGGCATCAGCCGCGAGGGCGAGATCATCGACATGGGCGTGGTCGCCAAGGTGGTGGACAAGTCCGGCGCCTGGTATGCCTACAGCGGCGAGAAGATCGGCCAGGGCAAGGACAACGCGCGCGAATTCCTGCGCGAGAACCCCGACATCGCGCGCGAGATCGAGAACAAGGTGCGCGAATCGTTGGGCGTGCCCCTGCTGGCGGGCGACACCGCGGAGTAAGGCCCGTGCGGCAGGCGGGCGCGCGGGCCGGGCCGGCCCTGGTGCGGCGCTTCTGGGCGCTTTACCAGGCGCGCCGCTGGGCCGAGGCCCAGGCCCTGCTGGATCCGCAGGCCTGCTGCACCTGGTGGAGCACGCGCGAGCGCTTTGTCGGTGCGGCTGCCATCGTGCATGTGAACGCGGTCTATCCGGAAGGCTGGGCGATCCGCCTGCTGGCGCTGCATGCGCTGGGGGCCGGGCGGGTGCACAGCCTGGTGCGGGTCGATCATGGCGAGGCGTCCTTCTACGCCAACAGCTTCTTTGCGATCGAGGGCGGGCGGATCGTCGGCATCGACGAATACTGGTCCGACGTGCAGGCGCCGCCGGCCTGGCGCCGCGATCTGCCGGGCCTGGAGGGCCTGCCGGCCGACGGTCGCCCGGGCCTGGATCTGGATCCCGACCCGCCCGCGGCGCCATGAGCCATAAACCCCTGTCCCTGAAGATGCGCGCGATCGCGCTGCTGGCGCAGCGCGATCACAGCCGGTCCGAACTGCGCGGCAAGCTGCTGCGCATTGCCCGTTTGGCGCAGGCCGCGAAGCTGGCCGAGGCCGGTGCGGCGGAAGAACCGACGCCCCCGGAATCGGCCGAGGTGGCGGCCGAGGTCGATGAACTGCTGGTCTGGCTGCAGGCCCAGGGCTATCTCAGCGAGTCGCGCTTCGTCGAATCGCGCGTCCATGCGCGCGCGCAGCGCTACGGCAATCTGCGCATCAAGCAGGAGCTGGCCCAACATGGCCTGACCCTCGATGCCGAGCGCCAGCTGCAGCTCAAAGACAGCGAGCTGGAACGTGCCCGTGCGGTCTGGGCGCGCAAGTTCGGCGCGGCGCTTCCCGAGGATGCCGCGGCGCGCGCGAGGCAAACCCGTTTTCTGGCGGGACGAGGGTTTTCTGCCGAGGTGATTCGCCGGGTGCTGCGCGGCTTGCCGGAGTGAGGGGCGGCCCTTGCCGGGGCGGCCCGCGTCGCCGGACGAGGCCCGCTGACAGCCCCGCGACAGGCTTGCGGCAGCGCAGCATGCTACATTCGCGGTCTTTGGCAGACTTGCCCGCCACCCCAGTCCCGAGGTTTGGCGGGCTTGCCTGCGCGTTGTCTGTACCGCTTCATGTCCTTGCTCACCCCGTCCTCCGAGCGCCGTCTGCTGCACCGTCGAGCCATCGACGTGCAGGTGTTTGCGCGTGAAGACGGGCTGTTCGACGTGGAGGCGACCTTGCAGGACGTCAAGACCCGCGACATCCCGTTGGCCGCCGGTCTGCGCCGCGCCGGCGAGCCGCTGCACGACATGCTGCTGCGTCTGGTGGTCGACAGGCAGCTGAACGTGCTGGCCTCGGGCTCCGAGACGCGCGGCATGCCCTATCCGGGCGTCTGCGGCGAGCATGGCGATGCCTACGCGCGCCTGACCGGGTTGAACCTGTTGAAGGGCTTCCGCCTGGGTGTCAAGGAGCGCCTGGCCGGCATCAAGGGCTGCACCCATCTGACCGAACTCAGCCAGGTGCTGCCCACCGCCGTGATCCAGGCCTTTGCCGGCATCGTGATCGACACCCGCGAGGGCGACGCGAGCTCGGGCCAGGCACCGTTCCAGATCGACAAGTGCCATGCGCTGAGGAGCGACGGCGCGGTCGTGCAAGCCCATTACCCCCGCTGGTATCGCCAGGCTCCGGCCGCGGCGCAGACCGCGACCTCTCCCACCTCTTCCTGACTTTTCCCTCTAAGCGAGACCCCCTATGAAGATTCACGAGTACCAGGGCAAGGAAATCCTGCGCCAGTTCGGCGTGCCGGTGCCGCGCGGCATTCCCGCGTTCACGGTGCAAGAAGCGGTGGAAGCCGCGCAGAAGCTGGGCGGCCCGGTCTGGGTGGTCAAGGCGCAGATTCACGCCGGCGGCCGCGGCAAGGGCGGTGGCGTCAAGCTGGGCAAGAGCCTGGACGAGGTGAAGAGCCTGTCCGAGCAGATCCTGGGCATGCAACTGGTCACGCACCAGACCGGCCCGGAAGGCCAGAAGGTCCGCCGCCTCTACATCGAAGAAGGCGCCGACATCAAGAACGAGCTGTATGTCTCGCTGGTCACCGACCGCGGCACGCAGAAGGTCGCCTTCATCGCGTCCAGCGAAGGCGGCATGGACATCGAGGAAGTGGCCCATTCCACGCCCGAGAAGATCATCACCGAGATGATCGACCCGCTGGTGGGCCTGACCACCGAGCAGAGCAAGAAGATCGCCGCGGCCATCGGCCTCACCGGCGCGTCGGTGGACCAGGCCGTCGACCTGTTCGCCAAGCTCTACAAGTGCTACATGGACACCGATGCGTCGCTGGTTGAAATCAACCCGCTGAACTGCGATTCCAAGGGCAATCTGATCGCCCTGGATGCCAAGTTCAACTTCGACGCCAATGCGCTGTTCCGCCACCCCGAGATCGTCGCCTACCGCGATCTGGACGAGGAAGACGCGGCCGAAGTCGAGGCCTCCAAGTTCGATCTGGCCTACATCTCGCTGGACGGCAATATCGGCTGCCTGGTGAACGGCGCCGGTCTGGCGATGGCCACGATGGACACCATCAAGCTGTTCGGCGGCGAGCCGGCCAACTTCCTGGACGTCGGCGGCGGCGCCACGGCCGAGAAGGTCACCGAAGCCTTCAAGATCATGCTGAAGAACCCGGAAGTGAAGGGCATTCTGGTCAACATCTTCGGCGGCATCATGAAGTGCGACACCATCGCCGAAGGCGTGATCACCGCCTGCAAGGCCGTGAACCTGAGCGTGCCGCTGGTCGTGCGCATGAAGGGCACCAACGAAGATCTGGGCAAGAAGATGCTGGCCGAGTCCGGCCTGCCCATCATCGCCGCCGATTCGATGGCCGAAGCCGCGACCAAGATCGTCGCTGCCGTCAAGTAAGCCCCGCAAGGAAAGCATCAATCATGTCGATCTACATCAACAAAGACACCAAGGTCATCACCCAAGGCATCACGGGCAAGACCGGTCAGTTCCACACCCTGGGCTGCCAGGCCTACGCGAACGGCAAGAACGCCTTCGTGGCCGGCGTGAACCCGAAGAAGGCCGGCGAGAAGTTCTCGGACATCCCCATCTACGCGACCGTCAAGGAAGCGGCCGGCCAGACCGGCGCCACCGTCTCGGTGATCTATGTGCCGCCGGCTGGCGCCGCCGCCGCGATCTGGGAGGCCGTCGAGGCCGACCTGGACCTGGCGATCTGCATCACCGAAGGCATTCCCGTCAAGGACATGCTGGAGGTGCGCAACCGTATGAAGGCCAAGGAGGCTCTAGGGGGCAAGCGCACCCTGCTGCTGGGCCCCAACTGCCCCGGCCTGATCACGCCCGACGAGATCAAGATCGGCATCATGCCCGGCCACATCCACCGCAAGGGCCGCATCGGCGTGGTCTCGCGCTCCGGCACGCTGACCTATGAAGCCGTGGCGCAGCTGACCGAGATCGGCCTGGGCCAGAGCTCGGCCGTCGGCATCGGCGGCGACCCGATCAACGGTCTGAAGCACATCGACGTGATGCAGGCCTTCAACGACGATCCGGACACCGACGCCGTGATCATGATCGGCGAGATCGGCGGCCCGGACGAGGCGGAAGCCGCCCGTTGGTGCAAGCTGAACATGAAGAAGCCGGTGGTCGGTTTCATCGCCGGCGTCACCGCCCCTCCCGGAAAGCGCATGGGCCACGCCGGCGCGCTGATCTCGGGCGGCGCCGACACGGCCGATGCCAAGCTCGCCATCATGGAAGAGTGCGGCTTCACCGTGACGCGCAACCCCTCGGAAATGGGCAAGCTGCTCAAGGGCCTGCTGTAAACCGAGCCCGGCGAGCGGCCCGGCCGGATGCGTAAATCCACGCATCGGCGCCGGGCCTGCCGCAGCGCACAATCCGGCCGCAGCCTTTTGCGGCCGGGCATCAAGGGGCATCGGCCCCTTTTTGTTTTGGCGTCTGCAATCGCTGGAGGCCCGGCTATAGTCCGTCCGTCGCGGGCCGCGGAAACCAACTCAACGCAAAGTTCCCATGGACATGCTCACCAGTCCCGAGTTCTGGCTTGCCGTCGGCCAGATCATCATGATCGACATCCTGCTGGGCGGCGACAACGCGGTCGTGATCGCGCTGGCCTGCCGCAAGCTGCCCGATGTCCAGCGCACCAAGGGCATCCTGTGGGGCACGGCCGGCGCCATCGTGCTGCGCGTCGTGCTGATCTTCTTCGCGCTGACGCTCCTGAAGCTGCCCTTCCTGAAGCTGGTGGGCGGCCTGCTGCTGCTGTGGATCGGCATGAAGCTGCTGCTGCCCGAGCATGACGACGAGCATGCCAATATCCAGGCCAGCGACAAGCTCTGGGCCGCCGTGAAGACCGTGATCGTCGCGGACTTCGTGATGAGCCTGGACAACGTGATCGCGATCGCCGGTGCCGCCGAAGGCGCGGGCGGCGACCATCAGATGCCGCTGGTGATCTTCGGCCTGCTGGTCTCGATCCCCATCATCGTCTGGGGCAGCCAGATGGTGATCAAGCTGATGGACCGCTTCCCGATGGTGATCACGCTGGGCGCGATGCTGCTGGGCTGGATCGCCGGCACCATGATGGTGGGCGACCCGGCGCTGTCCAGCTGGGTGCCGAGCCAGGCCGGCGACAAGCCCGGTTCGACCGAGGTGCTGCCGGCGCTGTATTACGGCTGCGGCGTGGTCGGCGCCCTGCTGGTGCTGGCAGCCGGCAAGTTGATGGCGGCACGCAAGGGCGGCGCGGCCGCCTGATCCGGAACCATGGCTGGGGTCGGCTTCTGGCGGCGCCTGCTGGGTCGCGGCGGCGACGCCGGCAATGCCAGCATCGCCGGGGATACGCAGCCGAGCACCCAGCCCCAGTCCTTGCTCCAGGATGCCCGAGGGGAAGGCCTGGAGCGCTATGAACTCGGCGCCGAACTCGGCCGCGGCGCGATGGCCGTGGTCCACCTCGCCATCGAGAAGGCCAGCGGCCGCCGGGTGGCGATCAAGCGCCTGGCGCTGCAGCGCGAGTTTGCGGCCGAGGACCTGATCGACGTGCGCCGGCGCTTCATGCGCGAGGCGCGCGCGGCCGGACATCTGGAGCATCCCGACATCCTGCGCGTGCTGGATGCCGGCCAGGCCGGCGCAGATGCCTGGATCGCGATGGAATACGCGCCGGGCCAGGATTTGAGCCATTTCACCCGCACCGGTGCCCTGCTGCCGGTACGCGAGGCGCTGTCCCTGGGGGCCCGCCTGGCGCGGGCGTTGGCCTATGCCCATGCCCAGGGGGTGGTGCACCGCGACATCAAGCCCAGCAACGTGATGCTGGAGCGCGCCGGCGCCGGCGGTGCCGATTCGCTGAAGATCATGGACTTCGGCATCGCCCGCATCGCCGACGGCAGCCGCACGCGGACCGGCCTGGTGCTGGGCACGCCGTCCTTCATGTCGCCCGAGCAACTGGCCGGCCAGCAGGTCGACGGACGCAGCGATCTGTATTCGCTGGGCGTGATGCTCTACCAGTTGCTGACGGGCCATCTGCCGCACCAGTCCGAGTCGATGGCGACCCTGATGTACCAGATCGCCAACCAGGCGCCGCCCGACGTGCGCCATTACCGCCCGGCGCTGCCCGAGGCGCTGGCCCTGGTGCTGGCCCTGGCGCTGGAGAAGCGCCCAGAGCTGCGCTATGCCGATGGCGGGCAGATGGCCCAGGATCTGGATGCCGTGCTGGCCCTGCTGCCAAGGCAAGACCTGGCCCTACCCGGTCAGGATTTCACGACCGCCGACCCGTTCGCGCGCACCGAGCGCCTGGATCCGGTGGAACCGGGGCAAAATCCCCCGGATCCTCTCTAATTCCAGTTCGCCATGACCGTGGAGATCTTCAGCGCTACCGATGTCGGCCGCGCCCGCGACAACAACGAGGACTCGGTGGCGCTGGACGAGACGGTGGGCCTGGCCGTGCTGGCCGACGGCATGGGCGGTTACAACGCCGGCGAGGTCGCCAGCCAGATGCTGACCAGCTTCGTCAAAGCGGAGCTGGGCCGCTGGCTCAAGGAGGCGGGCAGCCAGGCCGCACCGGCCGACGTGCGGCGGGCGATGGACATCTGCGTGGACAACGCCAATCGCGCGATCTTCAATGCGGCCAACACCAATCCGCGCTATGCGGGCATGGGCACGACCCTGGTGCTGGCGGTGTTCCGTGAGGATGTGCTGCTGTTGGGTCATGTCGGAGATTCGCGTGCCTATCGCCTGCGCAACGGCCAACTGAGCCAGATCACGCGCGATCATTCCCTGCTGCAGGAGCAGCTCGATGCCGGCCTGCTGACCCCGGAGGAGGCCGCCTTTTCCAGCAACCGCAACCTCGTCACCCGCGCCGTGGGGGTGGAGGATGCCGTGATGCTGGAACTGCATCAGCACGAGATCCAGCCGGGTGACCTGATCCTCCTGTGCTCGGACGGACTGTCCGACATGTTGGACGACAATGCACTCGCGCAGTTGCTGATAAACCACCCTTCGCTGTCCGAAGCGGCGCAAGCCCTGGTTGCCGCCGCCAATGACATGGGCGGCAAGGATAATATTGCGCTTGTGCTGGCTCGTGCGGAGGGTCGCGCCAAACCTGTCAGCCGGACCTGGTGGCCGTTCGGTCGGCGCTGACGGGAGCGCCGATATCTGCGCAAGGACCCGGCCGGTACACCAACGAGACAATAGGACTGAGGTCAAGCATGGGCAAACTGGTGGTTTCGCTCGACGGGGTGGTGATCAAGGAGGTACAGCTCACCAAGGACAAGACCACGCTCGGTCGTCGGCCCTACAACGACATCGTGATCGACAACCTGGCGGTGAGCGGTGAGCATGCCGTGCTGCAGATGGTGGGAGCCGACGTCTTCATCGAAGACCTGAACTCCACCAACGGCACCTATATCAACGGCAAGGCGATCAAGAAGCAGCTGCTGGCCGGCAACGACATCGTCGAGGTGGGCAAGTACAAGATCAAGTACCTGCTGTCCGATGGCGTGGACTACGAGAAGACCATGATCCTGAAGCCGGGGGCCACGCCCAGCGGTTTCGGCCTGCCTTCGTCCTTCGGTGCCCTGAGTGCGCCGGCCAGTGCCGCGACGCCTGCCACGATCAAGGTGTTGACGGGAGCTGCGGCGGGCCGCGAGGTCAGCCTGACCAAGGTGGTCACCACGGTGGGCAAGCCCGGCGTGCAGGTGGCCTCCATCACCAAGCGCCCCAGTGGCTATGTGTTCGCCCACGTCGAGGGGGGCGCACGGCCCAGCGTCAATGGCGTGCCGCTGACCGGCGAGTCGATCGCGCTCAAGAGCGGCGATGTGATCGAGCTGGCCGGCACGCAAATGCAGTTTGTCCAGCCCGGCCTTTGAGTCGTCCGGCCGCGTGCAGCATGTCACGCGGCCGCAAGCTTCTCCTGCAAACGGCTGAAAAACGCGCCAAAACGCGCATTAGGTAGCTTGCACCCCCTGGCAAGGCGCGTAAATTGGAGTCCGTGCTCCACGAGCCCAGGCTCGACTACAACGCGCTGCGCATGAAAATAAAAGTCCTGGGCTGCTCCGGCGCCATTGCCGCCGGCTGCAAGACCACCGCCTTCCTGCTGGACGACGATGTGCTGATCGACGCCGGCACCGGCGTGGGCGATCTGAGTCTGGACGCGCTCGCGCGCATCGACCACATCCTGCTCAGCCATTCCCATCTGGACCATGTGCTGGCGATCCCCCTGCTGGCCGATGCCGTGCTGCGCCAGCGCGCCCAGGACGGGCGGCCGCCGATCGAGGTGCATGGCCTGGCACCCACCCTGGATGCGTTGCGCCTGCACCTGTTCAATGGCGTCATCTGGCCCGACTTCACCCGCCTGCCCAGTGCCGAGCATCCGGTGTTGACGCTGCGGCCCTTCGAGATCGGCCAGCGCCTGCGGCTGGGCGAGCGCGAGATCGAGGTGTTGAGCGCCGAGCACACGGTTCCCGCCTGCGGTTTCGCGGTCGACGGCGGCGCGGCGGGCCATTGGGTCTATACCGGCGATACCGGACCCAACCCGGCGCTGTGGCGGCGCCTGGCCGAGATCAAGGTGGCGCATCTGGTGATCGAAACCGCCTTCAGCGACGAAGAGCGCCAACTGGCGCGCGTCAGCCGCCATCTCTGCCCCACCGCGCTCGGCAGCGAGCTGAGCCAACTGGGCGGAGCGGTCGACGTGCACATCACCCACATCAAGCCGGGCGAGGATGGTGCCGTGATGACCCAGATCGCCGGCCTGGCCAGCGCGCACCGCATTGCTGCGCTGCGGGCGGGGCAGGTGCTGAGCTTCTGAACTCGAAGCCCGATCGACTGACAAAAATGGTCGGCTCGCAGGCCCGCGAACAAAATGCGCCGCGAAGGCTGACCAAAAATGTCACCCGGGTTGTCCTGGAGGCGCCGTGTTCGTGATGTTTGTCACGCGCCAAGGCGCTGGGGCAGGCTGGCACGGCCCCTGCATATAGAGGAAGCGTTCCTCCCCTACCTCTCACTTTTTACCCGCAGGAGTCCTCATGAGCATCAAGCGCAACGTCCAAAAAGGTTTCACCCTGATCGAACTGATGATCGTCGTGGCGATCATCGGCATCCTGGCTGCGGTGGCCCTGCCGGCCTACCAGGACTACACCCTGAAGAGTAAGGTCTCTGAAGCCGCGAGCGTCTCGTCGACGGCCCGCACTGCATTGGCTCTTGCCTTCAATGAAGGTGTGCTGAACAACGCCACGAATGCGACGCTGGGGCTCGCCGCCGCAGCCAGCATTACGAGCAAGTACGTGGCATCGGTGACGGCCGCAGGCACCAGCGATACCGCTGGAACCGTGACGGTCACGATGCAAGGCACGGGTAATGCAGCCGTTGACGCCAAGACCGTCATTTACACGGCGACCTGCGTGACCGGGGCCCAATGCACTTGGGCAATCACTGGCACGGTCGACACCAAGTACATGCCGAAGACCTAAGCGCTGGTTGGCGCGAACCATGCCCAGAGTGGACATGGTGTTCGATACAAAGGCGACCCTCGGGGTCGTCTTTTGCATGGAAAGCGGCACTTGACACGGTTTGCCGGATGAATGGAGCCCCAATGCTGACCTCTTCGTTTGCTGGCCGCCCATTCCCGTGGTCCTCAAGCTGGCGTCAAGGCATTCCCTGGCTGCTGGCCGTGTTGGCCTGCGCCCTGCCGCCCATGATCGGCTATGTCTTGCCACCGCTGTCAAGTGCAGCGAATCAGGTGAGTGCCATGGTGGGCTGGGCGGCGGTCGCAATCTGTGCGTCCTTGGCGGTCGGTATTCGCCCCGTGTTGTTGCGGCCGGCCCTGCCGCTCCTGGTGACCTGCCTATTGCTGTTCGTCGGCATCCTCGGCTCTGTCCTATGGGCCGGCTTGCCCGGTTCTTTGGCACTCATCTCGGCCGGTTCTCTGCTTGCCACCCTGGTGCTCTTTGCTGTCGGCATGGCCAGCCGTGCCGCCGGGCATGCGGAGACCTTGTTCGCGCAGATATCGCTGGGCTGGCTTGTGCTGGGGGTGGCGCTGGCCGTGGTGTGTTTCATCCAGGTCTTTGCGCCGGCCTGGGCCGATGGGGATTGGATCGCACGCACGGGGCTCCTGGGCCGCGCGGTCGGCAATATGCGCCAACCCAACCATGTGGCTGTCTTGTTGTGTTGGTCCTGCGTGGCGACGCTCTGGCTTGCCGAATCGGCGCGGCTGCGGCGCTGGGTGGCAGGCCTGCTGATGACGGTTTTCATCTGGGCGATGGTCCTCACGGCTTCGCGCACCGGCTACGTGAGCCTCGTTATCTTGGCCGTCTGGGGCCTCGTCGATCGCGGACTTTCGCCGTTCGCGCGCCGAGTCCTGATGGCGGCTCCCTTGCTGATGCTGGGTTGCTGGTTTCTGACCGATGTCTGGGCGCACTGGAGTGGCCAGATCTTCGGCGGTGAAGTTCGGCTCGCCGAGGGGGCCAGTTCGCCCTCTCGGTGGTACATATGGGTGGACACGCTGGAGCTGATCCGGCGCAGTCCGCTGACCGGGCTGGGTTGGGGTGAGTTCAATTTTGGCTGGGCGCTGACCGACTTTCCGCGGCGCCGCTCGTCGTCTCTCGATCACGCGCACAACCTGCCGTTGCATTTGTTGGTCGAACTGGGCCTGCCGCTCGGCTTGAGCGTGTTGGCAGCATTGTGCTGGTCATTGTGTGCGGCCATTCGATCGGTCTTGGGCGAGAAGGGCCCCGAAGGGGTGGCCTTGCGCTGTGCCCTGGTCATGCTGACCATCGTTGGTTGGCACAGCATGTTGGAGTACCCTTTTTGGTATTTCTACTTTCTGCTTCCCACGGCTCTGTTGCTGGGCATGTGCAGTGGCAACGCGGGGGGCGGCACGAAGATGCGGCCGCTCGCGTGCTCGAAGAACGTCGCCGTGCCGGCGCGCACCTTGACTTACGCCAGCGCCTGGGTGCTGGCCACCGGAGTAGCGGTATGGGCAGACTATATGCGGGTCGTATTGCCCTATGTGGCGCCCATGAAGACGCTCATCGAGCGGGGTCAGACGTCGTGGCTTTTCAGTACCTGGGCCGATCAACTCTACCTCGCTAGCTACCCTGGAACACCCGAGGCCTTGCCGGCGGCCCAACGGGCGGCACATCTGCTCATCGATGCTCGCACGCTAAAGGTTTGGGCAGAGACGCTGAATGCGGCAGGGGATGTGGAGCGGGCAAGGTACCTCGTACAGCGTCTTCGCGATTTTCATGAGCCTTATCTGAACGGGTGGCTTGCAGAGTGCGACAAGCCGGACGCGGGGTCGGGGACGAAGCCGTTCCAATGTATCCCGGCCACCCAGGCCTTTACATATCGCGATTTCCGGTAACTGGGAGGCATGGCACATGAAGGCGTGCTGATCCCTACTGGCCGCACGCTACAAGGGCTGCTTGAAGTCAATCCCCGGCATGTGATGATTCGCCCCCATGCTGACCGCTACCGAAAAACCGAGCCCGCCACCGCTGCCGATTGTGCTGCTGGCCTGCGCCCTGCCGCCGCTGCTGGCCTACAACCTCACGCCTTCGGCCACCTTGTTCAACCAGCTGGCCGCTCTGGTTGGCTGGGGGCTGGTGCCGATCATCGTGGCGGCTTCTCGGCCACGCCTGCAGGGGGGGGGGGCAGTCTGGGCGCTGGCGCTGCTGCTGGCTGCGCCCTGGGTGTCTCGGCTGTGGGCCGAGCTTCCACTGTCGCTGGCTCTATGCTCCAGCGGCCCGATAGTCGCGGCGCTGCTGCTGCTCCTGCCGAGCGCCCAGGGTATGGATGAGGCGGCGCGGCGGCGGTGGTTCGAAGCCCTCTGCTGGGGCCTGCTGCTGGCCGGGCTGCTGAGCCTGGCGGTGGGCCTGGTGCAGGTGTTCGCGCCCGCCTGGGCGGATGGTCAGATCATCGCCCGCTCCGGCATCCCCGGCCGCGCGGTCGGCAATCTGCGTCAGCCCAACCATCTGGCCAGCCTCCTGATGTGGTCCTGCGTGGCGGCCGTCTGGCTGGATGCGGCGGGCCGCCGGCGCCGGGCCTGGCTGCTGCCGGTGCTGCTGTTCGGCCTGATCTTCGGCGTGGTGCTCAGTGCCTCGCGCACCGGCATGTTGGGTGTGCTGCTGCTGGCCGCCTGGGGGCTGCTGGACCGCAAGCTGGCGCGTACCTCACGCTGGGCGCTGCTGGCCACGCCGCTGATGCTGGCGTTCAGTTGGGGCCTGCTGTCGGCCTGGGCCCATGCCGGCGATCATGCCTTCGGGGCCGAGTCGCGCCTGGCCGAGGGAGCCGGGTCGCCGTCGCGTCTGGCCATCCTGAGCAACGCATGGACCCTGCTGAAGATGCACCCCTGGACCGGCGTGGGCTGGGGCGAATTCAATCTGGCCTGGACCATGACGCCGTTTCCGGGCCGTCCCACGGCCTTCTTCGACCATACCCACAATCTGCCGATGCAGCTGCTGGTGGAGCTGGGCTGGCCGCTCGGGCTGCTGGTGCTGGGGCTGCTGGCCTGGTCGGTGTGGCAGGCGTTCCGGGCC
This sequence comes from Roseateles sp. GW821-FHT09B06, assembly GCF_059418245.1. Taxonomy (NCBI): domain Bacteria; kingdom Pseudomonadati; phylum Pseudomonadota; class Betaproteobacteria; order Burkholderiales; family Sphaerotilaceae; genus Roseateles; species Roseateles sp. GW821-FHT09B06. The sequence goes on along the minus strand of NZ_JBWKPM010000002.1, from coordinate 39,557 downwards.
AGCCAACGGGCGCAGGGCGAGGATGCGGTGCTGCGCCGCTGCGCTTTCATGATCGTGCTGATGATCGGCCTGCACAGCCTGCTGGAGTACCCGCTCTGGTACGCCTATTTCCTGCTGCCGACGGCCTTCGCGCTCGGCATGGCGCTGGGTGGCGAGACCAACGCGGCGCCGGCCGGACGGCTGCCCGCCTGGCTGCCGCGCGGCGTCGGCGCGTTGCTGGTGCTGGGCAGCGTCTATGCCGTCTGGGACTATCTGCATGTGGTGGACATCTATGTGCCGTCGCCCGGCGCCCCATTGCTGGAGCAGCGCATCGAGCGCGGCCAGCGCAGCACCTTCTTCTCCACCCAGGCCGACTATGCGGCAGCCACCAGCCTGCCACCCGGCCCCGCTGCGCTGGCGGCCGCGCGGCGCACGGCCCACAACCTGATCGACGTGCGCCTGATGATGGCCTGGGCCAAGTCGCTCCATGCCACCGGCGACCTGGACCGGGCGCGCTATGTGGTGGCTCGGCTGCGCGAGTTCCGCAGCAGGGAGGGCGATGCCTGGCTGGCCGAATGCGAGCAGCCGCGCGCCGCCGGCGCGCCCGAGCCCTTCCAGTGCCAGGCCCCGTCGCGCGAGTATTCGTTCGAGGAAATGCGCTGAAGTCGCTGGGCTCGGACCTCAGCCGACCAGTCGCCCGTTCCGCCCCGGCGGCGGGCGCTGACTTCAGCCGGCCGACCAGTCGCCCGACTTGCCACCCTGCTTCTCCAGCACCCGGATCTCGCCCATCACCATGCCGCGGTCGGCGGCCTTGCACATGTCGTAAATGGTGAGCAGGCCGATCTGCACGGCGGTCAGCGCCTCCATCTCGACGCCGGTGCGTCCCAGCGTTTCGACCTGCGCCGTGCAGACGACGGCGTTCGCCGCGGCATCGATCTCGAAATCCACCGCGACGCGCGTGATCGGCAGCGGATGGCACAGCGGGATCAGCTCGGCGGTGCGTTTGGCCGCCTGGATCGCGGCGATGCGGGCCACGCCCAGCACGTCACCCTTCTTGGCCGTGCCGCTGCTGATCAGCGCCAGCGTGGCGGCCTGCATGCGGATGCGGCCGGCCGCGCGCGCGATACGGTGCGTCACATCTTTTTGCCCCACGTCCACCATATGGGCCTGGCCCTGGGCATCAAAATGAGTCAGCGGTGAGTTCATGGTCTTGGGGCCGGCAATAATCGGGCAACGAAAGCCCTGCCATCATAGTGAGCCGTGAGCCTTCTTCGCCGCGCGTTTTCCGGAGACCTCCGTTGACCCCTCTGATGAACCGGCCCCGCCGTCTGGCGGTGGCTCTCGCCGCCGCCCTGAGCCTCGTGGCGCCGCTGCATGCCCAGGTCAATCTGCCGGCGCTGGGCGATTCGGTATCGCAGGACCTGGACGTCAATGACGAGCGCCGCTTCGGCGACCAGATCATGCGCCAGATCCGGCTCGATCCGGACTATCTGGACGACCCGCTGCTGCTGGAATATGTGCAGCGCCTGTGGGATCCGCTGGTGGGTGCGGCCAAGCAGCTGGGCCAGATCGGCGACGACACCGGCGGGCGCTTTGCCTGGGAAACCTTCCTGGTGCGCGACCGCAGCGTCAATGCCTTCGCGCTGCCTGGCGGCTTCGTCGGCGTGCACCTGGGCCTGATCGCGATGACCGGCGCGCCGGACGAGCTGGCCTCGGTGCTGGGTCATGAACTGTCCCACGTCACGCAGCGTCACATCGCGCGCCGCCTGGCCGGCGATGCGCGCAACAGCCTGCTGGCCACGGCCGGCCTGATCGTCGGCCTGCTGGCGGCCTCGCGCGCCGGCAATGCGGACATGGCCAATGCGGCCATCGTCGGCAGCCAGGCCGCGGCCGCGGCGGCCTCGCTGAGTTTCTCGCGCGACATGGAGCGCGAGGCCGACCGCGTCGGCTTCAACGTGATGACGCGGGCCGGCTTCGCGCCCTCGGGCATGGCCAGCATGTTCGAGCGCATGGAGCAGGCCTACAACCTGACGGATTCGGGCGCCTACCCCTATCTGCGCTCCCATCCGCTCACCAGCGAACGCATCGGCGAGGCCCGCGCCCGTCTGGGCACGGTGCCTATGACGCGACCCCAGGGTCTGGCCGAGCATGCGCTGATGGCGGCGCGCGCGCGCGTGCTGATGGACATGCGTGCCGAGATCCTGCGCCAGGTGCAGGGCCTGGACGCCGGCACGCGCGGCAACGCCTACGAGCAGCTGGGCGCGCGCTATGCCAGCGCGCTGGCCTCGATCAAGCTGCGCAACTGGCCCCGCGCCGCGACCGCCCTGAGCAGCGCCGAACAGATGCTGGCCCTGATCGGCAACGAGGCCCATGCGCTGCGCGCGCTGCAGCTGCTGCGCGCCGAGCTGGCGCAGGCGCAGGAGCAGGCGGCGGCCGGCTATGCGGCGCTGGTGCCGCTGGCCCAGGACCGTTCGCGCGTGCTGATGATGCAGCGTGCCCAACTGGCCCTGTTCGATCCCCAGCCCGAGGCGGCGCGCCAGGCCGCCGAGGCCTTGCAGACCCATGTGAGCCTGGCGCCGCGCGATGCGCTGGCCTGGAGCGTGCTGGCCCAGTTGTGGCAGAAGCTCGGCCAGCCCCTGCGCGCGGTGCGTGCCCTGGGCGAGACGCGGGCCGCGGTGGGCGACCTGAGCGGCGCGATCGACCGCCTGCGTTCGGGCCTGAACCAGTCGCGCGGCCGCGATGCCGATCAGATCGAGGCCGCCGTGATCGATGCGCGCCTGCGCAGCCTGCTCTACGAGCGCCGCCAGCTGCTGGCCGAGCTCTATCCGAACGGCCCGCCGCGCGGTGCCGAGCAGCTGAAGGGGCGGCCCCTGTCGCCCCGGCTTTCGGAGCAGCGGCCTTAGTCCCGCGACGGGAACAGCCGTTCGACGATCACGTCGATCAGCATGCCGCACAGGCTGTAGATCAGCGAGCCGATCAGGGCGGCGCCGAAGCCGGTCACGGTCAGGCCGTCCAGCACCTGGGCCGCTGCCCAAAACATCAACGCGTTGATGATGAACAGGAAGAGCCCCAGGGTCAGCACCGTGACCGGCAGGGTCAGCAGCACCAGGATCGGCCGCAGCAGGGTGTTCAGCAGACCCAGCACCAGCGCCGCGATCAGTGCCGAGCCGTAGCTCTTCACCACCACGCCGGGATAGAGGGTCGCCACCAACAGCAGGGCACCTGCCAGCAGCAGCCAACGCGTCAAGATTTTCATGGGCGCTTTCGCTTTCGGTAGAGGAATCGCGTGGGCCCGCCGTGCGCGCTCCGCCTGACGGCATCGCCCGGCACGCGACGGGCCTGCTTCACGCGGCAAGCATAGCGGCGCCCCGCGATGGTGCCGGCCCTGTTGTGCTCGCGGCACAGTCGCGGCCTTGTCCCCTCGATTGTTTTCGAACAGTAATGGGAATAGTTCGCATTAATGTTACGATTTAGATCGCTGTCCATTCCAATGCGCGATCCGCCGCATCCATCGTGACCCGAGCCACCATTGCCGCTTCTGCGGGTGCTTCCCTCCCAGCCCCTTCCGCGGGCGCCCAGCCGGTGACGGCGGTGCCGCCGCGTCCGCTGAGCGGGCAGGCCGACGAGCTGGGCCTCGTGGCACGCCGTGCGCTGACCGGCGGCGTGCTGGCCGCCCATGTGCTGGGCGGTTGGGCGCTGCTGCAGGTGGACGCGGTGCGCCAGGCGGTGGTCGAGGCCGCGCCCATCATGGTCAGCCTGATCCAGGCGCCGGAGCCGCCCAAGCCGACACCGCCGCCGCCGCCCCAACCCGTCAAGCCGCGCCCCGCGCCCGCGCCGGTGATCGCCGCCGCCCCGTCGCCGGCGCCCACGCCGCCGGCCTTCGTCGTGCCCGCGCCCGAACCGGCGCCCGTTCCGGTGGCCGTTGCGGCGCCGCCCGCGCCACCCGCTCCGGTGGCGCCGCCCGCGCCGCCGGCGCCCAAGGTGGTGCCGCCCAGTTCGTTGCGCTATCTGGTCGAGCCCAGGACCAGCGTGCCGCTGCTGTCGCGCCGGCTGCGCGAGTCCGGCACGGTGCTGCTGCGCGTCATCGTCGATGCCAAGGGCAACCTCAAGGAGGCCAGCATCCGCCGGTCCTCGGGCTTCGCCCGGCTGGACCAGCAGGCCCTGCAGGACATTCGTAGCGCGCGCTTCGTGCCCCAGACCGAGAACGGCCAGCCGATCGAGGTGGAGAGCACCGCGGCATTCGCCTACGACGTCGACTGAAGAGAAAAGAACCTCACATCACCTTCCGCTGGATTTTCATGGACGCCTCTACCTCCGTCGGCTTCGGCCACTTCATCGCCCAGTCCGACGCCGTCGGCAAGTTCCTGCTGGGCGTGCTCGTCGTCATGTCGGTGGCCTCCTGGGCCCTGATCGTGGCCAAGGGCCTGACCCAGTTCCTGCGCAGCAAGCGCAGCACCGCCTTCCTGGACTTCTTCTGGAACGCCCGCTCGCTGGATGCGGTGCAGGCCGAGCTGAACACCCACGGCGCGCGCGACCCCTTCTCGCACCTCAGCGCCCATGCGCTGCACGCCCAGGCCCACCATGCGCGCCACGGCGCGGCGCGCCTGGCCGAGGCGGGCAGCGCCAACGACTTCATCACCCGCACCATCAAGAAGGTGCTGGACGAGGAGACCACGCGCCTGGAATCGGGCCTGACCACCCTGGCCACGATCGGCGCCACCGCGCCCTTCGTCGGCCTGTTCGGCACCGTCTGGGGCGTCTACCACGCGCTGCTGGCGATCGGCATGAGCGGCTCCGGCACCTTGGACAAGGTGGCCGGCCCGGTCGGCGAGGCGCTGATCATGACCGGCATCGGCCTGGCCGTCGCGATTCCCGCGGTGATGGCCTACAACGCCTTCACGCGCGGCAACCGCGTGCTGGCCGCGCGGCTGGACGCCTTCGCCTACGAGCTGCACAGCTTCCTGACTCTGGGCGAGGCGCCCGGCGCGGCGGCCCAGCAGGGCGGCGGCAATGTGCGCGCGCTGAAGCCCGCGGCCACCGGCGCCTGAGCGCAAGGAGCACGAGATGGCATTCGCCTCCTTCGACAACAAGCGCGGCGGCGCGCCGATGGCCGAGATCAATATGGTCCCGCTGATCGACGTGATGCTGGTGCTGCTGGTGATCTTCATCGTCACCGCGCCGCTGCTCACGCATGCGGTCAAGCTGGACCTGCCCAAGGTCAGCTCGGCGGCCAATGAGCTGAAGCCCGAGAAGGTCGAGTTCGCGATCGACGCGGCCGGCCAGCGCTTCTGGAACGGCGAGCCGATCGGCCGCGCCGACGCGCAGGCGCGCTTCGCGGCCGAGGGCCAGAAGGCGAACCAGCCCGAGGTGCATCTGCGCGCCGACCAGAACGTGGCCTACCGCCTGGTGGCCGAAACCCTGGCCGACGCGTCCAAGGCCGGCCTCAGCAAGGTCGGCTTCGTCAGCGAGCCCGAGCGCCCCTGACATCCCGCATCCCCCAATAAGGCGGCCAAGCCCGAAGCCAGGCCGCCAAAGGCAAAGCCTTGCCCTTTAAAACCAAGGAGCTCCCCATGTCCCGCGACAAGAAACAGAAGAAGGCCGTGCTGCCCATCCTCCCCCTCGGCGCCCTGGCCGCCGGCTTCGGCCTGGCCTCGGCCGCGCTGGCCCAGTCCACGCCCGCCGCCCCGGCCGCCCCGGCCGCAGAATTGGCCAAGACCGAGAACGCGCTGCCCGTGGTGCGCGCCAAGGCCAGCGCCGAGCGCGCCGGCAAGGATGACTACCAGGCCACCGAGAGCCGCATCGGCAAGGGCAAGCAGGAGCTGCGCGACATTCCGCAGTCGGTGACCGTGGTGACCGAGCGCCTGATCGACGACCGCAACCTCGACACCATGAAGGATGCGCTGAAGAACACCGCCGGCATCTCCTTCCAGGCCGCCGAGGGCGGCGAGGAAGACATCCGCCTGCGCGGCTTCTCTCTGCAGTCCACCGGCGACATCTTCATCGACGGCATCCGCGACCCGGCCTTCTACGAGCGCGACACCTTCAACTACGACCGCCTCGAGGTGCTGCGTGGCTCGGCCTCGATGCTGTTCGGCCGCGGCTCCACCGGCGGTGCGGTCAACCAGGTCAACAAGCAGCCGCTGCTGATGAACCAGGGCGAGATGGCCATGACCTTCGGCCAGGGCGACTACTACCGCGTGGTCGGCGACTTCAACTACAAGACCGGCGACGATGCGGCCGTGCGCGTGGCGACCATGGTGACCCAGGCCGACAACCACGGCAACAAGATCAACAAGTACGGCATCGCCCCCAGCCTGCGCTGGGGCATCGGCACGGCCGACGAATTCCAGCTGAGCTTCTATCACCTGGAGAACGACAACGGCATCAACTACGGCATCCCATGGCTGACCAATGGGCCGCTCAAGGGCGGCGACCGCCTGGTCCATATCGATCCGAAGAACTACTACGGCGCGGCCAGCGACTACAACGCCGGCGGCATCACCTCGGGCACCGCCAGCCATGTGCACCGCTTCATGGACGGCGGCGAGCTGAAGACCGTGCTGCGCCTGGCGACCTATGACCGCGACCTGCGCGCCAGCGCGATCCGCTTTGCCGCGGCCACTCTGCAGCCCGACCGCAAGCCCGTCACCTCGGACACGATCAGCAATGCCACCGTGCTGACGCGCGGCAACCAGATCAAGATCCAGGACATGGACACCCAGTACCTGCAGAGCGACTACAGCGGCAAGTTCGGCTGGTTCGGTCTGAAGCATGACGTGATGGCGGGCCTGGACCTGGCGCACGAGGAGTTCAAGAACTACGGCGCCAATGCCTTGGCCAAGCCGACGACGACGCTGGGCACGCCCAACGACGGCGGCGCGGTCGACGAGAGCAAGCGGGTGCCGTTCCTGAACCGCACGTTCGACGCGCAGGCCACCGGCGTCTACTTCCAGGACCTGATCCAGCTCGCGCCGATGTGGAAGGTGCTGGGCGGTCTGCGCTGGGACCGTTTCGAAGGCAAGTACGACTCGCCCACCCTCACCAATGCCAACGGCACGGTGACGGCCGCGACGCACCGCCAGCGCACCGACTCGCTGTGGAGCCGCCGTTTCGGCCTGCTGTTCCAGCCCTCGGCCACGCAGTCCTACCACCTGTCCTACGGCACCTCGTTCAACACCTCGGGCGACACCTACCAGTACGACGCGCTGGGTTCCAACACCGATCCCGAGGCCAGCCGCAACATCGAGCTGGGCGCCAAGCTGGACTGGTTCGACGGCCGCCTGACGACCCGCTTCGCGGCCTTCCGCGCCGAGAAGTACAACGAGCGCAACCGCGACAGCGAGACCGTCAACCCGACCAACTACGTGCTGTCGGGCAAACGCCATGCCTCCGGCGTCGAGCTGGACCTGGCCGGCCGCATCACGCCGGAATGGGAGGTCTTCGGTTCCTACGCCTACATTCCCAGCGCCAAGATCGACAAGGCGCCGGGCGGCGCCACCCTGCAGGGCGAGGCCGTCGGCTCCCGCCCGGGCCTGACCCCGCGCCACAGCGGCACGATCTGGACCACCTACAAGATCACGCCGGCCTGGCGTCTGGGTCTGGGCGTGAATGCGCGCAGCGCCGACTCGCCGCAGCTGGCCCCCACGATCATCGCGCCCAAGTTCGTCACCGCCGACCTGATGGCCGAGTACACGCAGGACAAGCTGAGCTTCAAGTTCAACCTGACGAACGTGAGCAACAAGCTGTATGCCGACATGCTCTACCGCGGCCATTACGTGCCGGGCAAGGGCCGCGACTTCCAGATGACGGCGGCCTACAAGTTCTGATGCGCCGCAAGGGCCGGCCCGTGCCGGCTCGCTAAACTTCTCTCCAACGAGGCCTTTGTTGGCCCGGGGTCCGTCCCCGGGCCTTTTTTCCATTCGAGAGGGTGTTGCAAGCCATGCTGCTGAAGATCGAGCAAGTCCTGGCCCCCGAGGCACTGGCCCGTGCGCGCGCGCTGCTGGGCGAGGCGCGCTGGGAAGACGGCCGCGCCAGCGCCGGAGCGCAGGCGGCCCAGGTCAAGAACAACGAACAGTTGAATGCCGCCAGCCGCGAGGCGCAGGCGCTGCAGCAGCTGGTGCTGCAGGCGCTGGAGCGGCATCCGCTGTTCTTCTCGGCCGCGCTGCCCAAGCGCGTGCTGCCGCCGCTGTTCAACCGCTACGGCGGCGCCACCAACCACTACGGGCCCCATGTCGACCAGGCGGTGCGCTACCTGCCCGGTTCCTTGCCGGGTGGCGCGCAGCGCGTGCGCACCGACATCTCCTGCACGCTCTTCCTGGCCGAGCCGGACGAGTACGACGGCGGCGAGCTGGTGATCCAGGACACCTTCGGCGAGCAGCGCGTCAAGCTCGCCGCCGGCGATCTGATCCTCTATCCCGGCACCAGCGTCCACCATGTCGCGCCGGTCACGCGCGGTGCGCGCCTGGCCAGCTTCTTCTGGATCGAGAGCATGGTGCGCGCTGACGAGCAGCGCCGCCTGCTCTACGAGATGGACATGAGCCTGATGCGGCTGCGCGGCGAGCATGGCGAGTCGGCGGCCACCGTGCAGTTGACCGGCACGTACCACAACCTGCTGCGCATGTGGGCCGACACATGAGCGCCCCGTCCGGACTCAGCCCGCTGCAGCAGCTCCCGGCCGACATCGTCAACCTGGCCGACTTCGAAGCTCATGCGCGTGCGCGCATGAGCGAGCCGGCGTTCGCCTACCTGAACGGCGGCGCGGCCGACGAGCAGGTGCTGCGCGCCAATCGCGCCGCCTGGGACGCCGTCAAGCTGTGGCCGCGCGTGCTGCGCGACCTCCGCGGCGGCCATACCCGCATCACGCTGCTGGGGCGCGAATGGCCGCAGCCGGTGCTGCTGGCGCCGATCGCCTACCAGCGCCTCGCCCATCCCGATGGCGAGCTGGCCTGCGCCTACGCGGCCGCGGCGCAGGGCGCCGGCCTGATCCTCAGTGCCCAGGCCAGCATGCCGATGGAGCCGATCGCCCGCGCGATGCTGGACGAAGCCGGCCGCGGCCCGCTGTGGTTCCAGCTCTACTGGCGCGACGACCGCGGCTTCATGCGCGAGCTGCTGCAGCGCATCGAGGCGGCCGGCTTCGAGGCCCTGGTGCTGACCGTCGATGCACCGGTGCATGGCGCGCGCGACCGCGAGCGCCGCGCCGGCTTCAAGCTGCCGGATGACATCCGCGCGGTCAATCTCGGCGGGCGCAAGCGGCCGCTGCACCTGGCGCCGGGCCAGAGCGCGATGTTCGACGGCCTGATGCCGCGCGCTGCGACTTGGGGCCAGCTCGACTGGTTGCGCGAGCACAGCCGCCTGCCGCTGCTGCTCAAGGGCGTCGCGCACCCCGACGATGCGCGCGAGGCGCAGCGCCGCGGCGTGGCCGGCCTCGTGGTCTCCAACCATGGCGGGCGCACGCTCGACGCGCTGCCGGCCACCGCCGAGCTGCTGCCGATGCTGCGCACGGCGGTCGGGCCCGAGCTGCCGCTGCTGGTCGACGGCGGCATCCGGCGCGGCACCGACGTGCTGAAGGCCCTGTGCCTGGGCGCCGATGCGGTGCTGCTGGGCCGGCCCTATGTGCATGCGCTGGCCAGCGCCGGAGCGCTCGGCGTGGCCCATGCGCTGCGCCTCTTGCGCGACGAGCTCGAGATCGCGATGGCGCTCTCGGGCTGCGCGCGGCTCGACGAGGCGGGTCCGCAGATGCTGTGGCCATCGCGCATTTGATGCGGGGCCGCGACAAAGAGCGCGTCAATACGGGTGATTTGGGGCAATCCTCCCCTATGAAAGCCTTCTCAATGGGATAGGTGCGCAGTACCATTGCCTGCGCTAGGTGCCAGAGAGATTGAAGGCTTGTACTGAGTACGCGACCTTCGCCCGGACCCGGCACATCAACAACCTTTGATGGAGAGAATCGAAATGGCAACTGCGAAGAAGGCCGCCCCCGCCAAAAAGGCGGCTCCGGCCAAGAAGGCCGCTCCGGCCAAGAAGGCGCCCGCGGCCAAGAAGGCCGCAGCCCCGGCGAAGAAAGCAGCCCCGGCGAAGAAGGCTGCCCCCGCCAAGAAGGCCGCCGCACCCGCCAAGAAGCGCACCCCCAACGCCGCCTTCATGAAGGCCATGACGCCCAGCGCCGCGCTGGCCGCCATCGTCGGCGCAGCCCCGCTGCCGCGCACCGACGTGACCAAGAAGGTGTGGGAGTACATCAAGAAGAACAAGCTGCAGGACGAGGTGCAGAAGCGCGTCATCGTCGCCGACGCCAAGCTGAAGGAGATCTTCGGCAAGGCCAAGGCCGACATGTTCGAGATGACCAAGCTGATCAACAGCCATCTGAAGTGATGCATGCAGCCGGCGCGCCACGGCGCGCCGCATGCTCGCGAAGCCCGGCCCCGGCCGGGCTTATTTATTTCAGCCCGTGCAGCGCCTGCGTCAGCAGCACCACGTCGATGGGCTTGAGCCAGTAGTCGGCAAAACCCGCGGCGCGCGCCGCGTCGATCTGCTCCGGCAGCGCATCCGCCGACAGCGCCACGCAGGTGAGCTGCGTGAAGCGCTCATCGGCGCGCAGCCGTGCCAGCAATTCCAGCCCGTTCATGTCCGGCAGGTTCATGTCGACCAGCAGCAGGTCCGGGCGACGGTCCCGCAGGGCCAGCAGGGCCTGGGAGCCGTCTTCGGCGCAGTCCAGCGTCCAGCCGGGCAGGCGGCGGAACACCTCCTCCATCAACACGATGTTGAGACGGTCGTCTTCGACATAGAGCACATGGCGCGGCGCGGCGGATTCGGACATGGGCGGGCTTGAGAGTGGCGCGCCGCGCACGATAGCACCCGACGCGCCCGCCGCGACGGTGCGCAAGAAAATCCCCGCCGGGCCCGGCCCGAAAAGCCCTCGCCGTTCCGCGGATCGATGGGCAATGGGGTGAACCGTGACTTTTGGCCACCCTCGCTCCCCCGGGCTGAGGGGGCGCGCAACAGTCATGTTGCCGTCACGTCTTTTTACACTGGCCACCAAATCTCACAAAAGCCCGTCACCGGGCGAGGGAACAGGCCCATGTCCATGCTTGCCGCGATTGCCCTGGCCGCCTCCGGCGCCACTCTGCCCCAGTGCTCCTGGGACCGTCCGGGGGTGAACCCCTTCATGGGCGATGTGGTGGCGGCCGTGGACCGCTACCAGGACATTCCCGCGCCGGTGCGCGCCAAGCTGAAGGCGCGCATGCAAAAGCGCAGCTACGACGAGATGGTCACCATCTCGCGCGACAGCATCACCGGCAAGGCGCAATACGACACGCGGATCCGCGACATGCATTTCGGTCAGGGCAGTGTCTGCGGCACCGTGACGCGTGCCGGCTGGACCGACAAGATGCAGGAGCGCGGCCTGGTCTATTGCGAGGATGGCCATTGCATCCTGGTGCCCACCGTGTGCCGCAACGTCAGCCGCATCACGCGCAACAAGCCGCAGGCGGCCGCGCCGGCCGCGGCCACCAACGTGGCCTCGGCCGCCCGCGAGGGCGACGATCCGCAGGCCCTGCTGGAGATGGAGCCGACCGGCGCCGGTGTGGTGGGCGGCGGCGCGCCCGGCACCGCGGCCGAGCCCAGCTTCGCGCAGATCGCCAGCGCCACGCCGGGCAGCATCGCCAACGGCAACCTGCCCGCCGGCGGCCCGAGCTTCGCCGGCGTCGGCGCGCCCCCTCCGGGCGGCGGTTCGGGCGGGATCCCGCCGCTGCCGCCGGGCACGATCACCCCCGACATCACCCCCGGCCCGACGCCGCCCGTGCCCGAGCCGGGTACCTGGGCCATGATGCTGGCGGGCCTCGCCACCATGGCCTGGCTGGCCCGCCGCCGCCAGGCCAGGAACATTATTTAAGCAGCGGCTTCAGATAGCGCCCGGTGTGGCTGCCCTCGAAGGCGGCCAGATCCTCCGGCGTGCCGGCCAGCAAGAGCTGACCCCCGCCGGCACCGCCCTCGGGGCCCATGTCGATCAGCCAGTCGGCGGTCTTGATGACGTCGAGGTTGTGTTCGATCACGACGATGGTGTTGCCCGCGTCCCTCAATTGGTGCAGCACCTTGAGCAGCAGCGCGATGTCGGCGAAATGCAGGCCGGTAGTCGGCTCGTCAAGGATGTAGAGCGTGCGCCCGGTGTCGCGCTTTGACAGCTCCAGCGCCAGCTTGACGCGCTGCGCCTCGCCGCCGGACAGCGTGGTCGCGCTCTGGCCCAGCTTGACATAGCCCAGGCCCACGTCCAGCAGGGTCTGCAGCTTGCGCGAGATATTGGGCACGGCGCTGAAGAAGCCGGCGGCGTCCTCGATCGTCATGTCCAGCACCTGGGTGATGTTCCTGCCCTTGTAGAGCACCTCCAGGGTCTCGCGGTTGTAGCGCTTGCCGTGGCAGACGTCGCAGGGCACGTAGACGTCGGGCAGGAAATGCATCTCCACCTTCAGCACGCCGTCGCCCTGGCAGGCCTCGCAGCGGCCGCCGGCCACGTTGAAGGAAAAGCGCCCCGGGCCGTAGCCGCGCTCGCGCGCCATGTTCATCTCGGCGAACAGTTCGCGGATCGGCGTGAACAGGCCCGTGTAAGTGGCCGGGTTGCTGCGCGGCGTGCGGCCGATCGGCGACTGGTCGACGTTGATCACCTTGTCGAAGGCGTCCAGTCCCTCGATCTCGTCGTGCGGCGCCGGGTCCAGATGGCTCTGGTAGAGCTTCTTCGCGACCGCCGCATACAGCGTGTCGTTGACCAGGGTGCTCTTGCCCGAGCCCGAGACGCCGGTGACGCAGGTCAAGAGGCCCACCGGGATCTCGACCGTCACGCCCTGCAGGTTGTTGCCGCGCGCGTTGACGATCTTCAGCGATTGCGGCTTCCCGGTATCGGCCGGGCGGTGGCGCCGGGCGGGCACGGCGATCTTCTCGGCGCCCGACAGATAGCGCCCGGTCAGCGAGTCCGGATTCGCCGCCACCTGCTCGGGCGTGCCCTGGGCGATGATCTGCCCGCCATGCACGCCGGCGCCGGGACCCAGGTCCAGCACATGGTCGGCGGCGCGGATCGCGTCCTCGTCATGCTCGACCACCAGTACCGAGTTGCCCAGATCGCGCAGACGCCGCAGGGTGGCGATCAGGCGGTCGTTGTCGCGCTGGTGCAGGCCGATCGAGGGCTCGTCCAGCACATACATCACGCCGGTCAGGCCCGAGCCGATCTGCGAAGCCAGGCGGATGCGCTGGGCCTCGCCGCCCGAGAGCGTGTCGGCGCTGCGGTCCAGGCTCAGGTAGTTCAGGCCCACGTCGTTCAGGAAGCGCAGGCGCGCGCCGATCTCGCGCACCACCTTGTCGCCGATCTCGGCCTTGGCGCCCTTGAGCCTCAGGCCCTCGAAATAGTCCAGCGCCTCGCGCAGGGTGGCATGTTCGACCTCGTAGATCGGCCGGCCCTTGAAGCCCTCCGGCGCGTCGGCCGGCTGCAGCACGACGTGCCGGGCCTCGCGGCGCAGGCGCGAGCCCTCGCAATGCGGGCAGGGCTTGGCGGCCTGGTAGCGCGCCAGGTCCTCGCGCACCGCGGCGGAGTCGGTCTCCTTGAAGCGGCGCTGCAGATTGTTCAGGATGCCCTCGAAGGGATGCGCGCGCTTGACCGTGCGCTTCTTGCCGCTGGCGGTCTCGCCCTGGTAGCTGAACACCAGCTCCTCCTCGCCCGAGCCGTGCAGCAGCACCTGGCGTGCCCGCTCGGGCAGGGTCTCGAAGGGCGCCTCGATGTCGAAGTCGTAATGCTTGGCCACCGTTTCCAGCAGCGAGAAGGTATAGGGATTGCGGCGGTCCCAGCCCTTGACGGCGCCGCTGGCCAGGCTCAAGGTCGGGAAGGCGACCACCCGTTCGGGGTCGAACACCGTCACCTGGCCCAGGCCCTCGCAGGACGGGCAGGCGCCGACCGGCGAGTTGAAGGAAAAGAGGCGCGGCTCCAGCTCCGGCAGCGAGTAGCTGCAGATCGGACAGGCGAACTTGCTGGAGAAGATGGTCTCCGCCCCGCTGTCCATGTTCAGCACCAGCGCGCGGCCCTCGGCCAGGCGCAGCGCGGCCTCGAAGCTCTCGGCCAGGCGCTGGCGCAGGCCGTCGGCCGCGTCGTGGCGCAGCTTGATGCGGTCCACCACCACGTCGATGTCGTGCTTCTCGGCCTTCTTCAGCGCCGGGATGTCCGGCGCCTCCACCGTGACGCCGTCGACGCGGAAGCGCACATAGCCCTGGGCCTGCAGGTCCTGGAACAACTCGACGAACTCGCCCTTGCGGTCGCGCACCACCGGCGCCAGCAGCAGCAGGCGCGATTCGTCGGCCATCGCCAGCACCGCGTCCACCATCTGGCTGACGCTCTGGGCCTCCAGCGGCAGGTGGTGGTCGGGGCAGAAGGGCGTGCCGGCGCGGGCATAGAGCAGGCGCAGGTAATCGTGGATCTCGGTCACCGTGCCGACGGTGGAGCGCGGGTTGTGGCTGGTGGCCTTCTGCTCGATCGAGATCGCCGGCGACAGGCCCTCGATCACGTCCACGTCCGGCTTGTCCATCAGCTGCAGGAATTGGCGCGCATAGGCCGACAGGCTCTCGACATAGCGCCGCTGGCCTTCCGCGTACAGGGTGTCGAAGGCCAGGCTGGACTTGCCCGAACCCGACAGGCCGGTGATCACCACCAGCTGGTTGCGCGGCAGGTCCACATCGATGTTCTTCAGATTGTGGGTGCGCGCCCCCCGCACCCGGATCATCGGCGCATCGGGAACGGGGGCGGGCTTGGACTCGGACATGGCAGGCTGCAGGCGGGCAGAAAACCCGTCATCATAGGGCGCCGGGCCTGGCGCGGCGGCTGCCTGCTGACAAGGCCTGTCAGTACCGCCCTTATTCGTCCTTATCCGTCCTTATCCGTCCTTATGGGGGCTTGCCGTGCGCCGTGCATGATGGATACTGAGGCATCATGAAGACCCGCCTCCTGCTTCTGCTGCTCGGCATGGCCCTGATGGGTACCCTGCTGCTGGGCGCGACCAGCTTCGATGTGCAGCCGCAGTTGCAGCAGAGTTCCGAGTCGCAGCCGCGCGGCCCGGCGGCGCTGGCCCGTCTGCTGCTGGGCATCGCGACCTAGGGCCGGAGCCCCGGGCTTTCCGGGAGCGTGACCCGGTTCGTCGCGCGGGCGGGGCAGACTGCTCAAGGGGAGCGAAGCAATGGACAGCTTGCGCAACAAGCGTTTGGAGCAGGCTCTGCATGCGGCGGAGGCCAATTTTCGCTATCTGGCCGAGAACCTGCCCGGCCTGATGTTCCAGTACCTGCTGTGGCCCGACGGTCGGGACGCCATCCAGGAGATGAGCCCGCGCTGCCGGGAGCTGCTGGAGGTCGAGCCTCAGATGATGGAGCGCGAGGTGCGCCTGTTCTGGGAGCTGGTCGAGCCGGCCGATGTGGCGTCGCTGCGCGCCTCGCTGCTGCGTTCGGCGGATGATCTTTCGCCCTGGCATGCGGAGTTCCGCGTCGTCACACGTTCCGGCCGGCCGCTGTGGCTGCAGGGTGCCGGGCGGCCGCAGCGGCGGCAGGACGGTACGGTGCTCTGGCACGCGCTGCTGCTGGACGTCAGCCAGGCCCGGCGGGCCGAGCAGGCGCTGCGCAGCAGCGAGAGCCGTTTCCGCGCGCTGCTGGAAGGTGTGGAGAAGGTCTCGGTGCAGGGCTACGACGCCGAGCGCCGCGTGATCTTCTGGAATGCGGCCAGCGAGCAGCTCTACGGCTTTCGCAAGGAGGAGGCACTGGGTCGCAGGCTGGAGGAGCTGATCATCCCGGCGCCGATGCGGCCCTTCGTGATCGAGGCCACGCGCGAATGGCTGGCCTCGGGCAAGGTGTCGACCCCGGCCGAGGAACTGGTGCTGCAGCACAAGAACGGCAGCCCGGTCCATGTGTTCTCCAGCCATACGATGCAGCGCAACAGCCACGGCGAGGCCGAACTCTACTGCGTGGACATCGACCTGAGCGAGCGCGTGCGGGCCGAGGCGCGCCGCGCCGAACTGGAGACCCAGCTGCGCGAGGCTCAGAAGCTGGAGGCCATGGGCACGCTGGCCGGCGGCATCGCGCATGACTTCAACAACATCCTTGGCGCCATCCTCGGCAACGTGGCGCTGGCGCTGGAGCAGTTGCCCGGCGCGCATCCGGCGGCCACGCATCTGGGCCTGATCCGCATCGGCGGCCAGCGTGCACGCAACCTGGTGCAGCAGATCCTCGCCTTCAGCCGACGCCAGCCGCAGGAGCTGCGCGCCGTGCGGCTGCAGGCCCTGGTGCAGGAGAGCCTGGCCCTCTTGCGCACCGCGCTGCCCCCGGGCGTGCGGCTGGTGCTGGCGCTGGCGGACGAACCGCTGCATGTGCGCGCCGATGCCACCCAGATCCAGCAGGTGCTGATGAATCTGTGCACCAATGCCTGGCATGCGCTCGATGGCCGCCCCGGCACCGTCGAGGTGGGCCTGGAAGCGCTGCGCGAGCCCGGCAGCGCGCCGCGCATCCACCTGTGGGTGCGCGACGACGGCAAGGGCATGGACAGCGCCACCCGCAGCCATCTGTTCGAGCCCTTCTTCACGACCAAGCCGCTGGGGCAGGGCACCGGCCTGGGCCTGGCGGTGGCGCATGGCATCGTGCTGGCGCATCAGGGCGAGATCCAGGTCGACAGCACGCCGGGTCGGGGCAGCTGCTTCCATCTCTACCTGCCGCTGCTGGACTGGGACGGCCCACCCAGCGAACCGGCACCCCTGCTGTCGCTGGAGGGCCAGGGCGGCGGCCGACACATCGTCTATGTGGATGACGACGAGGTGATGCGCCTGACCGTGCAGGGGCTGCTGCTGCGCCAGGGCTACCGGGTCAGCCTGGCGGCGGATGCCGCGCAGGCCCTGGCCCTGGTGGCCGCCGGCGACGTGGAGCTGCTGATCAGCGACTTCAACATGCCGGGCTGCACCGGGCTGGAGCTGGCCCAGCGCCTGCGGGCATTGGTTCCGGCGCTGCCGGTGCTGATCAGCTCGGGCCATGTCACCGATGCGTTGCGCGCCCAGGCGCGCGGCCTGGGCGTGCGCGGGTTGCTGCACAAAGAGAAGACGCTGGAGGATCTGGCGGCGCTGGTGCGGCGGGTGCTGGGCGACTGAGCTGCCGAGCCGTTGAACGCCACCTCGCGGGTGTGCCCGTGCTGGATGCCGACCGCTGATCGCGGCCGATGACGGCTCATGCGGCGCGGTCCGCAGTTCGTCGCGATCGCCTGGATAGCGCCGGCATGACTTCCGATACTGACTCCATCGACACGGCAAAGGGCGGTGTCGAAACCCACCAGCACCGGAGTCACCATCATGCAAACCCGCTTCGTCATCGCTCAGACCCTTGCCGCCATCGTCTTTGCTGCCTCGGGCATCGCGGCCCACGCCGCACCGCAGAAGGTCGAGCAATTGCCGCGCGTTGTCATCACCGGCAAGTCGGTGCAGGCCAGCGGTCAACAGCCGGTCGTCGCGCAGCTGCCGCGCGTCGTGATCGAGGGCCGCAGCGTGGCCGCCACGACCCGCCTGGCCGCAGCCAAGCCTGCCCGCAGCATCTGAACCGGTCCTGCCCATGCGCCTGACACCTTTTGCAGGACCTTGAACGGAGCAGAGCCACGGCCGCATTGCGCGTGCTGCGGTGACTCTGCTCCCGAGATAGCGATCGACGAACCCCGCCGCCCCGGCGGGGTTCGCGCTTTGCGGCCCGCGGGCCCGTCACTTCATCGCCGCCGGCGACATTTCGTGCGGCCTTGCCTGCAACTCGTCGCCCGGCGCTGGCTCGCCGCGGCCGCCTTGCCGACACTGGCATCACCGACACAAGCCACCGGAACCCGCCAAGGAGCCCACCATGCACGGCAGCGCCAAGACCTTTCTCACCGCCGTCCTCGCCGTCGCCAGCGCCGCCGTGATGGCCCTGGTGCTGGCCGATCGCAGCGCCCCGAGCGAGCGGCATGCCGTGGTGCAGCTGGAGCGCGTGGTGGTCGAGGGCAAGCGCGCGCCGCAGACGGTGGCGCAGCTGCCGCGCGTCGTGATCGTCGGCAAGCGCGACACCGCGGGCGGCCTCGACGGCCAGCGCATGGCCCGGCTCGACTGCGTGACGCCACAAGAATGCTGAAGCGGCGGCGGCGGCGCCGTCGTCGGTGATCCGACAGCCCGGCCTCGGCCGGGCTTTTTCATGGGTGCTCGTTATCATCGGCGCCGATGAAACGGTGGTGCTGGGTGTCGGGCTGGCTGCTGTGGGCCACGCAGGCCCTGGCGGCGGAGATGGTGGTGCTGGTCGATACCAGCACCGAGATGCCCCTGGCCGAGATCCGCGCCGACCGGCTGCAGCGCGGCCTGCACCGCGACCTGGGCGAGCTGCTGGCCCGGCGCCTGCAGCGCCAGGCCCGCTTCATGGTGCTGCCGCGCAAGCGCGTTGCCGGCGCGCTGCAGGCCGGCGCGGCCGATCTGGTGTGCTTCTACCAGCCGTCCTGGTTGCCGGGGCCGTTCCACTGGAGCCGCGCCTTCCTGCCGAATGCCGACCTGCTGGTCACCGCGCGCCACGCGCGGCAGCCGCAGCGCCTGGACGAGCTGTCCGGCCAGCCCATCGGCACCGTGCATGGCTTCACCTATCCGGAACTGGAGCGGGCCCTGGGGCCGCGCTTCAAGCGCGAGGACGCGCCCAATGCCAGCGCCAATCTGCGCAAGCTGAGCCTGGGCCGCACCCGTCACGCGGTGGTCAGCCGGCTGCTGCTCGACTACGAGCGGCGGGTGGGGCCGCCGCTGGACCTGCACCCGCCGCTGCTGCTGAGCCGCTACGAGGCGGGCTGCGCCCTGTCGCATGCCAGCACCATCGAACCGGCCGCGCTCGACCGGGCGATCGAGGCGCTGCTGGCCGAGGGCGTGCTGGACACCCTGCTGGCGCGCTACCGCTAGCGGCCGCCGCACCCCTTCCGTTCATCGCGTCCGGCGCCAGCTGATCACGGCGCCGGCGCAGTTCGTCGCAGGGCTCTCGCGACGCGGCTCGGTCTTGCGCAAACTGACTCCATCGATACAGACATCGACCCACGCAAGGAGCCGCCATGAACACCACCAACCAACGCATTGCCCGTTCGATCACCGCCAGCCTGAGCGCCGTCGTCGCGACCGCTGCCCTGGTGATGCTGGTGAATGCCGGCGCCACGCCGGACCGGCCGCTGATGGTGCTGGAGCGCGTGGTGATCGAGGGCAAGAGCGCGCTGCCGCCGTCCGAACAGCAGCAGCAACTGGCCCAGGTGCATCGGCTGCCCCGCGTGGTCCTCGAAGGCCGCCGCAACCAGGCCGGCGAAACGCTGCGGCTGGCACAGCTGAGCTGCGCTCAAGTGGCTGTCTGCTGAGGCCGCCATCGCGACCTGCGTGCGCTGCCCTCCCAGGCCCGGCCTTGCCGGGCCTTTTCATTGGCTCTTTGCGCGTTGATTCGTGATCTCCCAGCCCGGCCTTGATCGCCTCTGCGAGGACCGGGTTAGGCCGGGACGCGGGTGTGCGCAATTGCTCCGTGTCCCCGGGCCGCCAGCGGCCCTCCTCCTTTACCTGCGCAATTGCGCACACCCGCATCCCGGCTTCTCCACCGCTGGGCTCTCGCGGAGAGAACCAAACGCAACGCCAAGCAGCAGGTCTGCCCGTCCTCCTGCGCCCAGGCCGCCGTCATTTCAGCATCACCAAACAACACGCGAAGCGCCTTTTCATTTGGCACTTTGCGCGCCGTCTGCATCAACAGACGGCGCCTGCGACGGCAGGCCTGGGCAGGGCGGGGGCGAGCGCCGAGCGCATCGGGCGAGGGGTTCCGCTCCTGTCCCCCGGACCGGGCTGCGCCCGATCCTCCTCCTTGACCTCGCTCCACCCCTCACCCGATGCACTCGGCAGGCGGCGTTTGTTGCGCTCTCCACGAGAAAGGCCGGCGCTGCCGGATCGGGTCGGCCGGGTGTTCCGGGGAACGAAGTCAGGGCGCCCGTTCCGCACGCCGTGTTTGTCGGGGCGTCGGCAAGCCATGCGCGACGCGCCCTTCATTTGAGGCCTGCTATCGTCCGGGCCTTTTGCCGAGGCCTGGATGTTTCCTGTTGCACGCGCCGCGTTGGCCGCCGCGCTCGCTCTTTCCCTGTCTTCCCTGGCCGGCGCCGCCCAGGCCTGGGGCTTCGAGGGCCACCGCATGGTGGCGAGCCTGGCCGAGGCGCGCCTGAGCCCCAAGGCCCGCGCCGAGGTGCAGCGCCTGCTGGCCCAGGAGCCCGGTGCCACGCTGGCTTCGATCTCGACCTGGGCCGACGAGATCCGTTCGCCGGCGACGGGGCGCTGGCACTATGTGAACTTCCCGCGTGGCGATTGCCGCTACGAGAAGCCGCGCGACTGCCCCACGGGCGCCTGCATCGTCGAGGCGCTGGAGGCCCAGGTGGCGCTGCTGCGCTCGGATGCCGGCGACGACAAGCGCCTCCACGCGCTGAAGTACGTGGTGCATCTGATCGGCGATGTGCACCAGCCCCTGCACGCCGGCTACGGCGAGGACAAGGGCGGCAATCTGTTCCAGCTGCGGCTGCTGGGCAAGGGCCGCAACCTGCATTCGCTCTGGGACACCGGCATGATCCTGGCCCATGCCGGCGGCCCGGCCGCGCTGAAGGCCGAGATCGGCGCCCGGCTGCCCCGCGAGGCCAAGGCGCAGGCGCCCGCCGCCGCGCGCTGGGCCGAAGAGTCCTGCAAGCTGGTCGAGGCCGAAGGCTTTTACCCGGCCACGCACAAGATCGACGAGGGCTATCTGGCCGAGCACGAGGCCACCTTGAAGGCACGCCTGGGCCAGGCGGCGCTGCGGCTGGCGGCGGTGCTGAACGGCGCGCTGCAGTAGGGCGCCGATTCCGGCGGCATCAAGAAGAAAGCCGCGGGAGCTTGCTTGCAGCGGCTGCCGGAAGTTCGTATGCGGCCGGGAGCTGCATGTCGGAGGGCAAGATCTGGTGCCTGTTCAAGGCTGATTCCAGCCGGTCGAATTTCACTGGCGAGAGTCGGCGACTGTCCAAAGCGGCCGTCGAGGTGCGCGAACTCTCCCAGGTTGATCGAAAACGCGCGTCGGAAGACGGCCCATCACCTGTACTTCGAGTCCTGAGCTCAGTCCATATAGTCGAAGTGAGCGGGTTTCCCGTCCCACGCGCTGTACAGGTGCCTGCCGTCCCAGTAGCCGACGCGGCCGGTATCGTAAACCTTGCGCTTTGCTCGCCACACGGTCTCTGCGCAGTGGTGGCCAAGAGCGTCCTCGCCGAACGACGGCACTTGCGTCCCTCGCTGTCCGTAGCCATCGTGTGTCACCGTGCGAAGAGGTAGGGACATCAACAGCGCGGCGTGTTTGGTCTCCTTGAGGACCAGCGCGAAGGTGTTGTGGGTCGCGTTGTACCCCCAGGTCGTGTGCAGCACCCTTGGGTCGGCTGCCAGGGATACCTGGTGCAACAGGCGACCGACTCTCTCCCTGGACACGAGCGAAGACTTGTCCTTGACGATGCCGTTCGTGGCCGTGGCGCACCACTGCGCTATGTCCGCGGTCGTCGCGAGTTCGATGACATTTCCTGCTCGAGCAGCAAACCGCCGCGCGCTCGGCAGATAAGTCGAGGTCGTGACGAACATCCCCCTCGGCGCTTCCTCGACGGCCATCACACCTCGGAGCGCAGCGACGGCGTCAAGTTCAATCTTGCGGTGAGGCGCGTACCGTTTGGCCTGAACGAGCGTTAGGACGTCCCCCAGCGGACCGCGTTGCCAGAGGCGGATGTCGACCCCGCCGTCTCCGGAGCCCGGTCCCAACTCTGTGGTGAACCCCTGGTTCTGGAAGACTCGGCTCAGCAGGATTTCAAACGCGCGCGGGTTGAGGCGGTGAAACTGGTCTGGATTGGCTGCGAAGTGGGCGTAAAGCTCCTCGTAAACGTCTCCGGCATCCGGCTGGATCAGCGAGCAGACCCACTGCCAATGGAAGTACGATTCGAACGCCGCGTTCAACGCCTCGTCGTTTGCGTAGAAGTAGTAGGTGTAGCCGTTCTGGTTCTCGCAAAGAAAGCCCAGTGAGGCGACGAACTCGTGGAACGGTGGGCCGTCCACCTCAAGGTCTTCATCCAGCACACGCATCAGGTCGCTGCCGGTGCATAGAACGGTCACCACTGCGGGTGAGCCAGGTTCTCCGCCGACGTGCTGAAGAAACTCCTTGAACCCGCTGTCCAGCCACAGGTCGCGCTCCTGGGCCCATTCTCGGATGGCCGTCTCAAGCCTTGAGATCTCCTGGACCAATTGAATATCCGTGTACCCGGCGCTCATCGAATAGGTGCCTGAAGGAAGGGTGATATTGGAAAGCATAGCGCCTGCAAGCTTCTGCTGAGAACGCCGGGAATTCGATTGACGGTTTCTTTGCTGCCCGAGACGCCCACCGACCTGATGCGACACAACTGCCTGGCTTATCGCTTCACTTCAAGCGGCACGATAGACCGCTGGTCGTTCACCTCACCGGACGTGGAAGTACGCACCGTGGTGTTCGAGCCCAAAGGCAGCGCCGTGTTCAATGACGACGAGAACATGCTCAATGCCTGCGCTGCAGGGCGTGGGGTTGATCAAGTACAAGGACATCTGCGTTCGCCAGCATCTATCAGATGGGTGTCTAGTACGGGTACTGGCGCCCTGGTGTCTAAGACGCCCAAGGCGATTTACCTACTACTGCAACTGGCATCCGTTCTAGGCTGGGTCACCGGCTCACAGGGTGGCTTGCGATTGCTGCAACCGCTCCTTAATGGCGGGCAGGAGTCCCCTAAGCTTCGGTACGACCGTCGTGCCGAATTTCGTGGTCTGGCGTTGAACATGTGACGCCATGAAGCTGTCTGCGCGAAAGACATCGACATACGGGGCATACATAGCGTGGGAGCAGTCTCCCAGGTCGCTCGCCATTGGCGCCCGTGGTTGCTGCGACGTCGACGCCCAAGCAACTGAGAAGAACGTTCTCAGGAGAACTGATAGTCCGACGCAAGTCTCGTGAATTCGTTGCGCAGGAATGGGTGCCAACGGTTCTGACGTGCCGCCTCCTGCGAGTTGCTTAACGAGTCGCTCCGCCAACTGGTCGGGGAAGTGGTCCCACTCCGGCTTGATTGATAGGAGCCGCTCAAAAGCAGACGCCTGGACTTCCTTGGGAAGCGCACAGATTTGTCTGGCAAGACTCGCCAACTGGTCGACGGCCGCCTTCATCGTGGTAGACGAGGCTCGCAGCCACCCCGCGAACTTCGTGACCTCAACCCCGTCCGCCGCAAACCACCGCATCATCCACCTTGGGTCTCGAAGCCCGGCGCAGAAAGCTTGAGTTGCACTCTCCTTGCTTGCCTTGCCTCGTAGGTAGGCAACTAACAAGGCTGCGTCCTCGTCCCTCATGGGGTACTTCTTCTGCATGTCACTGGCGGCGTTCTCAACGGAATCCCCCTCAATTCTTCGCATCAGCTCATTTGTAAGCGCTCCGTTCTTGTTGAGCCTCTTTGCAGCGCGACGTTGGGCGCGATTCATTGGGAAGTCGTTGACCACATCGGTGACCGCCTCGCGCAACATCGCGGAGCCTTCTGCCTCAAATAGATCGCCGATTGGCGGAAACCATTCGCCATCTGTGCTGAGAATGTCGCGTGTTGGAGGAACACCATCGCGCAGAGCCTTCAGCTCCTCGCGCATCAGGTTGTCGAGTGAAGGTAGTGCGTGCGCTCCGCATAGTTCGATAAGGACGTCGACCTTCGCAATTGCAAGCTGTCCCTTGCCAACATCCGTCGGTGCCATCTCCACCAGATGAGCCTGGGAAAATACGCATCGAATGTCGCCCTGTGACAGGAACCGCTCCAGGCCCCTGCGTACCTCGTCCCACTGGCCGGAAAACTTTGGGTCCGACATCACCGATATGTCGCTGCTATCCAGGTAGACAAGAAGCGGCTTGTCGCTGACGCTCATTCAATATCTCCGTTGAACCAGGTCCAGGTATGGATGCTCACGTTGTGATGAGCGGTCCAATCACGGTTCGTTGAGCGGAATCTTTCGATCCCAAGCCATCCCTTGCAGGCTCGCCCCTACTGCTGCGTCGGCCACCCGCCAGCAAAGGATGCGCCGATGGGCACCTGCAGCTTCGTATCCCATCCGGGTGGAGTTCGCTTTTCCATCTTTTGTTGTCTGGCAGAGGTACCGTGGCCCTGGTCATGGTTAGCCGTTCTTGCCCATGGTGGCGCACCGCACGCAGGCAGTACCCCTCAATCGGACTGACCTCAGTGACACTGGGCATCGCAGCCGCCGGCGTGTGAAGGCGAGGGCTACCAGCCGTGGCGTCGATAGTGGTCTGCATCCTCGATGTAGTCATGGTGCTCGTGGTCGCGGTAAAGGCGATAGCAACCATAGATGACGAGGAGTACAGCAACGCAGCCCAGGATGATCTGGAGCCATTGCAGGGCGTCTGGCGGCTGCGCGGTGCCCGGCAATATCGTGAATACTGTGCCGAGAAGGTAGACCACGGCAAGTGGCATGGCAGCCGCCACCAAGTAGGCGAGGCCACGCCACTTACCGTACCGGTGGGCCAGCCGACCAATGTCGAAAAGCTCAAGCATTTTTTGGATCTCCCTTGACTGCTTGCTTTGTCACGAATGGTAGCAATTCGCGCCATGCAATCAGCTCGAATGCATGGAATCACATCGCGATCAGGTCTGGCTCAACGAGCGATCGCAAAGCGACAGATAGCGCGAGTACGGTCTGTCGATGTCGAAGGACAGCGCCCGCCGCATCGCCGCCGCTCACTCCGCCCGACCGATGTGCCACCCAGCCCGCAACCCGGCGTCGGGCAAGGATGCGCCCTCGTCTGAGCGCGCCCCTTGTCAGGCTTCCAGCACCCTCAGGATCTCGCGCCCGTAGGCCTCGAGCTTCTTCGCGCCGACGCCGCTGATCCCCGCCAGTTCGTCCAGGCTCTGCGGATGGGCCTTGGCCATCTCGGCCAGCGTGGCGTTCTGGAAGATCACATAGGCCGGCAGGCCATGCTCCTTGGCCACCTCGGAGCGCCATTGCTTCAGCGCCTCGAAGCGCTGCTGGGCCTGGAAGTCCAGGTCCAGGGCCTCGGCGGCGCGGCCGCCGCTCTTGCTGGCGCCCGCGCCGGTGCGCGACGAGCTCTTGCCGCGCTTGGGCGCCACCGTCGGCACGCGCAGCAGCAACTGCACCTCGCCCTTCAGCACCGAGCGGGCCGACTCGGCCAGCGCCAGCGTGCTGTACTCGCCCTCGGTGAACACATGGCCCAGCGCGATCAGCTGGCGCAGCACGGCGCGCCACTGCTGCTCGCCCAGCTCGGCGCCCACCGCCCAGGTGGACAGGCTCTGGTGGCCGTATTGCGCGACCTTGTCGGTCAGCTTGCCGCGCAGCACGTCGATCAGATGGCCGGCGCCGAAGCGCTGGCCGCCGTTCTGGTGGAAGCGGTAGATGCAGGACAGCAGCTTGCGCGCCGCCTCGGTGCCGTCCCAGGTGGCGGGCGGCGCGATGCAGTTGTCGCAGTTGCCGCAGGCCGAACTGGCCTCGCCGAAATAGCCCAGCAGGCGCTGGCGCCGGCAGTCGGTGGCCTCGGCCAAGGCCAGCAGGGCGTCGAGCTTGCCGCGCTGCACCTGCTTGAAGTCCTCGTTCGACGGGCTCTCGTCGATCATGCGGCGCTGGTTCACGACGTCCGCCAGGCCATAGGCCATCCAGGCCTCGGCCGGCGCGCCGTCGCGGCCGGCGCGGCCGGTCTCCTGGTAATAGGCCTCGATGTTCTTGGGCAGGTCCAGATGGGCGACGAAGCGCACGTCCGGCTTGTCGATGCCCATGCCGAAGGCCACCGTCGCCACCATTACGATGCCGTCTTCGCGCAGGAAGCGGTCCTGATGGCGCTGGCGCACCGCGCCGTCCAGCCCGGCGTGGTAGGGCAGGGCCTTCAGGCCCTCGGCCACCAGCCATTCGGCCGTTTCCTCCACCTTGCGCCGGCTCTGGCAGTAGACGACGCCGGCCGCGTCCTCATGCTCGTCGCGGATGAAGCGCAGCAGCTGGTCGCGCGGCTTGTCCTTCTCGACGATGGTGTAGCGGATATTGGGCCGGTCGAAGGAGGAGATGAAGACGCGCGCGTCCTCCAGCTTGAGCCGCGTGATGATGTCGGCGCGCGTGATGTCGTCGGCGGTGGCGGTCAGCGCCACGCGCGGCACGTCGGCGAAGCGCTCGTGCAGCAGGCTCAGGGCCAGGTATTCGCTGCGGAAGTCATGGCCCCATTGGCTGACGCAATGCGCCTCGTCGATCGCGAACAGGCTGAGCAGGCCGCGCTCGTGCAGCGAGCTCAGCTGGGCCAGGAAGCGCGGCGTCGTGATGCGCTCGGGCGCGGCGTAGAGCAGGGTCAGGCGGCCGCTCAGCATCTCGCGCTCGATGCGCGCCGCGTCCTCGCTGCTGAGCGTCGAATTCAGGAAGGCGGCATGCACGCCGGCCTCTTCCAGCGCGCCGACCTGGTCGTGCATCAGCGCGATCAGTGGGCTCACCACCAGGGTGACGCCCTGGCCGGAGCGCTGCCGCGCGATTGCCGGCACCTGGTAGCACAGGCTCTTGCCGCCGCCGGTGGGCATCAGCACCAGCGCGTCGCCGCCGGCCGTCACATGCTCGACGATGTCGGCCTGCGCGCCGCGAAAGGCGCCGTAGCCGAAGACTTCTTGCAGGATGGCCTGGGGGGCGGAGGGGGAGGGAGGGTTCTGGGATCTCATCGAAGCGCGCAATGGTACGCCTGCTGCGTCTGCTGCCCCCGAATCGGGGGGGCGCGCGGGCAGCCGGGCATGAGCCGAACGGCTCAAGCGCGTCATTCGGCGGTCGCGCGGGCGGCGCACATTCACGGGCGTTCACAGCCCCCTCCCCACCCCACCCGTGCAACCAGGCAGGAGTTCCGCATGAAGGGCACAAGCCATCCCCGCAACGACGCGACGCTGAATCCGTCCGGCAATCCGTCCATCCACGATGTCATCGCCCAGGTCGACGAGGCGCGGCGCAGCTTCATCAAGGGCTCGGCCGGCGCCACCGCGCTGGCCGCCGCGGGCGGCCTCACCCTGTCCGGCCTGGCCGGCACGGTGCAGGCCGCGCCGGTGCCGCCCGGCGTCGGCTTCCCCGGCATCGGCTTCGAGAGCGTGCCCGCCGCTCTGGCGCCGGTGGCCGACCGCGTCACCGTGCCCGCCGGCTACACCGCCGAGCTGTTCGTCGCCTGGGGCGATCCGATCGTCGCCGGCGGCGTGCCCTTCGCGCCGGATGCCAGCAACACCGCCGCCCAGCAGGCGCTGCAGTACGGCATGCACACCGACGGCATGGCCTTCATGCCCTTCACCGGCGCCGATGGCAAGCCCACCGGCGACCGCGGCCTGCTGTGCGCCAACAACGAATACACCCACGAGCAGATCCTCACGCCTCAAGGGCTGGCCGGCGCCAGCATCGAGCATGTGCGCAAGTCGCAGGCGGCCCACGGCGTCTCCGTCCTGGAGGCCCGCAAGCGCAACGGCAAGTGGATGGTGGTGCGCAACTCGCCCTATGGCCGCCGCCTGACCGCCAACACCAGGATGCGCCTGTCGGGCCCGGCCGCCGGCCACGCGCTCCTGAAGTCCAAGCAGTACAGCATCGGCGATACCGCCAGCATGGCCACCGGCCAGCTCAGCGACGGCCACACCGTCTACGGCACGATCAACAACTGCGCCAACGGCATCACGCCCTGGGGCACCTACCTGACCTGCGAGGAGAACTGGAATGGCAACTTCGGCACGGCCGGCGCCATGCCCGGCGGCGAGCAGGGCAAGATCAACAACCGCTACGGCGTGGTCGCGGCCGGATTCGGCTATGGCTGGGACAAGCAGGATCCGCGCTTCGACCTGGCGCTGAACCCGCAGGAGCCCAACCTGTTCGGCTGGGTGGTCGAGATCGATCCCTACGATCCCAAGAGCCTGCCGGTCAAGCGCACCGCGCTGGGCCGCATCAAGCACGAGAGCGCCCAGTATGTCGTCGATGCCGCCGGCCATCTGGCGGTCTACATGGGCGACGACGAGCGCAACGAGTACATCTACAAATTCGTCAGCGCCGGCAAGTTCGACGCCAGGAACCGCGCCGCCAACCGCGACCTGCTGGACGCCGGCACCTTGTACGTGGCGCGCTTCGGTGCCAATCTGCGCGGCGACTGGATCGCGCTGCTGCCCGGCACCCTGGGCGTGGACGGCAAGGCCCTGCGCGACAACCCGAACTTCATGGGCGTCGACGATGCCGAGGTGCGGGCCAAGATCCTGATCAAGACCCGCATGGCGGCCGATGCGGTCGGTGCCACGATGATGGACCGCCCGGAATGGACCGGCGCGCGCCCGCGCATCGGCGGCTTCGCGCAGATCGAGGTCTATTGCACGCTGACCAACAACAACCGTCGCGGCAGCGCGGCGACCCCCAGCGTCAACCAGCCCGACGGCTCGACCGCCGCCGGCTCGGCCCGCCCCGCGGTGGATGCCGCCAACCCGCGCGCCAACAATATCTACGGCCACATCATCCGCTGGACCGAGGATGCCGACAGCGTGCTGGCGAGCGGCTTCGCCTGGAACCTGTTCGTCCAGGCGGGCGACGCCAAGACCAGCCTCGCGCCCCATGCGTCCGGCACCAACAACTACAAGGGCAATATCGTCGACGACCCGAACGGCAGCGCCGACTACGGCGCGCCCGATGGCCTGTGGTTCGATCCCTTCGGCCGCCTCTGGGTGCAGACCGACCAGGCCGGCAATGCCGCCGGCGACTGGGTCAATATCGGCGCCAACTGCATGGTCTGCGTCGACCCCAACAGCGGCATCACGCGCCGCTTCCTGACCGCGCCGCCGAATGCCGAGGTCACCGGCATCGCGATGGCGCCGGACGGCAAGGCCCTGTTCGTCGGCATCCAGCATCCCGGCGAGGACGCGCCGGCCAGCAACCCCGAGCTGTACTCGCGCTGGCCCGCCGCGCAATGGGCGCTGGCCTCGGACGGCACGACCCCGCTGCCCTTCGGCCGCCCGCGCTCCGGCGTCGTGGTGATCACCAAGGACGACGGCGGCGTGATCGGGACCTGAGCCCCCCAAGCCAGCTAGCAACAACCCCCGGGGCCGGCCGGCCCCGGTTCACAAGGAGTTTCGGACCATGAACAAGATCAAGACCCTGGCGGCGGCCGCGCTGCTGGCCCTGGCGGGCGCGGCACAGGCCGCCGCGGTGTACGACGCGAACGGCTTCGGCGCCAGCCGGGTCGTGACCTTCAACGGCTACGACGGCCTGCTGACGACGGGCCCGGAGGACGTCGGCACGGCGGAGGTCGGCATGGCGGTCTGGATGACCTCCGGCCCGAACGCCGAGATCGGCGCCGTCGCGCGCGACCTGGGCGAGAACGGCCTGTGGACCGGCTTCGGCGCCGGCCCGGCGACCGAGGGTCATTTCCTGG
The DNA here is from genome assembly GCF_059418245.1 of Roseateles sp. GW821-FHT09B06. Taxonomy (NCBI): domain Bacteria; kingdom Pseudomonadati; phylum Pseudomonadota; class Betaproteobacteria; order Burkholderiales; family Sphaerotilaceae; genus Roseateles; species Roseateles sp. GW821-FHT09B06. The sequence continues at coordinate 10,100 of NZ_JBWKPM010000002.1, read as the reverse complement.
CCAGCAGCTTCGTGGCCAGGCGCGGCGAACTGGGCTTCAGCTTCGACGTGGGCGTGAAGAGCGTGGGCGCCTACATGAACCAGTTCCAGAGCGCGGCCGGCGGCAACGCCTTCACCGTGCTGGCCTATGGCAAGAGCGGCGATGTGCTGGAGCAGTTCAGCTACTCGGTGGACACCGACTGGGACGGCTACGACCAGGGCCGGTTCCTCGGCTTCAGCCGTGCCAGCGCCGACATCTACGGCTTCGGCGTGGCCGGCAACAACATCGTGCTGGACAACCTGAGCTTCACCACCGCCGTGCCCGAGCCCGACGAGTATCTGATGCTGCTGGCCGGCCTGCTGGTGATCGGCACGGCGGTCTCGCGGCGCCGCCATTCGCGCTGAGCGGGCGCCGCGCCGTCGGCGGCGCGCTTGCTCCCGGGCGGGGGCAGGGGCGATGATGGCGGCTCCCCGCCATGGAGTGACCGCATGAGTGATGACGACCGCGCCAGCGCGCTGCGCAGCCAGCTGATCCGCAATTTCCACGAGGTGCCGCGCGAGCGCTTCGAGCGCGAGCCGCGCTACGACAGCCTGGTCGGTGCCGTCTCCGACGGCACGCTGGCGCGCAAGCTGGGCTGCGGCATCGACACCGTGCCGCCCGGCAAGCAGAGCTGCCCCTATCACTTCCACCACAGCCAGGAGGAGATGTTCATCGTGCTGGAGGGCACGGGCACCCTGCGCGTGGCCGGCGAGCTGCTGCCGATCAAGGCGGGCGATGTGATCTTCATTCCCTGCGGGCCGGACTATCCGCACCACATCCTGAACAGCTCGGACGCCGAGCTGAAGTATTTGTCGATCAGCACCCAGGAGCGGCCCGAGGTCTGCGAGTACCCGGACTCGGGCAAGGTGGGCGTGTTCTCCAAGGGGCCGGCGCTGATCCAGCGACGCGAGAGCAGCCTCGACTACTGGGACGGCGAGCCCTGAGCCCCGAGCCCCGGCCATCGCCCCGGCGCCTCAGCGCTTGCCGCCCAGGCTTCTGATGCTGGCCATGCCGGAGGAGCTGCGCCGCACTTCGGGCTGGCCCCAGTATTCCACCGTGCCGACGCCGGAGATGCCGACGCGCAGGTCCTCCTGCACCCACAGGCTGGCCGAGCCGACGCCGCTGATCGACACATTGGCACGCTGGGCGCGCAACTCCTCGGCCAGCAGCTTGCCCTTGCCCGAGACCTGCAGCTGCAGATCCTGGACCCGACCCTTGAGCAGGCCGTCGCCGGCGCCGGAGATCACGAAGCGCAGGCGCTCGGCCTGCAGATCGTCGAAGCGGGCCTGGCCGGCGCCCGAGATGCTGAGCGTCAGCTGCTCGGCGCGGATCGGCCCGGCCGCATGCAGGTCGCCGGCGCCGGACAGCACCAGCTGGCGCAGCTGGCGCATCTGGATGTCGATCTGCAGCCGCGCGGGGCTCCAGAACTTCCAGCCGCCCGAGGGGCGTATCGTCAGGCGGTCGCCGTGCAGATCGACCTCCACGCCCTCCTGCGTCTTGGCGTCGCCGGCGATGAAGACCTGATCGCGCTCCCCCTGGGTCAGGCGCACATTGGCGGCGCCGCTCAGCTCCAGGCGCTCGAAGGCGCCGGGCGTGTACATGCGGCCCTCGCCGGTCTGGGCCTGCAGGGGCAGGGCCAGCGCGCCCAGCAGCGCGCCCAGCAGCGCGGGCAAGCGAAGGAAGGCGGAGGATTTCATATCGATTGCTCCCGCAGGCGCTTGGAGACCTCGCGGCTGGCCGTGAAGCGCGTGCCGTCCTGCATCTGCACCACCAGCTGCGAGCTCTCGTCGGGCGTCATCGCCTCGACGAAATCCAGGTTGACGATGCAGCTGCGCTGCAGCTTCAGGAAGCGCGTCGGGTCGAGGCGGGTCTCGAAGCTGGTGATCGGCAGGCGCACCAGGAACTGCCGGCCGCGGCTGGCGATCGCGGTGTACTTGGTGTCGGAGCGCAGGTATTCGATCGCCTCGACATTGAGCGGGAAGATCTTGCCCTGGTCGCGCACAAGGATGCGCGTCAGCGGCGCCTCGCTGGGCTGCCGCAGCGCGTCCTCCAGCGTGGCGGGCAGGGCCATGCTGCCGAGGTTGGCCAGCGCATGCTCGACCGCCTCGACGAAGCGCTCCCGCGCGAAGGGCTTCAACAGGTAGTCCACCGCGTGCAGCTCGAAGGCGGTCAGCGCATGCTCGTCGTAGGCGGTGGTGAAGATCACCGCGGGGCGGCGCTCCAGGCCGGCCTCGCCCAGCGCGCGCAGCACCTGCAGACCGGTCATGCCGGGCATCTGGATGTCCATCAGCACCAGCTCGGGCTGCAGCGCCTGGATCTGGGCCAGCGCTCTGGCGCCATCGGCGCAGCAGGCCAGCAGCTCCAGCTGGGGCATCTCGCGCACCCAGTCGGCCAGGGCCTCGCTGGCCAGCGGTTCGTCCTCGGCGATCAGGGTTCGGATCTTGTGGGCACTCATATCAGGCTCCAAGGCGCAACGGACCTGGGCAGGCAAGGGCGCCGACCCAGCGAAGCCCGAGGATCCGGCCTTGCCGGGCTTGCCCCCTCGAAGGGGGCGTGCGAAGCGCGTAGGGGATGGGTCATTGAGGTATCCAGATGTCGACGCGGAAGCCCGCGCCGGGGGCGGTGTGGACCACGAGCCGCGCGCGGCCCTCGTAGTCCAGGGTGAAGCGGCGTTGCAGGGCCGAGAGGCCGATGCCGCGGCGTCCGGGGGCGTCGGCCTCCAGCCGGGCCGGGTCGCAGCCGGGCCCGTCGTCCTGCACGGTCAGGGCCAGGCCCTGGTTGAGCGCATCGCGGCGCGCCGTGATGCTGATGCTGCCGCCCTGCACGCGCGGTGCGATGGCGTGCAGGATGCTGTTCTCCACCAGCGGCTGCAGGGTCAGCGGCGGCAGTTCGTCGTCCAGGGTGGCGGGCTCGATCTGCCAGTCCACCGCCAGCCGGTTCCCGAGCCGCAGGGTCTCCAGCGCCAGGTAGTCGCGCACGAAATCCACCTCCTCGGCCAGGCTGACGCGGGCACCGGCGCCGCGCTTGGTGTCCAGCACATAGCGCAGCATGCCGGCGAAGCGCAGCAGCGCGGCCTCGGCCGCCTTGGCGTCCTTGCGGGTCAGGGCGATCAGCGAATTCAGGGTGTTGAAGAGGAAATGCGGATTGAGCTTGCCGCTGATGGCCGACAGCTCGGCGCGCGCCAGCGCCGACTCGGCCTGCGCCGCCGCCACCGCGCTGGCGCGCGCCTGGCGGGCGTTCAGCACCGCGGTGAAGCCGCTGGCCAGCGCGATATAGACGAATATGCCCCAGATGCCGCGCCACAGCACGGTCTGCTCGAACACCGCCTCGGCGTGCAGCTGGCCGAACAGGCCCCAGGCCAGCGCGAACTCCAGCAACTGCCAGGCCAGCGCGAACAGCAGCGCGCCGACGCCGTGCAGCATGAGCAGCGCCGGCGGGCCATGCTCGGCGCGCTGCAGCGCGCGCGCCCAGGGCCAGACCAGGATGCCCAGCGCCATCGGCGGGGTCAGGCTCAGGGTGGCCTGGTAGGCGGCGCCCCACAGCTGCCACAGGCCGCGCTGCAGCTCGGCGCCGGCCATCGCATAGAGCATCCAGCTCAGCAGGCACAGGCCGGCATAGGCCAGCCAGAGGCGGCGGTTGGATTCGGGGCGGGGCAGGGCCGAGGACATGGCCGCGATCTTAGGGGGGCGCTGCGCGACACGGCGGGCCCGGCGACCAAGTGCGGGAAGCGGGCCATGAGCGGTCGCTGGGGGCGCTGCCGGGCGGGGCGGCATAATCCCCTCCTTCGGATACAAAACGCCAGCGGAGCGCATCATGGCCTCGGTCAACAAAGTCATTCTCATCGGCAACCTGGGCCGCGACCCGGAACTGCGCTACAACCCCAGCGGCGTGGCGTTCTGCACCATCAGCCTGGCCACCACGCGCAACTGGAAGAACCGCGAGAGCGGCGAGCGCCAGGAAGAGACCGAATGGCACCGCGTGGTCTTCAACGACAAGCTGGCCGAGATCGTGGGCCAGTACTGCAAGAAGGGCCGCCCGCTCTATGTCGAGGGCCGCCTGCGCACCCGCAAGTGGCAGGACAAGGAAGGCAAGGACACCTATACCACCGAGATCATCGCCGACCAGATGCAGCTGCTGGGCAGCCGCGAGGGCGGTGACGAGATGGGTGGCGGCGGCGGTGGTGGTGGCGGCGGCTACAGCCGCGGCGGCCGTGGCGCCGGCGGCGACGAGCGCGGCGGCGATTTCGACGCCCCGGCACCGCGTGCCGCCGCGCCGCGCGCCCCGGCGCCGCGCCAGGCCCCCGCGCCGAAGCCGGCCACCGGCTTCGACGACATGGACGACGACATCCCGTTCTAGCGAGCGGTCAGTTGAGTCTGTGAAGATTCCGGTGGGTGGATCCGGCGACTAGCTAGCATTCATCGACTGAAACCAGGGGAGGAGGTCTGTAAAGATCACCTCCCCTTTTTCGCGCCGATTGTCAGCGTTGAAGCGGCTGGAAGGTTGTCAAGATTCTGAGTCGCCTGAGTGACCTTTTATCGCTTCGCTTCGGCAAGCGATAGTACGGAGAGGGCTCCGGAAACGGGGCTCTCAAACCGCTCACATGAAGACCTGACCCTCACACCGGTTCACCCAGGCCATGCGCCCACCCGGGCACATTGACGTAGTAACGCAGGGCCTTGCCCACCCCGTGGCTCCAGAGCTGCCCATCGGCCAGCATCTGCGACAGGTCCCGCGTCGCCGTTGCCTTGGATAACCCTCACCCAGGTTGCCCGCGTGCGGGCGCGCGGACAGAATGTGCCTCTAAGCAAAAAATACAGACAGCAGGGAGCGCGTCTTCGTCATCCACCCGCAAGCCCTTGAGGCGACTAGGAAAAATGCCTTGCCCTACGACGATTGGTCGTCGGGGGCAATCATTTACAGCTATGTGGGCGGCAATCCGGTTTCGAGAATTGACCCTGCCGGGCTCGCGCAATGCTTCTACTCCATCTCATCTGGGGCGATGAACTGCTATTCCGACCTGACCGGTCAAGCAGGATTTAGCGGGCAGTTCGCGTCTGGCAATAACAGCATTCCGGGATGCAAGAACAACCCCGCATGTATTGGCGATTCTGGAGTTGGGCCGATTCCGACTGGGCATTGGTACTGGGACATGAACGGCAAGTCAGGCAAGCCCGGCGGTCGCGTTCTCACTCCCGTGCAAGTAGATGCGTCGCGGAGCAATATCCGCAGCCATAGCTGCGACAATCCGTTTGGTCCATCGAAGAAGGGACCCTTCTGTTCTGAAGGGTGTGTAACGGGCACGGTGGATACCATTCGCGCCTTGAATGAGTTTTTGGGCGCCGAATGGGCGGGCGGCGCAGGCAACACACTGCGAGTTGGCCCATGAGGTCGCGCTACATGCTGCTGGTCACGGTAGTGACGATGGCGTTCGCACTCTTCTTTGGGGCGCAGGCAAAGGGTGCTGACTCACCGGAAGGACAAGCCTTTCTCCAAGGCGTCGAGGCATTCATTGAGCTTCAAGCGCCACCGCCTGCATCGGATGCGTCAACTCGTTGGTCGGCGAGTCTTAGGGCGCTTGCTCAGTCGCAATCCCAGACTGCCGACAGGTATCTCGTGGAGCTGGCGCTCTTCAAGCTTGATGGGGAAATCGGGTCTGAGTGGTCGTGCGCCGCGGCGAAACGGGCAAAGCGCTTCTCGTCGCTGATGCGCAAACAGATGGCTGCATTCGCGCAAGACAACAGCTGTACGCGGCTAGCTGCTGTGCGCAAGTTGGATGTCAGGCAGTTGTGCGCTTCGAGGAAAGAGTTTGGTCGGCGTGTAGAGCAAACGCGCAATGTTCCTCAGCCTGACGAGGACGGTGCATGTTCGTAGAGTCTCCGCGAATCGCCCCCAACTTTGGCAACGATGCATCGGCGTGACATACACCCAAAGTGACCCGATAGGCTTGGCGGGTGGCATCAACACGTATGCATATGTCGAGGGCAACCCGCTGAGCATGGTGGACCCGATGGGATTGGCGGGTGGTACAGGTGGCGGCAATCACGCCGCCTGTTCCTGCCCCACGCCTCCGAAGATGCCAGGTTCTGAGAACAGCTGCCCAAAACAATCGGAGCTCGATAAGAACATCAGAGAAGCCAGCCCTGGCATGGGCATCGTTCCCTTCTACGCGGCGGTTAACGGCAACAACGGGCAGCAGTTGAGCTACGCCTATGACAACAACGGCAATCTCCTGAGCCGGACCGACGTAGTGGGTCGCAAGACCTCATTCGAGTACGACGCAGCCAATCGCATGCTCAAGACCACGGCGCCGGATGGCGGCGTCATTGCCTATGCCTACAACAACGCCGGTCGCCTTCAATCGGTCACCGACCCGCGTTCGCTGAGCACGCTGTTTACCTACAACGGCCTGGGTCAGGTCCTGACGCGCACGAGCCCGGACACCGGCGTCACGACTTACACCTACGACTCCGCCGGCCGGCTCAGCTCCGAACTGCGCGCCAACGGTGTCACCATCAGCTATGGCTGGGACGCATTGGGTCGTCAAACCTCGAGAACCAGCGGCGGGGTGACGGAGTCCTTTACCTACGACGAAGGTACCTACGGCAAAGGCCGTCTCACACGCATTAACGACGCCTCCGGCCAGACGACCTTTACCTATGACGCCGCGGGAAACCAGACGGCCTACGGCGGCTACCTCAGCCATGTGATGGCCAGCGGCAGCAATCGCCTGGCGGCGACCAGCGGCGCGACGTGGCGCAATTTCGGCTATGACGCTGTGGGCAATGTCAACAGCGAGAGCCGTTGGGACGGCAGCCACAGCTATGGCTACGACGGCTTCAACCGCATGAACAGCGCCAACATCAAGGGCACCGTCAACAGCTACCTGAGCAATGCCCTGAACCAGCGCGTCATGAAGACCACGGCAGCCGGCAGCACGCGCTTTGTCTACGGCCCCGGCGGTGAACTGCTGATGGAGACAGGCCCCGCCGGCACCACCAGCTATGTATGGCTGGGCGGCGAACTACTGGGCATCGTCAGGAACGGGCAGTTCTTTGCCAGCCACAACGACCACCTGGGCCGGCCCGAAGTGCTGAGCAATGCGGCCGCCCAGGTCGTCTGGCGCGCGGCGAACACCGCCTTCGACCGGCAAGTGTTGCAGGACAGCGTGAGCGGGCTCAACATCGGCTATCCCGGTCAGTACTACGATGCGGAGACGGGGCTCTGGTACAACTGGAACCGGTACTATGACGCGCAACTCGGGCGGTACATCCAATCTGACCCCATCGGGCTTGCAGGCGGCATCAATACGTATGCCTATGTCGGCGGAAACCCGCTGAGCATGGTGGACCCGATGGGATTGGCGGGTGGCACAGGTGGCGGCAATCACGCCGCCTGTTCCTGCCCCACGCCTCCGAAAATGCCAGGCTCTGAGAACAGCTGCCCAAAACAATCGGAGCTCGATAAGAACATCAGAGAAGCCAGCCCTGGCATGGGCATCGTTCCCTTCTATGCGGCGGTTAGGAATCAGGGGCGATGGGACTACAAGCAACAGGGCGCTCAGTACCAAGACTTCGGCAACTTCAACTATGGAGCCACAGGGGAGGCAGCGGGGTACGGGGCTATTCTTCTGCCGATGGCAGGTTGGGCGCAGACGCGCGCTGGAACATCGAAGCCGGAATGGGGCTCGCCATTCGGTAAGGCTCCTTATGGCGATGACCCTGCTGACCAGGCGATGATTCGAGCTGGCATGCAGTACGCCCGTTGTGGGTGTGGCCAATGAGAGCCGGAACTATTTGCCTCGCGGCTCTCTTGTTGGCGGCTTGTTCTCCAAAGTTGGATGAGCTGTCTCGACAACGCACAAATGATGGCCTCGTCGAGGCTGCCACATTTGCTCGCCAAACCGATGCAACGGTACCTACTCCCACTGAGATTTATGTTCTTCCTGCAGGGAGTGGTCCGTCTGGCGAAGCTGTCTGGCGAGCAGACAAAGTTCAAGGGTTGGTGCTGAGTTGGTCCTCAGACAGCATATTGTCGGTTCAAGCAGAAGAAGCCCGGGTGTTCCTTGAACGGGACCATGTGGAGGTCTCCATCAATGGTGGGCAGCTTCGCAAGGTTGAAGTTAAGTACCGGATAGAGAAAAAACTCTAGGTGGGTCGGTGGCTACAGGGAGCAAACCACTTGCTTCCTGTCATGCGCCTCCAACCCCATCCCTCCTGGTACCTCTTCGACGCTGACGGCCCTGCGCCGCTGCGCCTGCTCACCGACGACGGCCACGCCGACCCGTCGCTGAGCGCCACGCCGCACGGCCCGCTGGCCGCGCTGACCGAGGCCCTCCACGCCGCTGGCCAGCACCTGAGCGAACACGAGCTGCGCCACCTGGAGCTGTTCGTGGCCTTGCAGCGCTGGCGGCGCTGAAGGGCTGGGCTGTTCGCAGCCGCTGCCGCAGGACAGCGGGCAGGCCTGGCAGGTGCCGGGCCTGACGCGAAGGCGCACCCGCCCCAGCGGGTTGCCGCAGCGCCGGGGGAGCCGGAATCCTCGAAGCGCGGCCCAAGCGCTGGTGCGCCCCCAGGCGCACGAGGGTTCCGGGACCGCAGCCCACGCAGTGGGCGTGAGGTACGCCGCTGACGGAGCGCAGCACAGGAAGCCAACCCGGACGAAGACGAGGCGTCCAGCCTCGAAGCGAAAACCGGTCACGGTGCACGCTGCTCGCAGTGCGGGTTGGCTTCCTGTGCAACGCGCCGACGTCCAGGCGGGGTGGGGTGCAGGCAGCGGCGCTGTATTGGACGGAGGACGAGGGGCGTCCAGCCCGGAGAAGGTGCGGGCGGCCCTAGCCGCGTAAAGCACCTGGTCAGCCGCCCGGAGTCCCGGCCTTGAGCTGGCAGCGTCTGCTGCGAGCGTGCCGGGGCTCCAGACGTATCGGCAGATGCGTCGGCAGGATGTTGAGCCGTCGCTACACCTGGCATCGAACCGATGCGAGGTGTCTCCTGATGAAACTCTCCCCCGACCTCCTGGGCGGCCTGCTGCGCCCACCGGCGCCGCGCCCCAAGCAACCCACCTCGCGCGAACGCGCGGCGGCCAATCGGCTGCGCGTGCTGCAAGCCGTGGCCGCGCACGGGCACCTGCGCTGCGCCGACCTTGCGGCCGCCTGCTGGCCGGATGCTCGCTTCGGTGAACAGATGGCACAGCGCACCGTGCGCCGCTTGCTCCAGACCGGCGAGCTAAAAGCCCGCGCCAACGCCCTGGGCGGAACCAGCCTGGTCATCACCCGCCCCGGTGCTGCGGCACTGGAGCTGCGCGGCATCCCCGCGCATCACGGCCTCGACTTGGCCAGCGTCAGCGGGGCCACCTTCACCCATCACGCGCTCACCAGCCGCTGGTGCCTGCACAAGCAGGCGCAAGGCTTCCAGGCCTTCAACGAACACGGCCTCATCAACGGCCGCGCGCCCGTGAGCCGCGACATGCTGCTCAAGCGCCTGGGCAAGCACGTTGATGCCGTGCTCATCAAGGGCGACAAGCTCTATGCCTGCGAAACCGAGTCCGCCCCGAAGGGCACAGCGGAGCTGATGCGCATCTGCGCCATGGCCGAGCACGTCGGCCGGCGCGTGCACCCCGAGCTGCCCTACGTCCTGGGCGGCGTCTTCATCATCTTCAATGCCGAGCAGAACCATGCCGCGCGCATCGCCAAGGCCGCCCGTGAGCGGTGGCATCGCTTCAGCGCGGCCGACCAGGCCACGCTGGCCGGGCGCATCGCGCTGGCCCGCGTGAGCCTCGGCCTGCCCCTGGTGTGGCGGGGCTGCACGGAATCGCGGCTGCAATTGCAGCCCGTATAAAACGGCTCTTTATACGAGCCAGGAACCTTCCGCTGTTGTGTGAGGTCACCGTGCAAACCATCCTGATTCGGAGTCTCCATGCTCCCCCAACGGCCCTTCGGGGCCGTTGGGTTTTATAGGGCCGCCCACTGCCGATTGCGGCCGATTGCGGCGCTCCTAAAAGCCGCTGCTGCATTTAGAGCAGCTAACAAAACCTATCATCACGCCCAGAAGAACAAGCGTTGATGTTGAATGTCGAGAAAACGGGAAGTC